>CBFGMM010000026.1:0-19846 GCA_965649855.1 uncultured Thermomonas sp. | reverse complement strand
CGCGCGGCGCATCGCCGGCCTGCAGCAGGGCCAACCCCTGCTGCAGGCGCATGGATGCCGCTTCGGGCACGCCTTCCAACGCAGACAGCGCCGCCTGCGGGCGTCCGCTCCGCCGCCACCAGGTCGCGGCGTTCACCGCGACCTGGGCGTTGCCGGGGGCGAGGGCCAGTGCCGCGTCGAACGCCGCGTCGGCGCCCGCGGTGTCGCCGGCCTCGGCCAGGCACATCGCCAGCAACTGGCGCGCATCCGCCGACTCCGGCGCTTCGCGCGCCAGGCCGCGCGCATCCTCGAGCGCTTGCGCGACCTGCCCCGCGCGCAGGCGCTCCAGCGCGGCACCGCAACGCCGCGCCTGCACCGCGCTCAGGGGCCGGGCGATGGCCGCCACGCGGCCGCGGTCAGCGCACGCGCTTGACGCGCACCACGCCGCCGCCCTGGGTGGTGAGGATGTAGTTGCCCATCAGCCCCTTGCGCAGGGTGACGGTATCGCCTGGGCGCATTTGCGCGCCGGACACGGACTCGGTGGTCATCCAGGTCTGCCCGCCATCCAGGGTGATCACGCGCTGTCCGGCATTGCCGTGCGTGACCCTGGCCACCTTGCCCTGCACCCGGTCCGGATCGGCCTCTGCCTGCGACTGGCCGGGGTTGCGCGGCACGTCCCTGCCCCGCTCCAGTCCGAACGCCGCCTGCGCCTGCCGGCGCGCTTCCTCCAGCACGCCGGGCGCCAGCGGGTAGGCCTGGTCGTAACAGGCCAGGCGCTGCATGGGGTCGGCGATGCGCGCGCACGGGTGCGCGGGTTCCGCCGCCGCCGCCGCGGTGGCGCCCGCCAGCAGGGCCAGTGACATCCAGTGCAGGGGATTGCGCATCTTCGCTCCTCGGGGCGGCATGCCGCGGCGCGGCGGGGCTTCGTCCCTAGCATACGGCCTGCGCCGGCCCCGCGCAGGCCGCGCGGGCTCAGGGACGCGCGGCTGCGCGGAACTCCTGCATCGCGACGGACAGCGCCTGGACCATGTCGCGCTCCGCCAGCGACAGCAGCGGATTCCAGACGTCGAAGATCAGCACCACGCGCAGCTGGTCGCTGTCGTTGCGCGCCTCGTGCTCGATGCTGTCGTCGAACACGAAGACCTGGCCCTCCTCCCACGTCCGCCAGTCGTAGCCCACGCGGAACGCGCAGTGCTCCGGCACCACCAGCGGCAGGTGCGCGACCAGGCGCGCATTGGTCTCGCCGGTGTGCGGCGGGATGCGCGTGCGCGGCTGCAGCGCGGAGAACATGGCGTTCGGGCACAGCCCGGCGATGTCCACCCGGTCGACGGCGGACAGCGCCTCGGCCGTGCGCGGGCACTGCGCCAGGTGCGCCTCGACCGGCTGCCCGTGCGCCCACAGGTGGTAGGAACTCCAGGCCCGCGAGTGGTTGAGCTCGCCCCACTGGTTGACCGGCGTGCCGGGCGCATACGCCACGTAAGGCACGAATTCCGCCGCCTGCCCACGCACCAGTTCCTCGAGCTCCGCCCGGATCGCCGCGGTCTGCGCCTGCAGCGCCGGGATCCACGGGAACCGGGCCGGGTCGTGGAAGGTCACCGCGGGCAGGCGCGGGACGTACAGCTGGTTGCACTGCGAGTGGTAGGGCGCGCTCTTGCCGGCCAGGATCGAAAGCGCCTCGTCCCAGCGCCCGTGCTGCAGGGCATCGACGCTCGCGCGGCTGGCGCCGACGCGGTCGCGCAGGAATTCCAGCAGCTCCTCGCCATCGCGTTCGACCGCGCTGCGCGCGTGCTCCAGCCGGCGCCGCAGCGGCTGCGGCCACTCGGCCTCCGGCGGCGCCACCTTGAGCACGTCGCGGAACACCGCCGCCGCGGCCTTCGGCTGCGCCTGGCGCTCCAGGAACTCGGCCTTGGCCAGCAGGCCGGGCAGGAAATACGGATCGATCTCGAGCGCCGCGATGATGGCGGCCCATTCCTGCGGCGGCTGGCCGGCCTGGCGCTGCACCCGGCCGAGCGTGAGCGGAATCATCGGGTCGCGCGGGGCGCGTTGCCGCGCCTGGTCGAGCAGGGCGATCGCGCCGCCCAGCTCGCCGCGCTGGAAGGCATGCACGCCCAGGCTGTAGAGCGCCTGCACGTTGTCGGGATCCAGCGCGCGGACCTGGCCCCACAGGCGCTCCGCGTCCTGCCAGCGTCCCGCCGCCGCCGCTGCGCCGGCCGCGTGGGCCAGCGCCTTGAGGTTGTCGTCCACCGCCGCTCCGAGCGTGCCGGGCCCGCACCGCGCGAACCCGTGGCGGGGCCATTCTAGCGGTGCGGCTCAGTCCAGCCGCAGCACCGCATCGCCGGAGAAGGTCTCCATGCGCACCGTGCCGCCGCCGCTGCCGTAGCGGGTCTGGTAGCTCGCGCCCGGGCCGTACTTCGGGCGCTGCACCTGCACGCCCGGTGCGCGCAGGTCGCCACTGAAGCTCTCGGCGGAAACGCGCGCGGACACGTCGGCCGGGAGGGCCAGCGTCAGGTCGCCGGACACCGACTCCAGCGCGATCTCGCCGCCGTCGGCCAGGGCGGTGCGGATGCCGATGTCGCCGCTCACGGTGGCCCCGCGCAGGTCGCGCACGCGCTCGCCGACCACCGTCACCCGGACGTCGCCGCTGACGCTCTCGACCTCCACCCTGCCGTCCAGCCGGCCCTGCAGGCGGACGTCGCCGCTGACGCTCTGCACGTCCACGTCGGCGCTGTTGACGGTGATGGTGGCATCGCCGCTGACGCTCTCCACTTCCAGCGTCCGCGGCGCGGCCGCCACCACCACGTCGCCGCTCACGCTCTGGATCGACAGGCGCGCGGGGGCGACGCCGCTCACGTCGACGTCGGCGGCCACCGAATCGATGTCCAGCTCGGCGCGGCGCGGCACCATCAGCAGCAGTTCGCTGGGCTCGGTGTTGCGGTTGTTGCGCGGGTAGCGCACCCGCACCTCCAGGCGCTCGCGGTTGCCCTCGACCACCAGGCGCTCCGCGCCCCGGCCCAGGCTGCCCTCGACCTTCACTTCGTCGCGCTCCCAGGCGCGGACCTGGATGCGGCCCTTGAGGTTCTCGATGTCGACGCGCCCGGTGGACGACAGGGGACGGGTTTCGTTGATGGGGGTGGCCGCGAAGGCCGGGGCCGCGGCCAGCAACAGGGCGAGGGAGAGCATGCTGCGCATCGGGGGATCCTCAGGTGGTCAGGGTGGCGCGCTGGGCGATGGCCAGGCGACGGGCATAGGTGCGGCGGAGCTGGTCGAGCAGCAGGCGCGATTGCGGGTCGCGCTCGATCGCGCCCAGGATCTGGCTGGCGCTGTGGTCCAGTTCCCGCAGGGCCGGGGCGTACAGCCCCGCGTCGGACGCCTGAGGCAGGCGCGCGAGTTCCTGGAACGCACCCTGGTACTGGCGCGACAGCGCATCGGCCTCGCGTGCGACCAGCGGCTGGGCGGCTGCGGCTGACGGCGGGTCGCCCGGCATCTTCCACGCCAGGCCGGCCACCAGCACCAGCGAGGCGGCCAGCGCCAGCGGCGCCAGGCGCGTGGGGCGCCTGCGGCTTGCGGCCTGTGCGCGGGGTTCCAGCCGCGCGGCGATGCCGGGCCACAGGTCGGCTTGCGGCGGACGCTCGCGGCGCAGGCCACGCAGCTGCAGGTGCAAGTCGGATTCGGTGTCGTGGGTCATGCCATGTCTCCCAGTCGCGCGCGCAGCAGGTGCCGCGCGCGATGCAGTTGCGCCTTGGAGCTGCCGACCGCCATGCCCAGCTCGGCCGATATCTCCTCGTGCTTCCAGCCCTCCACGTCGTGCAGGACCAGCACCGCGCGCGCGCGCGGCGGCAGGGTGGCGACCGCGCGCTCCAGGTCCATGCCCAGCGCCGTGCCGCGGCCCGCGGAGTCGGCCGTGCCCACGTCATCCAGCGCGTCCTCGTCCGCGTCGAAGCGCGGACCGCCGCGCCGGCTGCGCAGCTCCATCAGCGCGGTGTTGACCGCCAGCCGGTGCAGCCAGGTGGACACCGCGCTCTCGAAGCGGAACCGCGGCAGCGCCTGCCAGGCCCGCACGAAGGCCTCCTGGGTCAGGTCCTCGGCGCGGGCGCCGACCTGGCCGACCAGGCGCGCGATCACCCCGTGCACGCGGCCGGCGTGGCGGCGGTACAGGCACTCGAACGCGGCGACGTCCCCGGCGGCGGCGCGGCGCGCCAGCGCGCCGTCCAGTTGGGCGGGATCGGCGAGCTCGCCCGCGCCGACGGCGGCGGGGGATTCGGCAGCGGGGGCGCTCATGGTCGCGATCAGCATGCCCCTTGTGATGCGGGCATGCGCCGGAAGGTTTAAGCCGCCCGGGCGCTCACCCGCCGGCCAGGGCCGCCGCGATCCGCGCCTGTTCGGCCTTCAGCGCCGCGGGCATGCGCTCGCCGTATTCCTCTAGGTACTCGCCGATGCTCGCGAATTCCGCCTGCCAGCCGTCGCGGTCGAAGCCGAACAGCAGCTCGCGGGCCTCGTCGGTCAGCGACACGCCGTCCAGGTTGAGGTCGCCCGTGGTCGGCAAGGCGCCGATCGGCGTCGCCTCGGCGCCGGCCGTGCCTTCCACCCGGCCGATCATCCACTCCAGCACCCGCAGGTTGTCGCCGAAACCCGGCCACAGGAACTTGCCGGCCTCGCCCTTGCGGAACCAATTGACGTGGAAGACCTTGGGCAGCTGCGCGCCATCGGTGTCGAACGACAGCCAGTGCGCGAAGTAGTCGGCGAAGTTGTAGCCGCAGAAGGGCTTCATCGCCATCGGGTCGCGGCGCATCACGCCAACCGCGCCGGTCGCGGCGGCGGTGGTCTCCGAGCCCATCGCCGCGCCCACCAGCACGCCGTGGGTCCAGTCGCGCGCCTCGAACACCAACGGCACCAGCGAGGCGCGGCGGCCGCCGAACACGATCGCGGAGATCGGCACGCCCTGCGGGTCCTCGGCCATCGGCGAGTACGACGGGCACTGCTTCGCACTGACGGTGAAGCGCGCATTCGGATGCGCGGCCGGGCGCCTGGCGGCATCGAAGGGCTCGCCACGCCAGTCCAGCGCCGGCTGCTGCCCGTTGTCCAGGCCTTCCCACCAGGGCTGGTTGTCCGCGGTCACGCCCACGTTGGTGAAGATGGTGTTGGACTGGATGGTGGCCAGCGCGTTCGGGTTGGAGGCGGCCGAGGTGCCCGGCGCAACGCCGAAGAACCCGGCCTCGGGATTGATCGCGTACAGCCGCCCGTCGGCGCCCGGGCGCATCCAGCAGATGTCGTCGCCCACCGTCCACACCTTCCAGCCGGCCGCGCGGTAGCCCTCGGGCGGGATCAGCATGGCCAGGTTGGTCTTGCCGCAGGCCGACGGGAACGCCGCGGCGATGTAGTGGGTCCGGCCCTGCGGGTTCTCCACGCCCAGGATCAGCATGTGCTCGGCCAGCCAGCCCTCGCGCCGGGCCTGGTGGCTGGCGATGCGCAGCGCGTGGCACTTCTTGCCCAGCAGCGCGTTGCCGCCGTAGCCCGAGCCGTACGACTTGATGGCCAGCTCATGCGGGAAATGCATGATGTAGCGGCGGTTGGGATCCAGTTCGCCGGTGGAATGCAGGCCGCGCACGAAGCTTCCCTCGCGTTCGATGCGGGCCAGCGCGGCGGCGCCCATCCGGGTCATCAGGCGCATGTTGGCGACCACGTACGGGCTGTCGGTGATCTCCACGCCGCAACGCGACAGCGGCGAATCGATCGGGCCCATGCAGTACGGGATCACGTACAGGGTGCGGCCGGCCATGCAGCCGTCGAACAGCGCGTCCATCCGCGCATGCCCGTCCCCGGGCGACATCCAGTGGTTGTTCGGCCCGGCCTCGTCCTGTTCCGGGGTGCAGACGAAGGTCAGGTGCTCGACGCGGGCCACGTCGTCCGGGTGCGAGCGGTGCAGCCAGCTGCCCGGGTGGGTCTGCGCGTTGAGCGGCAGCAGGGTGCCGTCCGCCTGCATCCGCGCGATCAGCGCGTCGTTCTCGGCGTCGCTGCCGTCGCACCAGTGGATGCGCGCGGGACGGGTCAGCGCGGCGACCTCGGCCACCCAGCGGTTGAGGGCGTCCAGCTGGCTGGGGGCGCCGGTCTGCGCGATGGCGGTGTCGTGCAGGGCTGCGTTCATGGGCTTGCCTCGGAAGCGGGGATCAGGGTCTGCATGACGTGTTCGACATAGTCCTCGAACTCGTCGTGCTGCAGGCGGGGTTGCTGCAACTGCAGGCTCAGCTGCAGGAAGCCGACGTAGGCGGCGTACGCCAGGCGCGCGCGGTGCTGCGCGGCGGTGCGGCTGAGGCCGGCCTGGCGGAAACTGGCGGTCAGGTAGTCCAGGCGCCGCTGCGAGACGCGGCCGATCACCGGGCTGACGGCGGGGTGGTCCAGCGCCTTGAGCAGTTCGCTGTAGATGACGTGCGACTTGACCTCGTGCGCGACCAGCCGGAACAGCGCACGCAGGCGCTCGCGCGGGTCCGCCACCTCTTCCAGGCTGCCGAACACCAGTTCCTGCTCCGCGGTTTCCCAGCGCTCCAGTGCCGCCTGCAGCAATGCATCGCGCGACGGGAAGTGCCAGTAGAAGCTGCCCTTGGTCACGCCAAGGCGGCGCGCCAGCGGCTCCACGGCCACCGAGGCGACGCCCTGTTCGGCGATCTGGTCCAGCGCTTCGCGGGCCCAGTCGTCGGCGCTCAGGCGCCCGCTGCGTGCTGCGCTTACGGTCATTGGCGGAGTATCCATACGGCTCCAACCGGAGGAGTATGGCGAGCATTCGCCCCGATTTCACCCCCGCCGGTCGGTTGACAGGGCGGCGCAAATGTCCATACTAGACCGTATGGTAGGCGTGCATGCAAACGTATGCAAGGCGCGCGCTGCCTGAATTGCATGAACCAACGACTGCCGGAGTTCGGCCATGAGCATCGCCCTGCCCTTCCTCGCCCTGCTGCTGGCCGGTGCCTTCGCCGCCTACCACCGCTTGCGGCTGGCGGCCTGGGCTGCGCTCAGCGCCACCTTGCTGGTCGCCTGCTGGCTGCTGGGCGCCAACGCCGGGGCCACGCTCGCGGCGGCCATCCTGCTGGCACTGGTCGCGGTGCCGCTGCTGCTGCCCCAGTTGCGCAAGCCGTGGATCACCACGCCCCTGCTGGCGTTCTACACCCGCCTGTTGCCGCCGCTGTCCGACACCGAGCGCACCGCGCTGGAGGCCGGCACCGTGGGCTTCGAGGGCCAGCTGTTCTCCGGCAGGCCCGATTGGGCGCAGTTGCTGGAACAGCCCCGCCCGGAACTGACCGCGGAGGAGCAGGCTTTCCTGGACGGCCCGTGCGAGGAGCTGTGCCGGATGACCGACGACTGGGACATCACCCACGTCCGCGCCGACCTGCCGCCCGAGTTGTGGGACTTCATCAAGCGCAACAAGTTCTTCGGCCTGAACATCCCGAAGGAATACGGCGGCCTGGGCTTCTCGGCGCTGATGAACCACAAGGTGATCCAGAAGCTCGCCTCGATCTCGTCGGTGGTGTCCTCCACGGTGGGCGTGCCCAACTCGCTGGGGCCGGCCGAACTGCTGATGCACTACGGCACGCCCGAGCAGAAGCAGGAATACCTGCCGCGCCTGGCCGACGGCCGGGAGGTGCCCTGCTTCGCGCTGACCGGCCCGTTCGCGGGCAGCGACGCGACCTCGATCCCGGACTACGGCATCGTCTGCATGGGGGAATGGAACGGCGCGAACGTGCTGGGCATCCGCCTGACCCTGGACAAGCGCTACATCACCCTGGCGCCGGTGGCCACGCTGATCGGCGTGGCCTTCCGCATGTACGACCCGGACGGCCTGCTGGGCGAGACCCGCGACATCGGCATCAGCCTGGCGCTGGTGCCGCGCGACACACCCGGCCTTGCGATCGGGCGGCGGCATTTCCCGCTCAACTCGCCGTTCCAGAACGGGCCGATCACCGGCAAGGACGTGTTCGTGCCGCTGTCGCAGCTGATCGGCGGCGAGGACTACGCCGGCAAGGGCTGGCGCATGCTGATGGAATGCCTGTCGATCGGGCGTTCGATCACCCTGCCGTCCACCGCGAGCGGCGGTTCCAAGATGGGCGCGGTGGCGGTGGGCAGCTACGCGCGCATCCGCAAGCAGTTCGGCCTGTCGATCGGCCGCTTCGAGGGGGTGGAGGAGGCGCTGGCGCGGATCGCCGGCAATGCCTACGCCTGCAGCGCGCTGAGCCAGGCCACCGCGGCGGCGGTGGCGCGCGGCGAGAACCCGGCCGTGCCCTCCACCATCGCCAAGTACCACTGCACCGAGATGGGCCGGCGGGTGTCGATGGACTGCATGGACGTGCTGGGCGGCAAGGGCATCATCCTGGGCCCGCGCAACTTCGCCGGGCGCAGCTGGCAGGCCGCGCCGATCGCGATCACGGTCGAGGGCGCCAACATCATGACCCGCAGCCTGATGATCTTCGGCCAGGGCGCGATCCTCTGCCATCCGTGGGTGATGCGGGAAATGAAGGCGGCGCAGCTGGCCGACCCGGTGGAGCGCATCGACCGCTTCGACGCGGCGCTGTTCGGGCACATCGGTTTTGCGATCAGCAACGCGGTGCGCAGCTGGTGGTTCGGCCTGACCGGCTCGCGCTTCGGCGCGGCGCCCGGCAACGACGACACCCGCCGCTACTTCCGCAGGCTCAACCGCTATTCCGCCGCGCTGGCGGTGATGGCGGATACCTCGATGCTGCTGCTGGGCGGCAAGCTGAAGTTCAAGGAATCGCTGTCCGGCCGCCTGGGCGACGTGCTCAGCCAGCTCTACATCGCCAGCAGCATGCTCAAGCGCCACCACGACGACGGCGCGCCGGCCGGCGACCAGCCGCTGCTGGCCTGGGCCATGCACGATGCGGTCAACCGGATCGAGACCGCGCTCTCGGGCGCGCTGCGCAACTTCCCGATCCGCCCGGTGGGCTGGCTGCTGTGGCTGCTGATCTTCCCCCTGGGCCGACGCGCGCAGCCGCCGAGCGACCGCCTGGGGCACAAGGTGGCGTCGCTGTTGATGACCCCCTGCGATGCGCGCGAGCGCCTGGCGGCCGGCGTGTTCACCACCCCCTGCGCGAACAACCCGGCCGGGCGGATCGCCAGCTACCTGCCGAAGGTGGTGCTGGCCGAGCCGGTGGAACGCAAGTTCCAGAAGGCGCTCAAGCACAGCGGGATCGAGGCGCTGGACTTCGTCGCGCAGCTGGACGAGGGCGTGCGCGAGGGCTGGATCACCGCCGGGGAGCGCGTGCAGCTGGAAGAACTGCGCGCGATGACCCTGGACGCGATCTGGGTGGACGACTTCGACACCGGGGAGCTGCGCTCGGCCGGCTACGCCACCCAGCACGCAGCGCAGGGCCGCGCCGCGGCCTGACATCCTGCGCGCGCTCAGCGCGCGGGCAGCGACAGCGCGGCCAGCGCCAGCAGCGCGGGCAGTGCCTGCACGTAGAAGATCTTCCGGCTCACCGACCAGGCGCCGTAGCACCCGGCCACCACCACGCAGCCCAGGAAGAACAGGGCGAACTCGCGCGACGCGGTCGCCGCGGCGTACAGCAGGCCCGCAGCCAGGAACCCGTTGTACAGGCCCTGGTTGGCCGCCAGCACGCGCGTGGCCGCCGCGGCCTGCGGCGTGTTGCGGAACATGCGAAGCCCGATCGGGCGGGTCCACAGCACCATCTCCAGCACCATGAACCCCAGGTGCAGCAAGGCCACCAGCACCACCAGACCCGTTGCCGATGCGGACATCGCGACGCCTCCCGAAAGCCGGACACTGGCATGCGTGGCCGCGCCGCGCAACGCTTGCCGTGGTACACAGCAGCGGGGGCCATCCGCCCTCGATACCAGGCATGCCGGATGGAGCAGCGCAGCGCAGCCAGCGACCCGCCAGCGCGCATCTGGCTGAGCGTGGGCCTGACCGCGCACCGCGACCTGGTCCCGTCCGACGAGCCGCGCCTGCGCGCGCAGGCGCGCGAGTTCCTGCTGCGGGTGCAGGACGAATTCCCGCACCTGCCGGTGCGCCTGATCTCCGCGCTGGCCGAAGGCGGCGACCAGCTGGTGGCGGAAGAGGCGCTGGCGCTCGGCATCGACCTGATGGTGCCGCTGCCGCTGCCGCAGGAGGAGTACGAGCGGGATTTCGAGGACCCGCTCGCGCGGCAGCGTTTCCGCGCGCTGCTGGCGCGTGCCCGCGTGCGCACCCTGCCGCTGGCGCCGGGCAGCGACGCCGCGGCGGTGCGCCAGCGCGGCGAGGCACGCAACCGGCAGTACGCCCAGCTGGGCATGTTCGTGTCCTCGCGCTGCCAGATCCTGCTGGCGCTGTGGGATGGCGTGCCCAGCGTGGCGACCGGCGGCACCGCGCAGGTCGTCGACTACCACCTGCGCAACACCATGCAGGGCTTCAGCCCGGAGGAAGCCGCGCCGAACCTGCTGGCCGACGACGAGAGCGACCTGGTCTACCGCATCCCGTGCCGGCGCCGGCTCGCGCCCCACGCCGGCCTGGCGGGCCCGGGCCCGGCGTCGCAGGACGATCCGGAATGGCTGACCGCGGACGGCCGGCTGCCCGGCACCATGCCGATGCCCGTGCACTACCGGCACGTGTTCGGGCAGATGCAGGCCTTCAACCGCGACGTGCTCCGCTACCGCGAGCGGATCGCGCACGGCTCGGCGTCGCTCATCGACAGCGCCCTTCCCGGGCCGGCGCCGGAGGCGGCCCGGGAGCTGGACGCGCTGTTCGCCGCGGCGGACTGGCTGGCGGTGCATTTCCGGCGGCGGGTGCGCTTCAGCCTGCTGTGCGTGCACGTGCTGGCCGCGGCGATGGGCCTGGCCTTCATCCTGTACTCGGACGTGCAGGCGAACCGCGGCTACGTCGCCGCCTTCCTCGCCCTGTTCGGGGTCGGGGTGGCGGTGCGCTGGCTGGGCCGCAGGCGCGAATGGCACCGCAAGTACCTGGACTACCGCGGCCTGGCCGAAGGCCTGCGGGTGAAGTTCTACTGGTGGCTGGCGGGCGTGGACACGCCGCCCAGCAGCAGCCTGGGCTACGACAGCTTCCTGCAGAAGCAGGACGTGGACCTCAGCTGGATCCGCCACGCGATGCGCAGCACCGGCCTGCTGCGCGATGCCGGCTTCCAGTCCGATGCCCGCTGGCTGGCCTGGGTGATCGAACGCTGGGTCGGCAGCGGGCGCAACGGCGAGCCGGGCGGCCAGCTTGCCTACTACCGCGGCGGCACGCAGCACCGCGAGGCGGCCTACCGGCTGACCACGCGCCTGGGCAATGCGGCGCTGGCGGTGGGCCTGCTGGGCGCGCTGGCCCTGCTGCTCGGCGGCGCGCGCATGGACGATGCCCTGCACACCCGGCTGCTGGTGGCGATGGGCCTGCTGCCGCTGCTCGCCGGCATCCGCGAAACCTACTCGCACAAGAAGGCGGACAAGGAACTGATCAAGCAGTTCCGCTTCATGACCCGCCTGTTCGCCGGCTGCCGCGCGCGGCTGGACCGCGCGCGCGACGACGCGCATGCGCGCCAGCTGTTGCGCGCGCTGGGCAGCGCCAGCCTGGAGGAGCACGCGGAATGGATCCTGCTGCACCGCGAGCGCCCGCTGGAGGCGGCGCAGCTGTCGGGCTGACGCGTCGCCTACCTGCCGCTAGCCGGACTCCCGCGGCAGCTTCGCTTCCTCCTTCAGCAGCCGCCATGCGCTGAAGGTCATCCCCGAGGCGATCAGCAGGCCGGCGGCGAACACGGCCTGGCTGCCCAGCCCGGCCAGCAATTTGTGCAGCCACACGAACGCCAGGTCGCCGCCGCGGTAGATCACGGTGTCGATCGCGGCGCCGGCCTTGTAGCGCCACTCCCGGCCGACGCGGGTGTAGATGGTCTCGCGCGCCGGCTTGGCCAGCGAGAATTCGCCGGCACGCGTCGCCACCTGCACGATCGCCACCATCACCGGCAGCGGCGAGGCCGCCAGCGCGGCGTAGCCCAGGATCACCGCGGCGCCGGGGATCAGCAGCGCGGGCGCGATCCCGTAGCGCGACATCAGCGCGCGGGTCACCAGCAGCTGCACCACCAGGGTCAGCGAATTCACCGCCAGGTCCAGGGTGGCGAAGAACGCCGCGCGCTCCTCCGGGGTGGCGTACAACGTGCGCGCGATGCGGTTCTGCTCGTTGTAGAGCAGCGTGCCCACGCCCACGCCCAGCACCACCATCAGCGCCAGCCAGCGCAGCAGCGGCTCCCGCGCCACCAGCTTCAGGCCGGCCAGCACCTGCCCGCCCATCGGCACCTCGCCGCTGGCGCGGCCGCGTTGCGCCTCGCGCGCCACCGCATGCCGGCGCAGGCGCAGGATGCACACCATGCACACGGCCAGCAGCGCGGCGGACACCAGCATCATGTTGGGGATGCCCACCTGCTGGACCAGCGCGCGGGTCAGCGCGGGGCCCAGGAACGCGCCCACGGTGCCCGCCGCGCCGATGTAGCCGTAGTACGCGCGCGCCTCGGCGGTGTCGTACACGTCGGCCATGAAGCTCCAGAACACGGCCACCGCGAACAGGTTGAACACCGTCAGCCACAGGATGAAGGCCAGCCCGCGCCCGGCCATGCCGCTGTCGAACATCGCGTAAAACAGCAGCAGGGTGGCGATGAAGAACCCGTAGATCGCGGGCAGGAACACGCGGCGCGGGAAGCGGCTCACCAGCCAGCCATACACCGGTTGCAGCAGCAGCATGATCACGAACACGGCGCTGAACACGAACTGCAGGGTGAACTCGCCCAGGGCCACCCCGCGCTCCGCGAACCAGGCGATCAGGCGCGGGGGGAAGATCGCCTCGATGTCGCTGGAGGCGGCCATGGCCTCGCGTACCGGGCGCAGCACGTAGTAGCCGCACAGCAGGCAGAAGAAGTACAGGAACGACCACAGCAGCGGCGGCGATGCGCCCAGCGCGGCCCTGAACCGGCCGATGCGTCCGTCGGCGGCGGTGGCGTGCGGCATTCCGGGGTCCATGGCTGGCGCGGCGATGCGCCACCCTACCCGCCGCCGCGTGCGCGCGCCAGCCGCGCCAGGAGCATTTGCTCTAGGCCGCGCGCATAGCGTCGCCCGGGACTTCGCGGCGGGACGGGCAGTGTTCGACTACATCATCATCGGGGCCGGTTCGGCAGGCTGCGTGCTGGCCAACCGCCTCAGCGCGGACCCCGACTGCAGGGTGCTGCTGCTGGAAGCCGGCCCGCGCGACTGGCACCCCTTCATCCACATGCCGGCCGGACTCGCCAGGCTGGTCCACCGCAAGGACGTCAACTGGGACTACGCCACCACGCCGCAGCCCCGGCTGGACCACCGCGCCCTGTGGTGGCCGCGCGGCAAGGTGCTGGGCGGCTCCAGTTCCATCAACGCCATGTGCTACACCCGCGGCCATCCCCGGGACTACGACGACTGGGGCACGCGGGCCGGCGGCTGGGACTGGGACGCGGTACTGCCCTACTTCAGGCGCGCCGAAGGCAACAGCCGCGGCGCCGACGCCCTGCACGGCGGCGACGGGCCGCTCGCCGTCAGCGACCTGCGGCACCACAACCCGCTGTCCGCGGCCTTCGTCCAGGCCGCCGAACAGGCCGGCATACCGCGCAACCCCGACTTCAACGGCCCGGTCCAGGCCGGGGCGGGGCTGTACCAGGTGACCCAGCGCGACGGCGCCCGCTGCTCCGCCGCGGCGGCCTACCTGGCGCCGGTGCGCAGTCGTCCCAACCTGACCGTGCACACCCACGCGCTGGCCAGCCGGATCACCTTCGACGGCAGGCGCGCCAACGGCGTCACCTACTCGATGCGCGGCAAGGCCTACCACCAGCCGGCCGCGCGCGAGGTGCTGCTGTGCGGCGGCGCGATCAACTCGCCGCAACTGCTGATGCTGTCCGGCATCGGCCCGGCCGACCACCTGCGGCACCACCGCATCGAGGTCGTGCACGACGCGCCAGGCGTCGGCGCGAACCTGCAGGACCACCTCGACATCTGCACCCTGCGCCAGAGCCTGCAGCCGGTCAGCTATGACCGCGTCAGCGAAGCGAAGCTGGCCCTGGACTATTTCCTGCGCGGCCGCCGCGGCGCCGGCACCAGCAACCTGGCCGAGGCCGGAGGCTTCTGGCGCTCCCCGCTCGCGCCCGATGCGCGCTGCGACGTGCAGTTCCACTTCGTGCCGGCGCTGCTGGACAACCACGGCCGCAATCGCCTGCCGGGGGACGGCTACACCCTCCATGCGTGCTTCCTGCGCCCGCGCAGCCGCGGCCGGATCCTGCTGTCCGGCAATCGCGCCAGCGACACGCCGCGCATCGACCCGGGCTACCTGTCGGACCCGGAAGGCTTCGACCTTGCGATGATGGTCGAGTGCGCGAAGGTCAGCCGCGACATCCTCGCCCAGCCGGCCTTCGACCCGTATCGCGGCGCGCCCATCCAACCGTCGCGCGACGACCTGTCCGACGCCGGGCTGGTCGACTTCATCCGTGCCCGCGCGGAATCCGTCTACCACCCGGTCGGCACCTGCCGGATGGGCGACGACGACGACGCCGTGGTCGACGCGCGGCTGCGGGTGCGCGGGGTGGACGCCCTGCGCGTGGTCGATGCGTCGGTGATGCCCAGCCTGCCCGGCGGCAACACCAATGCGCCGACGATCATGATCGCCGAGCGCGCCGCGGACATGATCCGCCCGCAGCCTCCGGCGTAGTAGCGCACCGCAGGGGCGCGTCGCGGCCCGGGATCGCGCGCCCCTGCCGTGCGCTCCCGCGGGCGCAGCCCCGATGCGCCGTCAGGCGCGCTCCAGCATCGGCGGCAGCGGGCAATGCAGCACGCCGCAGATCGTGCGCAGCAGTTCCGCCTCGGCCACGCTGACCCGGTTGTCGTGGCTCACCGCGGCGGTCACGGCTTCCACCATCACCTGCTTGGCCAGCGGGTCGAGTGCGTCCAGCGGCTCCCACACGGCGTCCAGCGCCAGCACGCCCCCGGCGGGCGGCGCATAGGGCAGGTGGTCGCGCGGCAGCACGCGCTGCAGCCCCGCCAGGTAGGCGCGCTGCGCGGAGGCCGCGTCCGGGTGCCCGGCCTGGGCCACCACCGCCAGCAGGGTGGCGAACTCGTTGCGGACGTTGCCGGGCTTGCGCCGGCCGAACCGGGCGTGGCGCGACGGGTCCAGCGACTCGAGCACCTGCACCGTCAGCAGCCGGCCCAGGCAGTACTCGAACAGCGAGACCTCCCCGTCCGCGTGCACCACCGCGTGCACCGTGTCCAGGAATGCGTCCAGTTCCGGGCGCGGGCGCAGCCGCAGCACGGGGAAGGCCAGCGCGGCCAGCGGCAGGCGCAGCATGGGGTGCAGGTCCGCGGTGAGCTGCTGGTGGATGCGCGACGCGTGGTCGGCCACGCCGTCGCCCAGGCGGGCGGCGATGTCCATGCGCTGGCGCTCGGCCAGGGCCTCGTCGCCGGCCAGCAGCAGGGCCAGCAGCAGCGGCATGACCGCATCGCGCCGGGTAGCGAGTTCGCGCAGCGCATCCGGGATGGCCACGGCGATCGCGTCCGCGCGCGCGTAGTCGTCCGCCGCCGGCGCGGCGACCTGCGCGGCCACCATCGGCGGGGTGACCGTCAGCTCGTGCGCCGCGCCCGGCAGGCGCGCGCCGGCCGCGCCGTCCAGGCCCAACGCGATGTCCTCGTCCAGGCCGCTGGGCGGCGCCGCGTGCCACTGCCGCTGCAGGCGCTCCAGCTGCTCGCCGGTGAACCCCGGCTCCAGCGCCTGGATGCGCTTGACCAGCGGCGGATGGGTGGCGAACAGGCCGGAGAACCCCACCCCGT
The DNA here is from genome assembly GCA_965649855.1 of uncultured Thermomonas sp. Classification (GTDB taxonomy): domain Bacteria; phylum Pseudomonadota; class Gammaproteobacteria; order Xanthomonadales; family Xanthomonadaceae; genus Thermomonas. The sequence goes on along the minus strand of CBFGMM010000026.1, from coordinate 4,054 downwards.
CGCCGAACAGCATGTGGCTGACCTCCTCGGCATCGCCACGCTCGTTCAGCCGCGAACCGGCCTGGAGCCCGCCGATCTTCTTCAGCGCCCCGGCCAGGCCGACGGTCTGGCGGGTGAACTGCACCGCGCTGGCGTCCGCCAGGGATTCCCGGGTGCGGCTGACGCCGGCCTTGATCATGCGGCCGAAGAACAGGCCGATGTAGCCGACCGCCATCGCCACCAGCGCGGCGATGAGCACCGCGCCCGCGTTCCTGCCCCGCCCGAAGCGGCCGTGCTGCAGGATCCTGCGGCCGATCAGGCCGATCATCAGGATCCCGAACAGCACGCCGATCAGGCGGATGTTGAGGCGCATGTCGCCGTTGAGGACGTGGGCGAACTCGTGCGCGATGACGCCCTGCAGTTCGTCGCGGTTGAGCCGGTCCAGCGCGCCACGGGTCACCGCCACCGCGGCGTCCGACGTGGTGTAGCCCGCCGCGAACGCGTTGATGCCGGCCTCGTGCTCCAGCACGTAGAGCCCGGGCACCGGCACCCCGGAGGCGATCGCGATCTCCTCCACCACGTTGCGCAGGCGGCGCAGGCCGGGATCGCGCGTGTCCTCGGGCACCGGGGTGCCGCCCAGCTGAAGCGCCACCGCCTCGCCGCCGGATCGCAGGCTGGCCACGCGGTACATCGAACCCAGGCCGATCACCGCCAGCGTGCCCAGCGTGGCGGCCGCCACGGCCCCGGTGGACCCGGTGGCCACCCACACCGCGGCGTCCACCGCCAGCACGATGCCGGCCACCGCCAGCGCGAACAGGACGACCAGCCGCGTGGAAGCGCGGCGCGCGGCGGCCTGCCGTTCGAAGAAGTTCATCGCGCTCCCCGGTCCCGGCCGCGGCCCCCGCGGGGCCACGGCGCCTGGCTCAGAATTCCACCTTCGGCGCGGCGCGTACCTGCGCCTGCTGCTCCGCCGGGATCTCCAGCAGGGTGGCCGGGGCGAAGTTGAACATCCCGGCGAAGATGCTGGACGGGAACACTTCGCGCTTGTTGTTGTAGGCCATCGCCGAATCGTTGAAGGCCTGCCGGGCGAAGGCGACCTTGTTCTCGGTGCTGGTCAGCTCCTCGGTGAGCTGCATCATGTTCTGGTTGGCCTTCAGGTCCGGATAGGCCTCGGCCACCATCATCAGCCGCCCCAGCACGCCGTCCAGCTGGCCCTGCGTGGCCGCCAGCGTGGCCATCGCCCCGGGATCGCCCGGGTTCGCCTTGGCCGCGGCCAGGCCCGATTGCGCGGCGCTGCGGGCCGCGATCACCGCCTCCAGCGTCTCGCGCTCGTGGGCCATGTACTTGCGCGCCACCTCCACCAGGTTGGGGATCAGGTCGAAGCGCCGCTGCAGTTGCACGTCGATCTGGGCAAAGGCGTTGCGGTAGGCGTTGCGCGCCCGCACCAGGCCGTTGTAGATGCCCACGCCGAAGAATGCGACCGCCACCACAATCGCGAGCAGAATCATGAAGCTGAGCATGGAAGTTCCCCTTGTTCATGCAATCGTGGAAACAGGCGCTAGAATCGGCCGAAGACCAGCATACGGGGCAGGGCCGATGAAAGACAAAGGCAGCCGGCGGGCTTGGCGTTTCGGCCTGATGGCCGGTTTGCTTCCCGCGGCGCTGGCGGTGCCGGCGCAGGGAGGCCTGAAGTGGGAAGGCGGCAGCCGCCCCGTGCCTTCGACCGCGGTGGCGGGCAGCCTGGCACCGGTCGCCCCCGTGGCGCGCGCGCCGCTGATCGACGTGCGCGAACTGGAACGGCTGGCCCAGCAGGTCGTGGCCGGCGGCCGCATCCCCGGCCTGGCGGTGGCGGTGGTGCAGGACGGCCGCGTGCTGAGCGCGCGCGGCTACGGCGTCACCGACGTGCGCAACGCCGAGCCGGTGGATGCGCATACCGTCTTCCGCGTCGCCTCGCTGTCCAAGTCCTTCGCCGGCACCGTGGCCGGCATGCTGGTGAACGACGGCGTGCTGCGCTGGGACAGCCGGATCACCGATTACGTGCCGGGTTTCCGGCTCTCGCAGCCGAACGCCGCGCAGCAGGTGACCGTGGCCGACGTGCTCAGCCACCGGCTGGGGCTGCCCTACAACGCGTTCGACCGCGACATCGAGGCCAACGCCGACTACCACAGCCTGACCATGAAGCTGGGCAGCGCGCCGATGACCTGCGCGCCCGGCCAGTGCTACGCCTACCAGAACGTGGCCTTCAGCCTGATCGGCGACGTGGTGTTCGCCAGCACCGGCCAGTTCTTCAGCGAGACGGTGGCCAGGCGCATCTTCAAGCCGCTGGGCATGCACGATGCCAGTTACGGGCTGGACGGGATCGAGGCCAGCGCGCGCTGGGCGAAGCCGCACGTGCGTGGCGGTGGGGGCTGGGTGCCGCTGCGCCCCAAGCCCACCTACTACCGGGTCGCGCCCGCCGCGGGCGTCAATGCCAGCATCAACGACATGGCGCAGTGGCTGATCGCGCAGACCGGGCATCGTCCCGACGTGCTGCCGGCGCCGCTGCTGGCCACCCTGCACTCGCCCGTGATCGCCACCCCGGGCGAGTTGCGCGGGGCGTCATGGCGCCGCACGCGCCTGAACAGCGCCGGCTACGCGCTGGGCTGGCGGGTCTTCGATTATTCCGGCCACGACGTGGTGTTCCACGGTGGCGCGGTGCAGGGGTATCGCGCGTCGATGGCGCTGGTGCCCGGCCAGGACCTGGGCATCGTGATCCTCTGGAACAGCGAGAGTTCGCTGCCTTCCGGGCTGCTGCCGACCATGCTGGACCGCGCGCTGGGCCTGCAGGGCGGGAAGTGGCTCGACGAGAAGGTGCTGGGCGCCGACCCGGCGTTCTACGCAGGCGGTCCCGACGCGGGTACCCAGCCCGCGAGCGCGGGCAGCAGCGCCTCGTCCGCCCAGGCATCGCCGTTCTGAAACCCGCGACGCGACCGGTGCGCCCGCGCGGGCGCGGCTGACCGCGCCAGCCCGCTTCGCCGGGCAAAAGAAAACCCCTCCCGCCTGGGCAACGGGAAGGGTTCGCGAGACGTACGTTTCGACGCGGTCAGATGACCGGTGCGGGCACCGCCGGGATTGCGACCGGCTTGGCCTTGCGTGCGGCGGGCTTGCGGGCCGCCGGCTTCTTCGCGGCCTTCTTCGCCGCAGGCTTCCTGGCTGCCGCCTTCTTCGCGGTCTTCTTCGCCGCAGGCTTCCTGGCTGCCGTCTTCTTCGCGGCCTTCTTCGCCGCAGGCCGCTTGGCTGCAGTCTTCTTCGCGGCCTTCTTGGCGGCCGGCTTCTTCGCTGCAGTCTTCTTCGCGGCCTTCTTGGCGGCCGGCTTCTTCGCTGCAGTCTTCTTGGCGACCTTCTTCGCGGCCGGCTTCTTGGCGGCCTTCTTCACTGCCTTCTTCGCGACCTTCTTCGCCGCCGGCTTCTTGGCGGTTTTCTTCGCCGCCTTCTTGGCGGCAGGCTTCTTCGCAGCTTTCTTAACGGCCATGGGATGGCTCCTCGTCATTGGTTACCGCTGTTGTTGCCCAGTTTCAAAGACACCGCGGGTATCGGACCCGCGATCGGCCGCCGGCGCGCATGGCGCGCCGGAACGGATGGGGTGGCCGCGGCGGATGCACCCGACGCTGCCCGACGTTGCGCCCATGAAAAAACCCGTGGCGGCGAGCGCGACGGGTTTCGACATGGACGGTGCTGCACTTTTCGCGAGGGATGCGGGGCCGGCGTCCACCTTTTTCGTGTTGCGGGCGGAGGTGCGTTTGGCGCTGACGGCTATCGCGTGTTGTCTGCTCACTCGCTTCTGCAGGAAACGTCTGCTGGGCGAAACCTAATCACGCTTTTTTCCACTGTCAACAACCTTGCGCGAACTTCCTTCGCGCGACGCGCGGCGCAGCGGGCACCGTGGCGCGTGCGGTCGCGCGCGAAGTGGGCGATGCTCGTCGCGCCGGCGCAACGCGCCTCGCGCGCGCCGGATGCTGGACGCTAGCAATGGCGCGGCTTGCGGCGATGCGCGCCTGCGCAACGCATCGCGCCCAGGGCGCGCATGCGCGACGCC
>CBFGMM010000025.1:0-20078 GCA_965649855.1 uncultured Thermomonas sp. | reverse complement strand
CCCAGACGATGTTCTGGGTCGGGTCCTTGATGTCGCACGTCTTGCAGTGCACGCAGTTGGCGAAGTTGATCTGCAGCCGCTCGTCGCCTGCCTCTCCGACGAATTCGTACACCGCGGCCGGGCAGTAGCGCGCTTCCGGACCGGCGTACTCGCGCAGGTTCACGTCCACCGGCACCGACGGATCCTTGAGCGTGAGGTGCGAGGGCTGGTTTTCCTCGTGGTGCGTGCTGGACAGGAACACCGAGCTCAGCCGGTCGAAGGTCAGCACGCCATCGGGTTTGGGGTACTGGATCCGCGGTTGGGTCGCGGCCGGCTGCAGGCAGGCATGGTCGGGCACCGTGCGGTGGATCGTCCATGGCGGGTTGCGGATGCCCAGCTTCGGCAGCAGCCACTGTTCGATGCCGGTCATCAGGGTGGCGACGGCCTGGCCCTTCTTGAACCACTGCTTGAAGTTCTTCGACTGCAGCAGTTCGGCGTGCAGCCAGCTCTGCTCGAAGGCGCGCGGATAGGCGGTGAGTTCGTCGCGCTGGCGGCCCTCGCCCAACGCGGCGAACGCGGCCTCGGCTGCCAGCATGCCGGTCTTGATCGCGGCGTGGCTGCCCTTGATCCGGCTGGCGTTGAGCGTGCCCGCCTCGCATCCGACCAGCGCGCCGCCCGGGAACACCAGCTTGGGCAGGCTGAGCAGGCCGCCGGCGGTGATCGCGCGCGCGCCGTAGCCGATCCGCGTGCCGCCCTCCAGGTGCTTGCGGATCGCCGGATGGGTCTTGAAGCGCTGGAACTCGTTGAACGGGCTGAGCCACGGGTTGCGGTAGTCCAGCCCGACGACGAAGCCGACTGCGATCTGCCCGCCGTCGGCGTGGTACAGGAAGGAGCCGCCGTAGGTGTCGCTGGCGAGCGGCCAGCCGGCGGTATGCACGACCAGGCCCGGCTGGTGCCTGTCCGGGGCCGCCTGCCACAGCTCCTTGATCCCGATGCCGTAACTCTGCGGATCCTTGCCCGCGTCCAGTGCGTACTTCGCGATCAGCTGGCGGCCCAGGTGACCGCGCGAGCCCTCCGCGAAGACCGTGTACTTCGCATGCAACTCCATGCCGCGCTGGAACTGCGCGGTCGGCTGGCCGTCCTTGCCGATGCCCATGTCGCCGGTGGCCACGCCCCTGACCGCGCCGGCCTCGTCGTACAGCACCTCGGCGGCCGCGAAGCCGGCGAAGACCTCGACCCCCAGCGCTTCCGCCTGCTGCGCCAGCCAGCGCGTCACCGCGCCCAGGCTGGTGATGTAGTTGCCCTGGTTGTGGAAGCACTCCGGCAGCAGCCAGCCGGGGGTGCGGCGCGCGCCGCCCTCGCTCAGGAAGAGGAACTCGTCGCGGCTCACGGCCTGGCTCAGCGGCGCGCCGCGTTCCTTCCAGTCCGGGAACAGCTCCGCCAGCGCCCGCGGGTCGACGATCGCCCCGGACAGGATGTGCGCACCCGGTTCGGACCCCTTCTCCAGCACGCAGACGGACACGTCGCGTCCGCTTTCGACGGCCAGCTGCTTCAACCGGATGGCGAACGCCAGGCCGGCCGGACCCGCGCCGACGGTCACGACGTCGTACTCCATCACGTCGCGTTCGATGTGTCCGGCCTCAGTCATGCGCGCACTCCCACGGGAGCGCCGATTGTCCCCGGTTTGGCGCGCGCGCGGCAAATCCGCGCGCGGCGTTCAGTCGCGGTGGCTGCGCGCGTGCGCGTGGCCGGATTGCAGCACCCAGCCGGCGATCTCGCGGCTGGTGGCGCCCAGCGCGTCGCCGAAGGCCTGCGCGACCAGGGGCACGGCGGTGCCGGCGGCCGGCTGGACGTGGCGGAAGGTGCGGCTGCCGACGACCGCCTGGTCCGTGGCATGCAGCAGCTTGGCGTTGACCTCCACCACGGCGGCCGGGGCGGCCGGGCTGGCGGGGTCGTGGTAGCTGGCCTCGAAATGGCGGATGTCCATCACCAGGCGGTAGTCGGCGCGGATCCCGCTGCCCTGGCGCGCGGCGGCGGGCAGCTTCCCGGAATCCTCCAGCGTGCGCAGCACCGAGTCCTCCAGCATCTCGTTGGGCGTGCGCGCCCACAGCGCGCCCTTGTAGACCTGCAATTCGCCCGGCACGGGGCTGACCGCCATGCGCACGCTGTCGATCATGCGGGCCGCGTTGGGCCGGCTGGTGCTCAGCTGCCAGTCGACGCGCGGCCAGGACGGATCGGCCTGCAGCCGCAGCTCGGGCGCGTACACGGTGGGCGTGGTCTTCTCGCCGCCCAGCGCGCAGCCGCCCAGCAGCGCGGCCGCGACGGCGAGGCATGCCACGCGAAGGACAGGGTGGGGGCGGCGTGCGTTCGGCGTGTTCATTCGGGCTCGAACTCCTTGGGTGCTTCGCGGCCGAGGATGTAGCGCGCCGGGCTGCCTTCCAGGCGGTCGGTGATCCGGCGCACGTCGCGCACCAGGGCGCGCAATTCGGCGAGGGTGGGGCCGAGCTGGGCCAGGCCGTCGTTGGCGAAGCTCTGCAGCGCCGGGCGGTTCTCGGCGATCATCGCGTTGGCGTTGCCAGCCGCGGCATCCAGCTTGCCCACCGTGGCGTCCAGCTTGTCCATCAGCGCGGGCAGCTGGCTCACCACCTCGCGGTCGATGCGCTGGATGGAGCGGTCGGCGGTGGCCAGGGTGGCCTGCAGGCTCTCGGTGGCCTGCCGCGCGTTGACGATCGCGGCGGCGATGTCGTCCTTCTGGTCCGCGACGCTGCCGGTGGCCTGCTCGATGTTGGTCAGCGTGTCGGAGAAGCGCTTGATGTTCTGCTCGCTCAGCAGCTCGTCCATGCGCGAGACCAGCCGGTTGGCGGTGTCGGCGATGTTCTGCAGCGCGGACGGCTCCGCGACGATCACCGGGATCTCGCCGCGCTCGTCCGGTTCCAGCCGCGGCGCCTGCGGGCTGCCGCCGGTGAGCTGGATGAAGGGCACGCCGGTGATGCCCTGCTGCGAGAGCTTGGCGCGGGTGTCCACCTTGACCGGCGCGTCCGCCTTGACCTTGAGCAGCGCGATCACCTTGCGCGCGTCGTCGGGGTCCAGGCTCAGGCGGTCCACCGTGCCCACCGCGATGCCGTTGTACTGCACGCTGCCGCCCTCGGACAGGCCGGTCACCGGCTCGTTGAAGACGACCTGGTAATGCCGCCAGTTGCGGTCGGAGCTGAACTTGGCGGCCCACAGCGCGAACAGCAGCAGGCACACCGTCGCCAGCAGCGTGAAGGCACCGATCAGCACGTAATTGGCACGGGTTTCCATCGTCGACTCTCTACGTCAATCCGGCGGGGGATGGTGTGACGGCGCGTGCGTCCCCGGGCTGCCCGCGCGCCGCCCGCCCGCGCGGCCCGTTGAAGTATTCCTGCACCCAGGCATGGTCCAGCGACTCCAGTTCCGACACCGGCGCGATCGCGACCAGCGTGCGGTCGGCCAGCACCGCCACCCGGTCGCAGATCGCATACAGGGTGTCCAGGTCGTGGGTGATCAGGAACACGGTCAGGCCCAGCGCCTGCTGCAGGGTGCGGATGAGGTCGTCGAATGCCGCCGCGCCGATCGGATCCAGTCCGGCGGTGGGCTCGTCCAGGAACAGCAGCGGCGGGTCCAGGGCCAGCGCGCGCGCAAGGCCCGCGCGCTTGCGCATGCCGCCGGAGAGCTGCGAGGGCAGCTTGTCCAGCGCATCCGCCGGCAGGCCGGCCAGCTTCACCTTCAGCAGCGAGAGCTCGTAGCGCAGCGAATCCGGCAGCTCCGGGTAGTACTCCTTGAGCGGCACCTGCACGTTCTCGCCGACGGTCAGCGACGAGAACAGCGCGCCGTCCTGGAACAGCACGCCGGTGTTGCGCTCGATGTGGCGGCGGGTGACCGGGTCGTCCGAGCGCGCGTCCACGCCCAGCACCTCGATCGCGCCCTCGTTGGGCTCGCGCAGGCCCAGGATCGAGCGCATCAGCACCGACTTGCCGGTGCCCGAGCCGCCCACCACGCCCAGGATCTCGCCGCGGCGCACCTCCAGGTCGATGCCGTCGTGCACCACCTGCTCGCCGAAGCGGTTGACCAGGCCGCGCACGCGGATCACCGGCGCATGCGGATCGCGGGCATCGTCCAGCGGCATCAGATGTCCATCTCCATGAACCACAGCGCGGCGATCGCGTCCAGCACGATCACCATCGCGATCGACTGCACCACGCTGGAGGTGGTGCGCTCGCCCAGCGACTGCGCGGTGCCCTTGACCTGCAGGCCCTCCAGGCAGCCGATCAGCGCGATCACCATCGCGAACACCGGCGCCTTGGCCATGCCCACCAGGAAGTGCCGCACCTCCATCATCTCCTGCATGCGCGAGAGGTAGGCGACCGGCGGGATGTCCAGGCTCAGCGCGCCCACCGCCATGCCGCCCAGCAGGCCGGCCACCATCGCGATGAAGGTCAGCAGGGGCAGCATCGCCAGCAGCGCCAGCACGCGCGGGATCACCAGCAGGTCCACCGGGTCCAGGCCGAGCACGCGGATCGCATCGACCTCCTCGCGGTTGACCATCATCCCGATCTGCGCGGTGAACGCGCTGGCGGTGCGGCCGGCCAGCAGGATCGCGGTCAGCAGCACGCCGAACTCGCGCAGGAACGCGATGGAGACCAGCTCCACCACGAAGATGGTGGCGCCGAACTCGGCCAGCACGGTGGCCCCCAGGAAGGCCACCACCGCGCCCACCATGAAGCACAGCAGCGCGATCAGCGGCGCCGCGTCCAGCCCCACCTGCTCCATGTGGTGCACGGTGGCGGTCAGGCGGAAGCGCCTGGGGTCCTTGAACAGGCGCAGCATCTTGGCCAGCACCTCGCCCAGGAACGCGACCAGCGCGACGACTTCGCGGTAGTTGTCGACCACCGCGAAGCCCATCCGCCCCAGCAGGGCGTGGAAGCCGTACTCGCGCTTGCGCCTGGGGCGCTCGTCGTGCACGTCCTCGATCGCCGCCACCAGCGACTGCTGGTGCTCGCCGAAGCGGAACCCGGCGAACTCCAGCGAACGGCGGTCGGCGAAGCGCAGCAGCTGCAGCACGCCCAGGGTGTCCAGCCGTTCCGCCTGGCGCACGTCCAGGGCGGCGATCCCGTCCGGCGCGGCGCGCAGCACCTCGCCGATCTCGTTCGCATAGCGCAGCGTCCAGCGCCCCGACAGGCGCAGCACGCCCGGCTCGGCGGGATCGACGGATGCGCCTGGCGGATGGTGGTTCGGAGCGGCGCTCATGCAGGCCCTGGCTGGGATCGGCGCAAGCTTACGCAAGTCCGCGTGCACGGTGTGAATGCCCCGGTACGCGTGTCATCCTTGGCGGATGCCGCACGCAACGCCACGCGCCGCAGGGTATGCCGAACGGATCGCCTTCGTGGTGGAACTGGCCGAACACCTGCATGCGTACGGCACCACCGCGCAGCGCCTGGAGGGCGCGATCGAGGCGGTGTCCAAGCAGCTCGGGCTGGAGTGCGAGCCGTGGGTCAACCCCACCGGCATGATCCTGTCCTTCAGCGATCCGCTGCAGCCGGCGGGCGCATCGGACACCACGCGGGTGATCCGCACGGGGCTGGGCGAGACCGACCTGTACAAGCTGTGCGAGGCCGACCGCATCGCCGAGGACGTGATGGCCGGGCGGCTGGGCATCGCCGATGGCCGGGCGGCGTTGCGCGCGCTGGAACAGGGGCCTGGCCGGCGCGGACAGGCGCTGCAGGCGTTCGGCTTCGGCCTGGCCGCGGCGGCGGTGGCCGGGCTGCTGCGCCTGCCGTGGATCGACATCGCCAGCGCCGGCGCGATCGGCCTGCTGATCGGCCTGCTGGACCAGGTCGCCGCCAACCGGCCGCGCCTGCAGGAGGCCAGCGACGCGCTGGCCGGGCTGGTGGCGGGCACCGTCGCGATCCTGGTGGCCAGCCTGGTCTCGCCGCTCAACCTCAATACCGTGATCATCGCCTCGCTGATCGTGCTGCTGCCCGGCATGGCCCTGACCAACGCGATGAACGAACTCACCAGCCGCCACCTGGTGTCCGGCACCGCGCGCTTCGCCGGTGCGCTCACCACCATCCTCAAGCTGACCATCGGCACCGCGATCGCGCTGGGGCTGGCGCAGCTGGTGGGCCTGGAGCCCGCGGTGCGGGCGTGGCGGCCGCAGCCGGAGTGGGTGGTGTGGGTGGCGCTGGGGATCGGCGCCTACGCCTTCGCCGTGCTGTTCCGCGCGCGCCCGGCGGATTACCCGCTGGTGATGCTGGCGGCGATCGGCGGCTACCTGGTGTCGCGCTACGCGGGCGAGGCGTTCGGGGCGCAGGCCGGCATCTTCCTCTCGGCGCTGGCGGTGACCGCGGCCGGCAACGTCTATGCGCGCTGGATGAACCGCCCGGGCGCGCTGGTCCGGGTGCCGGGGCTGATCATGCTGGTGCCGGGCAGCATCGCGCTGCGCGGGGTGATCTCGCTGGTGCAGGCGCAGGACATCGGTGCCGGGCAGGGCGCGGCGATGGCCGCGCTGAACACGCTGATGGCGTTGCTGGCCGGGCTGCTGTTCGGCAACCTGCTGGTCTCGGCGCGGCGCAACCTCTGACGCCGGCCGCCGCCGCGGCGCGCCAACGGAAAACGCCGGCGGGCGCCGGCGTCTTCGGGGCAAACCCGGGCAACCGGGTTACTTGATCAGGAATTCTTCCAGCTTGCGCCCGTTCGCGGTTTCGGTGGCCAGCCACTTCGGCTGCTTGCCGCGGCCCGCCCAGGTCTCCTTCGGGTTCGCCGGATTGCGGTACTTCGGCGCCACCTTGCCCAGCGTGCGGCCCTTGGTGCTCTTGCGCGCGGGTTTGGCGGCGGCGCTCGCCGGGGCCTTGCCGGCGGAAGCGCCGTACAGTTCCTCGAAGGTCCAGCCGCCGGCCTTCAGCAGCTTGGCCACGGCGGCCCTGACCTGGCTGGCCGGCTTGCGCTTGGCCAGGACTTTCTTGCGCTTGTTGGCGCGGGAAATCAGTTCGGCCAGTTGCTGCGGGCTCAGGCTTTCGATGTTCATGCTCATGCGGGTAGTCCTCTGGGTAGGCGGCATCCGTGCCGCGGGAACCGGATCGTAACCCGCCAACTAAACCGGCGATACCCCGTCGGAAGTTACCCCAGGCGCGCGCCGAGTTTCTGCATCAGGGTTTCCCGGTCCAGGTTTTCCGCCTCGGGCGCGGTGCGCGCGCGGTATTCGAAGGTGCCGGCGTCCAGTCCGCGAGCGGACACCACCACCCGGTGCGGGATGCCGATCAGCTCGATGTCGGCGAACATCGCGCCCGGGCGCAGGCCGCGGTCGTCGAGCAGCGCGTCGATCCCGGCAGCGTTCAGTTCCGCGTGCAACGCCTCGGCGGCGTCGGCCACGGCCGCGTCGCCCTTCGGGTTGATCACGCACACCGCCACGCGCCACGGCGCCATCGCCTCCGGCCAGACGATGCCCGCGCCATCGAAGTTCTGCTCGATGGCCGCCGCGACGATCCGGCTCACGCCGATCCCGTAGCAGCCCATCGCCGGGTGCACGGCCTTGCCGCCCGCGTCCAGCACGGTGGCGCCCATCGCCTCGGAATACGTGCGGCCCAGGGCGAACACGTGCCCGACCTCGATGCCGCGCGCCAGGCCCAGCACGCCCTGGCCATCGGGCGACGGATCGCCGGCCACCACGTTGCGGATGTCCGCCACCTCGGGTTCCGGCAGGTCGCGGCCCCAGTTCACGCCGGCGATGTGGAAGCCCGGCCGGTTGGCGCCCACCACGAAGTCCGCCAGCGCGGCCACGCTGCGGTCGGCGATCACGCGCACGGGCTTGCTTGCGCCGAGCGGGCCCAGGAACCCGGGCTCGCTGCCGAGGTATTCCGCGATTTCAGTTTCGCTGGCGAGCCGGTAGTCGGCCATGCCGGGCAGTTTCGCCAGCTTGATCTCGTTGACCACGTGGTCGCCGCGCACCAGCGCCAGCACGAACTGCGGCGCGCCCCCGGCGTCGGCACCCACCAGCGCCAGCGACTTGGCGGTGCGCTGCAGCGGGATCCCCATCAGTTCCGCCACCGCCTCGCAGGTCTTCTGGGTGGGCGTGGGGACCTCGCGCAGGGTTTCCGCCGGGGCCGGGCGTGCGCCCGGGGAAACCGCCTCGGCCAGCTCGACGTTCGCCGCGTAGCCGGAGGTTTCGCAGAACGCCAGCGCGTCCTCGCCGGACTCGGCCAGCACGTGGAATTCGTGCGAGGCGCTGCCGCCGATCGCGCCGGTATCCGCGGCCACCGCGCGGAACTTCAACCCGAGGCGGGTGAAGATGCGCGAATACGTCTCGTACATGTTGCGGTATTCGGCCGCCAGCGAATCGTCGTCGACGTGGAACGAATAGGCATCCTTCATCACGAATTCGCGCGCGCGCATCACCCCGAAGCGCGGCCGGATCTCGTCGCGGAACTTGGTGGTGATCTGGTAGAAATTCACCGGCAACTGGCGGTAGCTGGCCAGCTCGTTGCGCGCGAAATCGGTGATGGCCTCCTCCGCGGTGGGGGTGAAGCAGTATTCCTGCTCCTTGCGGTCGCGGATCTTCAGCAGCTGCGGGCCGAACTTCGCCCAGCGCCCGGTTTCCTCCCACAGTTCCCTGGGCTGGACGCAGGGCATCGCCATCTCGATGGCGCCGGCGCGGTCCATCTCCTCGCGCACCACGGCCTCCACCTTGCGCAGCACGCGCAGGCCCAGCGGCGACCAGGTGTACAGCCCGGCGGCCAGCTTGCGGATCATGCCGGCCTTGAGCATCAGCTTGTGGCTGGCGAGCTCGGCCTCGGCCGGGGTTTCCTTTTCGGTGCGGAGGTGGAACTGCGACAGGCGCATGGCGGGGGTTTTCGCGGGCGGAAAGGCCGCATTTTGCCACGCGCCCGCGCGCGCGGCCCCGTCAGTCGCGGTCGCCGCGCACCTGGATGCCGTCGGCCGGCTCGCGGCTGATCCGTTCGTAGCGGCGCCCGGTCGGGGGTTCCTCGGTGATCTGCAGGTGGCCGTTGGCGTCGCGCCAGCGGTACAGGGAGGATGCCCGTTCCGCTTCGGCCAGCGCGGCGCGCGCCGCCGCCTCGCGCTCGCGTTCGCGGCGCGGCGCCTCGCTGGTGAACCACCACCAGGCGGCCGCGCCCAGCAGCACGGCGGCCACCAGCAGCCCGAGCCGGTTCACGCGGGCGGGCAGAACGCGCGCGCGGAGGCCTCGGCCATGCGCATCTGTTCGCCGCGCTGGGCCTCGGTCAGCGGCGTGTCCGGCGTGCCGTCGCGGTCGGTGTCCAGCGACAGGTCGGTGCGCCCGCTGCGCAGCTGCGCGATGTTGCCGCGCGCGGTGGCGCAGCGCGGGTCGACGGCGGCGGGCGCCGCGGGGCGCGGCGCGGCATCGGCGTGCACCTCGGTGTAGCGCGTGTTGGCCGGCGGGGTGTCCGAATACTGGGTCACCCCGCGCGCATCCTTCCACTTGAACACACCCTTCGGCTGCGCCCCCTGGGATTGCGCGTGCGCGCCGGCCGCCAGCAGGGCCAGCAGGCAGGCGATGGCGATGCGGTTCATGGCGGTCTCCGGGGCGGGGTGAAGCCGATTCCAGCACCGCGCCGGCATGGCCGCAAGTCCGTACACTTGGCGGATGGAACCGAACGACCCGCAGGGTCCCGCGCCGCCGCGCGGCCGCGGCATCTACCTGCTGCCCAACCTGTTCACCACCGGCGGCCTGTTCGCGGGGTTCTTCGCCATCATCGCGGCGTCTCAGGGGCGCATCGAGGCCGCCTGCGTGGCCATCTTCGTGGCCGGCATCCTGGACGGCGTGGACGGCCGGGTGGCCCGCCTGACCAATACCCAGAGCGAGTTCGGCGTGCAGTACGACTCGCTGGCCGACCTGGTCAGCTTCGGCATGGCGCCGGCGCTGGTGATGTACCACTGGTCGCTGCAGGCGATGAAGCTGGACGGCGCGACCCTGGGCAAGCTGGGCTGGCTGGCCGCCTTCCTGTACGCCGCCTGCGCCGCCTTGCGACTGGCCCGCTTCAACAGCCAGGTGGGCCAGGTGGACAAGCGCTGGTTCATCGGCCTGGCCAGCCCGGCGGCCGCGGGGCTGATGGCGAGTTTCGTGTGGACCATGCACGACCTCGGCTGGCAGGGCGGCGAACTGCGTCATGCGGCGCTGGCATGGACGGTGCTGGCCGGCCTGCTGATGGTGAGCCGGATCCGCTATCCCAGCTTCAAGGGCGGCAACGGCCCGAAGGGCGACCGCGTGCCGTTCTTCGCGCTGCTGGTGGCGGTGGCGGCCCTGGTGGCGCTGGTCATCGATCCGCCCAAGGTGCTGCTGGCCACGGCGGTGCTGTACGCGCTGTCCGGCCCGCTGCTGTGGCTGCGCCGGCGCCGGCACGGCGCGGAGGTGGCGTGAGCTGGGATGCGTTCCAGCGCCAGGTGCTGGCCGAACTGGGCCATGCGGTCTACGTGGCGCGCGATGCCGCCGCGCCAACGCACGCCGAAGCCCCCGCGGAGCCGCCCGTGCAGGCGCTGGCCGCGACGGCGCATCCCCTGCTGGCGCGGCTCGCGCGCGCCGCCGGCCTGGGGCAGGACCAGTTGTTACGCCTCGCCCCCGAACTCGCCGGGCAGGCGGCAGGCATGGATGCCGCGGCCAAGCGCGCACTGTGGCCGCGCCTGCGCGCCTTGCGCCGGGACGCGCGATGAGCGCGGTGCGCGCGGACGGAATCCGGGCGCAGGCCGGGCTGCGCGAGGCCAGCCTGCGGCCGATGCGCGAGGCCGACCTGGACGTGGTGATGCGCATCGAGCAGGCCGCCTATCCGTTCCCGTGGACGGCCGGCATCTTCCGCGACTGCCTGCGCGCGGGCTATCCGATGTGGGTGCAGGAACAGGACGAGGCCATCGTGGGCTATGGCGTGCTGAGCATCGCCGCGCAGGAGGCGCACGTGCTGAACCTGTGCACCGCCCCGGGCAGCGAGGGCCGCGGGCTGGGGCGGCGCATGTTGCTGGCCTTGCTGCGCATCGCCCGCTCGCACGGGGCGCAGCGGGTGTTCCTTGAGGTGCGGCCCTCCAACCCGCGCGCGATCGCCCTGTACGAGCGCAACGGCTTCAACGAGATCGGCCGGCGCCCGCGCTACTACCCAGCCGCCGGCAACGGCCGCGAGGATGCCATCGTCATGGCGATGGAGCTGGTGGGCGACGACATCGCGCGGATGCCGCCGCTGTAGGGCTGGCGGTCGCGCGGCCTAGCGCAGGCGCGCGCGCTGCGCGCTCAATGCGTCCAGCTTCGCGCTCCAGTCGGCCAGGCGCGCGCGCTCCTGCTCGACCACGGCGGCCGGCACGTTGCCGCCGAACCTGGCCAGCTTGGCTTCGCTCTTGTCCTTTTCGCCGGCCACCCGCGCGATTTCCTTGTCCAGGCGCACGCGCTCGGCGTCCAGGTCGACCAGGCCTTGCAGCGGCACGAACAATTGCAGGTCGCCGACCACCGCCGGCGCCGCGGCAGGCGGCTCGCCGGCCAGCGTCTCGATGCGTTCCAGCTTGCACAGAAAGCGCAGCTGCGCGCTCGCGCTGGCGATGCGCGCGGCATCGTCCGCGTTGCCGCTGCGCACCAGCAGCGAGACCTGCTTGGCCGGCGAAACGCCGAGTTCGCTGCGGATGCGGCGCAGCGCGGAGACCATCGACTTCAGCCATTCGATGTCGGCCTCGGCCTGCGCATAACCGGTGGTGTCGATGTCGCCGGGCTTGGGATAGGCCTGCGACATGATGCTGCCGGCCTTGCCCAGCTTCGGCGCGACCGCCTGCCAGAGCTCCTCGGTGACGAACGGGATCAGCGGATGCAGCAGCCGCAGTAGTGCGTCGAGCACGTGCAGCAGGGTGTGGCGGGTCGAGTTCGCGGCCGCCGCGTCCTCGCCGGTGAGCGCGGGCTTGGCGAGTTCCACGAACCAGTCGCAGAACTGGTTCCAGGCGAATTCGTACAGGCACTGCGCCAGCAGGTCGAAGCGGTAGCTGGCGAAATGCTCGGCCGCTTCCGCGGTGGTGCGGTCGAGCTGGGCGAGGATCCACTTCTCCGCATCCGTCTTCGGCTGCGGCGCGCCTTCGAACGTGGCATCGCCGACATTCATCAGCGCGAAGCGGGTCGCGTTCCACAACTTGTTGCAGAAGTTCTTGTAGCCCTCGGCGCGCTGCAGGTCGAACTTGATGTCGCGGCCGGGGCCGGCCAGCGCGGCCATGGTGAAGCGCAGCGCGTCCGCGCCGAACGCGGGGATGCCCTCGGGGAATTCCTTGCGCGTGGCCTTCTCGATCTTCGGCGCATCGGTGGGCTTCATCAGCCCGGTGGTGCGCTTGGCGACCAGGGTGTCGATGTCGATGCCGTCGATGATGTCCAGCGGGTCGAGGATGTTGCCCTTCGACTTCGACATTTTCTGGCCGTCCTTGTCGCGGACAAGACCGGTGATGTAGACGTCGCGGAACGGCACGCGGCCGACCAGCTGGTCGGTCATCATGATCATCCGCGCCACCCAGAAGAAGATGATGTCGAAGCCGGTGACCAGCACCGACGTCGGCAGGGCGACGTCGAAGCCGAGCTCGCCCATCCTGTCCTCGTTCGGCCAGCCCTGGGTGGAAAACGGGAACATCGCCGAGGAGAACCAGGTCTCCAGCACGTCCGGGTCCTGCCGCAGCGGCGCGTCACCGAGGCCGTGCGCTTCGCGCACCTCGGCTTCATTGCGGCCGACGTAGATGTTGCCCGCATCATCGAACCACGCCGGGATGCGGTGGCCCCACCAGAGCTGGCGGCTGATGGTCCAGTCCTGGATGTTCTCCAGCCAGTGGCGGTAGGTGTTGATCCAGTTCGGCGGCACGAACTTCACTGCGCCGGACTCGACGAGTTCAAGACCCCGCTTGGCCAGGTCGTCCATCTTCACGAACCACTGGTCGGTCAGGAACGGCTCGATCACCTGGCCGCTGCGGTCGCCGCGCGGCACCTGCAGGCGGTGCGGCTTGATCTCGACCAGCAGGCCCGCGGCTTCGAGGTCGGCGACGATGAGCTTGCGCGCGTCGAAGCGATCCAGCCCGCGATACGCCGCCGGGATGTCGTCGCGCGAGGAGATCACCTTCGCCTCGTCGGTGAAGATGTTGATCATCGGCAGCGCGTGGCGCTGGCCGACCGCGTAGTCGTTGAAGTCGTGCGCGGGCGTGACCTTGACCACGCCGGTGCCGAAGTCGCGGTCCACGTAGTCGTCGGTGATCACCGGGATGCGCCGGCCGGTCAGCGGCAGCTCCACGAACTTGCCGTGGATCGCGAGGTAACGCGGATCTTCCGGATGCACCATCGCCGCGGTGTCGCCCAGCATGGTTTCCGGGCGGGTGGTGGCGACCACCAGGTAGTTCCGCGTTTCGCGCAGCACCTCGTTGCCATCGGCATCGGTTTCCACGTGCTCGTAGCTGGCGCCATCGGCCAGCGGATAGCGCAGCGACCACAGGTGGCCGTTCTCGTCCTCGCTGGCCACCTCCAGGTCGGAGATCGCGGTCTTGAGCACCGGGTCCCAGTTGACCAGGCGCTGGCCGCGGTAGATCAGGCCTTGCGCGTGCAGGCGCACGAAGGCTTCGACGATGGCCTCGGAGGCCATCGGATCCATGGTGAACACGCTGCGCGACCAGTCGCCGCTGGCGCCGAGGCGGCGCATCTGGCGCTCGATGGTGTCGCCGGACTGCTGCTTCCATTCCCACACCTTCTCGATGAAGGCGTCGCGGCCGAGGGTGTCGCGGGTTTCGCCCTTGCCCTCGATGGCGAGGTTGCGGCTGACCACCATCTCCGTGGCGATGCCGGCATGGTCGGTGCCCATCTGCCACAGCGTGCGGTAGCCGCGCATGCGGTGGTAGCGGATCAGCGCGTCCTGCAGGGTGTGCTGGAAGGCATGCCCCATGTGCAACGTGCCGGTGACGTTGGGCGGCGGCAGCAGGATGGTGTAGGCCGGACCGTCGCCCTGCGGGGCGAACGCGCCGCTGGCTTCCCACTGCGCATACAGGCGGGATTCGAAGGTCTTGGGTTCGTAGCCGGAGGCGAGCGTGGTCATCTGGGGGTCTTTGGCCTTGGTGCATTCCGCGTGGAATGCGGTGTCACATGTCGTGCTTGTTCACGTCGAAGCCGAGCGCCTGGTAGTGCTTCCAGCGTTCGCGCAGCGGGCCGCGCGCGGACGGGTCGGCGGGCACCACCTCCAGCACGCGCTCGAAGCTGCCGGTGGGCGCGGCGTCGCGCAGGTTGATCAGCATCGCGCGCGCGGGGACGTCCATCTCCGGGGTGGCGATCAGGATCGGCGTCTCGTCCTCGCCCTCGTCCATGCCGGCGATCTGGTGCGGCAGGTACTCGTCGGGATCGAACGACCACAGCAGGTCGTCGATCGCCTCCGCCTGCGCCGCGTCGCGCGCCAGCACCAGGATCGGCAGGTTCGCCGCGAACCCGCGCCTGGCCAGCTCGCAGACCAGCAGCAGCGGCTGCTCGCGGAAACGCGGCTTGTCGATCAGGTAGAAGTCGGCGCGGGGCATGGGGGTGGGTTTCCGTAGGAGCGCACCGCAGGGGCGCGATGCTTGCTGGACAGAATCGCGCCCCTGACGGTGCGCTCCTACAAGACCGTTATCCGACGCGGTCCAGCAGCCACTGGCTCAGCAGCCCCACCGGCCGGCCGGTGGCCATGCCCAGCTTGCCGTCGCCGTTGGCCACGCCCGCGATGTCCATGTGCGCCCAGCGCTGGCCTTCCGTGAAGCGCGAGAGGAAGCAGCCGGCGGTGATCGCGCCGGCCCAGCGGCCGCCGATGTTGTAGACGTCGGCGAACGCGGAGTCGAGCATGCCCTGGTATTCGTCCCACAGCGGCATCTGCCAGGCGCGGTCGAAGCTGGTTTCACCTGCCGCGATCAGCTCGCGCGCCAGGTCGTCGTCCTTCTTGGTCATCACGCCGGTGGCGTACTTGCCCAGGGCGACGACCATCGCGCCGGTGAGGGTGGCGACGTCGATCAGCGCGGCGGGTTCGAAGCGCGCAGCAAAGGTCAGCGCGTCGCACAGGATCAGCCGGCCCTCGGCGTCGGTGTTGCCGACTTCGATGGTCTTGCCGGACATCGAGGTGATCACGTCCGAGGGGCGGTACGCGTTGCCGTCGATCGCGTTTTCCACCGCGGCCGCGACCACCACCAGGTTCACCGGCAGCTGCATGCCCACCGCGGCCACGAAGGTGCCGAGCACCGTGCCCGCGCCGCACATGTCGTACTTCATCTCCTCGATGCCGCCCTGCGTCTTCAGGTTGACGCCGCCGGTGTCGAAGGTGATGCCCTTGCCGACCAGCACGTAGGGCTTCGCGTCGCCGCCGTTGGAATACTTCAACACCACCAGGCGCGGGCGGTTGGCGGAGGCGCGCGCCACGGCGAGCAGGGAACCCATGCCCAAGGCCTCCATCGCGGCGTCGTCCAGCACCTCGCATTCGACCTTGTCGCTGCGCGCGGCGAACTCCTGCGCCTGGCGGGCGATGTAGGCCGGGTTGCAGACGTTGGGCGGCAGGTTGCCCAGCTCGCGGGTGAACTGCACCCCGGCCGCGATCGCGATGCCGTGGGCCAGCGCCGCGGCATCGCTGCCGGAAATCTCCAGGCGCTCCAGGCCCTTCTCGTCGCGCTTCTTGTTCTTCGCGCCCAGGGTGGCCGTGTAGCGGTAGCAGGCGTGGTCGGCGGCGGTGGCGGCGGTGCGGATGTTCCAGGCGTTGTCGCGGCCCTTCACCTCCAGTTCGCTCAGGGTGAACAGCGCGGAGGCGACCACGCCCGTCTTCAGCGCGCGCGCGGCATCGCCGGCGGCCTTGATGTACTGCGCCACGCCGAACTTGCCGGCATCGCCCAGCCCGACCGCCAGCACGCGTGGCGCGGCGATGCCGGGCAGGTCGTGCAGCACCGCGGTCTTGCCGGTCTTGCCTTCGACGTCGCCGCGCGCGACCAGCGCCTTCAGGCGCCCGTCGCTTGCGGCGTCCAGGGCGGCGCCGGCGGGGGTCAGGGTCCCGTCGGCGAAGACGCCGACGATCACGCAGTCCACGTTGGCGGTGGCGGGGGACGACTGGTTCAGGGTGAATTCGAGGCTCATCGACCAAGGTTCCGGGGGAAAGGGGGGCGGCCGCGCGGCGTTCGCACGGCCCGGACGGCGCTGTCGCATACAATGCGCGGCCGCTGCGGCGCGGCCCTGGCGCGTCTCAAACCCCGAAGTCTAAAGCAAGCAGGCCCGATGCCGAAGCTGGACCGATACCTCAGCAGCGAGATCGCCCGCTCCGTGTTCGCGGCGCTGGTGGTGCTGGGCATGGTGAGCCTGGGCGGGGTGTTCGCCGACCTGCTGGGCGAAATGGCGCGCGGCAAGGTGCCGCCCACCCTGCTGCTGTCCCAGCTTGGCCTGCGCCTGCTGCGCTACCTGCCGCTGATCCTCCCGCTGGCCTTGCTGCTGGGCTACCTGCTGGCGCTGGGGCGGCTGTACCGGGATTCGGAGATGGTCGTGCTGCAGGCGGTGGGCGTGGGTCCGCGCCGCCTGCTGCGCCCGGTGTTGCTGGTGGCGGTGCCGGTGCTGGCGGTGATCGCGGCCACCTCGATGTGGCTGGGCCCCTGGGCGGACCGCGTGGCGCAGGGGATGGTGGCCGAGGCCAACAAGAACCTGCTGGTGGCCGGGCTGGAGCCGGGTCGCTTCTCGGTGCTGTCCAACGGCGGGGTGGCCTACGCCGGCACCATGTCCAGCGACGGCACCCGCCTGCAGCGCGTGTTCGTGTACCGCGAGCGCGGCGAGCGGATGGACGTGGTCACCGCGCGCGACGGCGAGCTCTACCGCGACGAGGGCGCGCGCATCCTGGCGCTGGAGCAGGGGTTCCGGGTCGAGGGGCCGATCGCCGGCGACGGCCTGGATTACCGGATGATGCGCTACGCGCGCAACGAGATGCAGCTGCCCAGCGCCGACGACGCGCGCGCCGCCGACGACCCGGCCTTCAGGCCCACCCTGGAGCTGCTGGGCGATGCCACGCCGGCCGCCCGCGCGCAGCTGCATTCGCGCATCGCGCCGCCGCTGCTGGCGCTCGCCTTCGTGCTGCTGGCGGTGCCGCTGGCGCGCAGTTCCCCGCGCCAGGCGCGCTACGGGGCGATGCTGCTGGCCTTCCTGGCCTACATGGCGGGCGTGTTCCTGATGCTGCTGGGCACCCAGTGGCTGGCCGACGGCACCCTGCCCACCGCCGCCGGCCTGTGGTGGCTGCTGCTGCCGCTGCTGGCGCTGGGCGCCTGGCTGTACGCCCGCGACGGACGCGTGGCGCGCGCCGGGTGGCGCCGGTGAGGCTGCAGCCGAAACTGCACGACCAGTACGTCGCCCGCGCGGTGGTGCTGGGCGTGCTGGCGACCTGGGGCGTGCTGCTGGGCCTGGACCTGATCCTGGCCTTCGCCGGGGAGTTCGACGACATCGGCCGGGGCGGCTACACCGCCAGCCACGCCATCGCCGCGACCGCGCTGACCCTGCCGTGGCGTGCCTACAACCTGTTCCCCACCTCGGCGGTGATCGGCGCCCTGCTGGGCCTGGGCCAGCTGGCCGCCAGCTCGGAGCTCACCGCGTTGCGCGCGCTGGGCCTGTCGCGCCGCAGGCTCAGCCTGTCGGTCGCCCTGCCATTGGCGCTGCTGACCCTGCTGATGGTGGCCAACGGCGAGACCCTGGCGCCCTGGGGCGAGGAGCGCGGCCATGCGCTCAAGAGCATGCGCAACCAGGACATGGTGGTGGCGCAGTACAGCGGGCTGTGGGCGCGCGAGGGCGAGATGTTCCTCAACGCGCGCAGCGGCGAGCAGAAGGTGCGCGACGGCGATGCATGGCTGGAGCTGCGCGGCGTGCGCCTGTTCCAGTTCGAGCCGGACGGCCGCCTGCAGTCCATCGCCAACGTCGAGGTCGCCGAGCACCGTCCCGGCGGCTGGCTGCTGCGCGGGGTCGAGCGCACCACGTTCGGGCCGAAATCGGTCCAGCGCACCCGGGTGGCCGAGGAGCGCTGGGACTCCGGGCTGGACGAGGCCGCGCTGGAGGCCAGCGTCACCAAGCCGCGCAACATGGGCAGCGGCACGCTGCGCGAGAGCATCGACTACCGCAAGCGCAACCGCCTGGACGCCGGCGAGTTCGAGGAGATCTACTGGGGCCGCTGGTTCTACCCGCTCAACGTGCTGGCGCTGTGCCTGGCCGCGATCCCGTTCGCGTTCGGCACCCTGCGCAGCGGCGGCTACGGCAAGCGGCTGTTCCTCGGGATCGTGTTCGCGCTGGGGTTCTGGGTGCTGCAGCAGGTGTTCATCCGGCTGGCGGGGATCTACCGCTTCGACTACCGGATCGCGTTCGCGCTGCCGCCGCTGATCATGATGGCGGTGTCGTTCTCGCTGTTCAGGCGACGCTCCGGCTGAGCGGATCGACGCGGACCAGCCGGGTGCGGCTGGCGCGGTCGTGCCAGGTCAGGCGGTCGCGGTCCAGCCAGGCCCACCACAGCCCCAGCCCCCCGGCCAGCACCGAGGCGCTGCCCACCGCATAGCGTATCCAGAGCGCCCGCGGCGGGGGCGGCCCGCCCAGCGCATCCACCACCCGCAACCGCCACGGGCGCATGCCGAGGGTCTGGCCCCCGCGGCCCCAGCTGAGCGTGGCGTACAGCCCGGTGACCAGCCAGCAGGCCGCCCAGGTGGCCCACTGCCAGGCGCTGAAGGGTGCGATGGTCTCTCGGGTGGCGTGGCCGGCCAGGTGGAAGCCCAGCGTGGCCAGCGCGGCGACCGCGAGCCACAACGCCAGCACCGGCAGGGCGTCGTAGACCAGGGCCAGCAGGCGCCAGCCGATCAGCGCGCGCGGTGGAGGCGGGGGCGACATGCGCGCAGGATACAGGCGACGCCGCGCCGGCCGGCCGCTACCCTTGGGCGATGGGCAGTCCCGCAGACCGGCGCCGGCACGCGCGTTCGCTCCCGCCGCTGCAGGCGGGCGACGCCGCGTCGATCGAAGCCTTCCTGGACGCGATCTGGGCGGAGCAGGGCCTGGCCCCGGCCACCCTGTCGGCCTACCGCCGCGACCTGCAGGGCCTGGCGCGCGCGCGCGCGGGCCTGCCGGGGCTGGCGCGCGCGGACCTGGTCGAACATTTGTCCGCGCGGACCCGGCTGGGCTATTCGGCGCGCAGCAACGCGCGCCTGCTGTCGGTGCTGCGGGCGTACTACGCGTACTGCGTGCGCCGCGGCCAGCGCAAGGACGATCCCACCGCGCTGCTGCAGGCGCCGCTGCTGCCGCGCCTGCTGCCGAAGGCGCTGGGCGAAAGCGACGTGGACGCCCTGCTGCAGGCGCCGGACGTCGAGGCGCCGGCAGGCCTGCGCGACCGCGCCATGCTGGAGCTGATGTACGCCTGCGGCCTGCGGGTCAGCGAACTGGTCGGCCTGCCGGCGACCGCGCTCAACCTGCGCCAGGGCGTGCTGCGGGTCGCCGGCAAGGGCGGCAAGGAACGCCTGGTGCCGCTGGGCGAGGAGTCGCGGCACTGGCTGCAGCGGTACCTGGCGCAGGCAAGGCCGGCCCTGCTGGCCATGCCGGGGCGCGCGGCGCCAGCCGCGGGTACCGCCCTGTTCGTGGGTCCGCGCGGCCAGCCGGTGACGCGGCAGGCGTTCTGGTCCCTGGTCAAGCGCTGCGCGGCCCGTGCCGGGATCGACCCGCGGCGGATCAGCCCGCACGGGTTGCGCCACAGCTTCGCCACCCACCTGCTCAACCGCGGCGCGGACCTGCGCGCGCTGCAGATGCTGCTCGGCCATGCATCGCTGTCCACCACCCAGATCTACACCCTGGTCGCGCGCGAACACCTCAAGGCGCTGCACGCGCGCCACCACCCCCGCGGCTGAACCGCCCCGCCCGTCGCCATGCCGGGCCGCCGGTCGCTGCATGCGACAATCCGCGGGAACCAAGGGCGGCCCCACCGGTCTGCCTGCCGAGCCTAATGCCTGGAGTCCCGATGAAGCGACTGTTCCTCGCCGCGCTGTGCAGCGCCAGCCTGTCCGCCTGCGCGCAGCAGCCGGCCGACCCCGCCGCCGCGCCGAAGACCACGCCCGCCGCCGCCGCGCCGGCC
>CBFGMM010000024.1:0-20136 GCA_965649855.1 uncultured Thermomonas sp. | reverse complement strand
GCGCGGGGCCGCGGACGCCCCTGAGCAGGTCGTCGGCGGTCTCGCGCGCGCCCTGCAGGTTGCGCAGGTCCCCGAACTGGTCAACCAGCAGGTTGTGCCACACCACCTGGCCGGTGCGCAGGTCGACCAGCGATGCCACGCCGACCTGCATCCCGCCGCCGATGTCGCCGCCGAGCAGCAGCAGGCCCGCCACGCGCATCGCGGTCCGCCCGCCGCTGGCGTAGCTGTCGCGGATGTAGGTGAACAGGCCGTAGTCCGCCCCCGTGGCGCGTTGCAGCTCCTGCACGCCCGGGCCCAGGGTCCAGTCGAAGCGGCCGTGCTTGTTGCGCAGGCCGCCGCTGCCGTAGCCCCGGCTGTAGCGCAGGATGCTGACCGAGACCGCTTCGCTCAGCAGGACGAGCTGGCGCAGGCGCTGGTCCGGCCCGGCGTCCGCCGGCAGCATGAAGTCGCCCGCCATGCCGATGCCTTGCCGCGCCAGCGCCTCGCGCGCGGCCTGCGGATAGAGCAGGCGCGCGGTGTCGGTCCATTCCTTGCGCGGCTCGGCCATGCCGCCCATCCCGACCTCGGACAGTTCGATGTCCGGCTCCACCAGCACCACCGTGCCGGACAGCGTGAGCGGCTTGCCCGCGTCGTCGCGGGCGGTGCGCACGCTGGTCGAGGCGCAGCCGGACAGCAGGCCCAGCGCAAGCGCCAGCAGCACCGCCACCGCCCAGGCGCGCAGGGGCCGGGGCGCTGCATCGGGTCGGGTCGCGATGGAGGGCTGTGTTAACATTTGAAGGCTTCCTTACCTGCGTTCCACCGCCCGCGGCGGTGCCTCCCGAGGGTCCCCACGATGCCCCAACTCGCCCGGCGCATCGGTCGCGCCAAGCCCAGCGCGATCATGCAGGTCGCCGAAAAGGCCAAGCGCCTGAAAGCCGAAGGCCGCGACATCATCAGTTTCTCGATCGGCGTCCCGAACTTCCTGCCCGGCGAACACGTCTATGCGGCGGCGCGTGAAGCGCTCGCGAAGGACAGCGGCCAGTACGGCAGCAACCGCGGCAGCGACCTGCTGCTGGACGCGTTCCTGGCGCACATCGGCAAGCTCGGCCTGAGCGGCTATGGGCGGGTCAATTGCGCCACCGGCATCGGCGCCAAGCACGTGCTCTACAACCTGGCCGAGGCGCTGCTGGACGAGGGCGACAGCATCGCCTTCGCGGTGCCGTACTGGACCAGCTACCTCGATATCGCGGAGATCATCGACGCCAGGGTGGACCTGCTGCCTTGCCCGGCGTCGCAGGACTACAAGATGACCCCGGCGCAGCTGGATGCCGCGCTGGCGAAGAAGCCCAAGGTCTTCCTGTTCAACAACCCCTCCAACCCCACGGGGATGGTGTACACCCGCGACGAGATCGCCGCGCTGGCGGACGTGCTGGTGAACCATCCGGACACCTGGGTGATCACCGACGACATCTACAACCGCATGCTGTTCGACGGGCTGGAATACGCCAACTTCGTGCACGTGCGCCCGGAACTTCGCGATCGGGTGATCTTCGTCGATTCGCTGTCCAAGACCTACGGCATGCCGGGCTGGCGGGTGGGCTTCATGGCCGGCCCGGAATCGGTGGCGCAGGCGGTGGCGGTGATGAATTCCAACCACATCACCAACCTGCCCGAGATCGTCACCGCCGCGGCGATCGCCGCGCTCACCGGGCCGCAGGAGATCCCCGCGGAGAAATGCGCCGAATTCCAGGCCAAGCGCGACCAGGTGATGGCGGTGATGAACGCGATCCCCGGCGTGGTCTGCCCGCGGCCGCAGGGCGCCTTCTACGTGTTCCCCGACATCAGCTGCGCGTTCGGCAAGTCGCACGGCGCCGCGCGCATCGACAGCGACGTCGCGTTCTGCGATGCATTGCTGGAAGCCAAGGGCGTGGCCTGCGTGCCCGGATCGGCCTTCGGCGAACCGAATGCCATGCGCATCAGCTACACCTGCCCCACGCCGCAACTGGCGCCCGGCCTGGAACGCATCCGCGAATTCTTCGCCGAGCTGGCCTGACCCATTCGTCCAACCGCTGCGGCCTGCGCGCCGCGGCGCACTTCCGGAGTCCCCATGAAAGCCCCCGTCCGTGTTGCAGTCACCGGCGCCGCCGGCCAGATCGGTTACGCCCTGCTGTTCCGCATCGCCTCCGGCGAAATGCTGGGCAAGGACCAGCCGGTGATCCTGCAGATGCTGGAACTGCCGCTGGACAAGGCCCAGGCCGCGCTGAAGGGCGTGATGATGGAGCTCGAGGACTGCGCGTTCCCGCTGCTGGCCGGCATGGTCGGCACCGATGACGCCGAGGTCGCGTTCAAGGACGCCGACTACGCCCTGCTGGTCGGCGCGCGACCGCGCGGCCCGGGCATGGAGCGCAAGGACCTGCTGCTGGAGAACGCCAAGATCTTCACCGCGCAGGGTGCGGCCTTGAACAAGGTCGCCAGCCGCAACGTCAAGGTGCTGGTGGTCGGCAACCCGGCCAACACGAACGCCTACATCGCGATGAAGTCCGCGCCGGACCTGCCGGCCGGGAACTTCACCGCCATGCTGCGCCTGGACCACAACCGCGCGCTGTCGCAGCTGGCCAACAAGGCCGGCGTGGCGGTGGCGGACATCGAGAAGCTGGTGGTGTGGGGCAACCACAGCCCGACCATGTACCCGGACTACCGCTTCGCCACGGTCAACGGCCAGTCGCTGATGGACCGGATCGGCGACGCCGACTGGAACGCGAACACCTTCATCCCGCAGGTCGGCAAGCGGGGCGCCGCGATCATCGAGGCGCGCGGCCTGTCGTCCGCCGCATCGGCCGCCAACGCCGCCATCGACCACATCCGCGACTGGGCGCTGGGCACCGATGGCAAGTGGGTGACCATGGGCGTGCCGTCCGACGGCAGCTACGGCATCCCGGAAGGCGTGATGTACGGCGTGCCGGTGACCTGCGCGAACGGCGAGTACACCCGCGTCGAGGGCCTGCCAGTCGATGAGTTCAGCCGCGCCGCCATGGACAAGACCCTGGCCGAGCTGGAAGAAGAACGCGCCGGCGTGGCCCACCTGCTCTGATCCACTTCGAGGCGACCGCAGGGTCGCCTCGCGCCTTGGAAGATCCCGATGACTGAAATGCATTCCACCGGCGCGCCCGCCTCAGCCGGCGCACGTTTCCGCGCCGCCCTCGCTGCCGAGTCGCCGCTGCAGGTGATGGGCGCGATCACCGCCTATGCCGGCCTGATGGCCCGGCGCACCGGCTACAAGGCGCTGTACCTGTCCGGCGGCGGCGTCGCCGCGAACTCGCTGGGCATGCCCGACCTCGGCATCAGCACGATGGAAGACGTGCTCACCGATGCGCGCAGGATCGTGGACGCCACCGGCATGCCGTTGCTGGTCGACATCGACACCGGCTGGGGCGGGGCGTTCAACATCGGTCGCACCATCCGCAACTTCGAGCGCATCGGCGTGGCCGCCGTGCACATGGAGGACCAGGTCGGGCAGAAGCGCTGCGGCCATCGCCCCGGCAAGGAAGTGGTGAGCAGGGACGAGATGGTCGACCGGATCAAGGCCGCGGTCGACGCGCGCACGGACCGCGACTTCGTGATCATGGCGCGCACCGACGCGGCCGCGGTCGAAGGCCTGGACAGCGCGATCGAGCGCGCGGCGGCCTATGTCGAAGCGGGCGCCGACATGGTGTTCCCGGAGGCGATGACCTCGCTGGACGACTACCGCAAGGTCAAGGCGGCGGTGCAGGTGCCGATCCTCGCCAACCTCACCGAGTTCGGCAGCACGCCGTTCTACACCACCGACGAATTGCGCGATGCCGGCGTCGACATCGCGCTGTATTGCTGCGGCGCGTACCGCGCGATGAACAAGGCCGCGCTGCATTTCTACGAGACGGTGCGCCGCGACGGCACCCAGAAGCACATCGTCGACACCCTGCAGACACGCGCCGAGCTCTACGATTTCCTGGGCTACCACGCCTACGAAGACAAGCTCGACGCGCTCTTTGCGCAGAACAGGTAAGCAAAGGAATCCCGATGAGCGAACAAACTCCCGCGCCAGGTGCGTTCAAGCCGAAGAAGTCCGTCGCCCTGAGCGGCACCGCCGCCGGCAACACCGCGCTGTGCACCGTCGGCCGCAGCGGCAACGACCTGCACTACCGGGGCTACGACATCCTGGAGTTCGCCAACACCAGCGAGTTCGAGGAAATCGCCTACCTGCTGGTGCACGGCAAGCTGCCGAACAAGGCCGAACTGGCCGGCTACAAGGCCAGGCTGAAGTCCTTGCGCGGCATCCCGGCCGCGGTCAAGGCCGCGCTGGAGGAACTGCCGCCGTCGGCGCACCCGATGGACGTGATGCGCACCGGCGTGTCGGTGCTCGGTTGCGTGCAGCCGGAGAAGGACGACCACAACCATCCGGGCGCGCGCGACATCGCCGACAAGCTGATGGCCTGCCTCGGCTCGATGCTGCTGTACTGGTACCACTGGAGCCACAACGGCCGCGCCATCGACGTGGAGACCGACGACGACTCCATCGGCGGCCATTTCCTGCACCTGCTGCACGGCGAGGCGCCGCGCGACTCGTGGGTGCGTGCGATGCACACCAGCCTGATCCTGTACGCCGAGCATGAGTTCAACGCCAGCACGTTCACCGCGCGGGTGATCGCCGGCACCGGCAGCGACATGCATTCGTGCATCGCCGGCGCGATCGGCGCGCTGCGCGGGCCGAAGCACGGCGGCGCCAATGAGGTCGCGTTCGAAGTGCAGAAGCGCTACGAGGACCCGGACGAGGCCGAGGCCGACATCAAGGCGCGCGTCGAGCGCAAGGAAGTGGTGATCGGCTTCGGCCACCCGGTGTACACGGTGTCCGATCCGCGCAACAAGGTGATCAAGGACGTCGCGCGGGAGCTGTCGGCCGAGCAGGGCGACATGAAGATGTACGACATCGCCGAGCGGCTGGAATCGGTGATGTGGGACATCAAGAAGATGTTCCCGAACCTGGACTGGTTCAGCGCGGTCAGCTACCACATGATGGGCGTGCCCACCGCGATGTTCACCCCGCTGTTCGTGATCGCGCGCACCAGCGGCTGGAGCGCGCACGTGATCGAGCAGCGCATCGACGGCAAGATCATCCGCCCGAGCGCGAACTACACCGGTCCCGAGGACCGCGCCTTCGTCCCGATCGACCAGCGCTGAAGCCGATGTGGCCGTTGTTGCCCGAAGGCAGCCTGGACGAGGTGCTCAAGGTGGGGGCGCTGACCGCGCTGCTCACCGCGCTGGTGGTGCTGATCCACTACGAGGGCCTCAAGCTGCTGGCGCGCCACTACGGCCCGCGCACGTCCGGCCGCCCGCGCGCGCCGGGCACCGGCACGCACCGGGCGGGGTTCGTCGGGCTGATCTTCGCCCTGCTTGCGTTGCACGTGCTGGAGATCTGGTGCTACGGCATCGCCTATTTCTGGATGGGTCGGCAGCCTGACATGGGGTCCGTGCTCGGGGGGGACGGGCTCGGCAGCCTGTTCGACGCGATCTATTTCTCGGCCACCATGTACACCACGCTGGGCCTGGGCGACCTGTCGCCCACGGGGCCGATCCGCCTGCTGACCGGGATGGAATCGGTCACCGGCCTGCTGCTGATCACCTGGTCTGCCAGTTTCACCTACATGGAAATGACCCGGGCCTGGCAGCACGACGGGGAGTGAGCCGGCGCGCGATCCGCCTCAGGCCAGGCCTTCCGCCCTGAGCGCGGCCTGCACGCCGGGGTCGGCGGCCATGCGCGCGCGGAATGCCTGCAGGTGTTCCAGGTCGTCCAGCGCCAGCCCCATCTTCTTCGCCCAGCCCAGGGTCACGAACAGGTAGGGGTCGGCGAAGCTGCGGAAGCCGGCCAGCCACTGCCCGGTCTCGCCCAGCCGGGCATTGGCGGTTTCGTAGTGGCGGCGGATCCGGCGGCGCGCGGCGTCCCTGACCGCGTCGTGCTGGGTCGCTTCGCCGATGAACAGGCCGGGCGCGAACAGCGGCGTGTAGGCGGGATGGAGGTCCGAGTTGCAGAAGGCAAGCCAGCGGGTGGCCTCGGCGCGCTCCCGGGCGCTGCCATCGCCGCCCAGCCCGGCCGCCGGGAAGCGGTCGTGCAGGTAGCCCAGGATCGCGGCGTTCTGGGTCAGCACGAAATCGCCATCGACCAGGACCGGCACGGCGCCGGCGGCGTTGAGGGCGAGGAATTCGGGCTGCTTGAGCTGCGCCTGGGTCACCACCTCCACCTCGAACGGCTGGCCGGTCCAGTGGAGCGCGATATGGTCCGCCGTCGAGCACGCGCCGGGCTTGGTGTAGAGCTTCATGGGGGCATCCTGGGGGAACGGCCCGGCATGATTGCGGCGTTGCGGTGAAGAAGCGATCAGGCGCCGCGCAACGCTGCGTTGCGCGGCGGGCCGGCACCGCGAGCGCGATGCGTCAGCCGCGGGCGCGGCGCGGCTTGAGCGACTGGACCTGGAGGAAGGTGTGGTCGCCGATGGTCGCCACCCGGTAGGCGTTGCGCCAGCTGGGCGCGGCGATGGCATGCGCCAGGAAGTGGCTGGCGCCGGGCACCACCTCGCGCCGCTGGCCGACCGGCAGCGCCCAGTTCTGCTCGGACTCCAGCGCGATGGTCACCGCCTGCGCCCATGCATCGGCATTGCCCAGCCGGGTCTGCGGGGACACGATGGTCGGGGCGAACTGCTTGCGCGCGGTCACCACGTCGCACAGGTTGCCGCCCCACAGGCCGCTGTCGCGACGGCGCAGCGCCACCTCGGCCACGGCCTGCTGGCCGCGCACGGACTGGTCGCGCGCCTCCAGGTACAGGGTGGTGGAGAGGCAGAGGGAATCGGCGGCCGGCTGCGGCAGCAGGTTGCTGGACATCCAGAGGATCCAGGCGAGTTTCATGCGGGGCTCCTTGCTCCGTTGCGGCGCGGCCCGTCACCGAGGGTGCAGGGTTCGCGTCATGGCGTACTGGGGAGGGCGGGCGCTCTATGGCGACCTTTGCCCGGGCGCGCCTCCAGTTGTGAAGGAGGCGTGCCGGTCGGCCTGCATCCGCGCTTGGCTGAATGGGCAGGTCCGGGAGAGAGCGCGCACAGTATGCGCACGAACCCCAACGCCGCATGAACGAGCGAATTGGGAACTCACTGATTCGATTGGTTTTTTTATTTCGACAATGCGTCAGAGGCTGGCCGCCAGCCGGCTGCCCTGGTCGATCGCGCGCTTGGCGTCGAGTTCCGCGGCAACGTCGGCGCCGCCGATCAGGTGCGCCCTGCGTCCCCGGGCCTGCAACGCGTCGAACAACTCGCGGCGCGGTTCCTGGCCCGCGCAGACCACGACGTGGTCCACCGCCAGCAGCTGCTCGGCGCCGTCCACCCGGATCCGCAGGCCGGCATCGTCCACGCCCAGGTACTCCACCCCGCCGAGCATCTCCACGCCCTTCGCCTTCAGCGTGGCGCGGTGGATCCATCCCGTGGTCTTGCCCAGCCGGGCGCCGGGCCGGCCCGGGCTGCGCTGCAGCAGCCACACCTGCCGCGCGGGCGGCTCGGGGCGGGGCGGGGCCAGGCCGCCGGGCGCCTCGAACGCGGGGTCCACCCCCCATTCGGCCATCCAGCGCCCGGCGTCGGTCGCGGTCGATCCGTCGCCATGCGTGCCGTCGTGGACCAGGAATTCCGCCACGTCGAACCCGATCCCGCCCGCGCCGATGATCGCGACCCGCGCACCCGGCTGCACGTGTCCCTGGAGCACGTCGAGGTAGCCGACGACCCGGGGGTGGTCCGCGCCGGGGAAGGCGACCGTGCGCGGCACGACGCCGGTGGCCACCACGACCTCGTCGTAGCCGGCCAGTGCGTCGCCGCCCACCCGGGTGGACAGCCGCAGCTCCACGCCCGTCTGCGCGATGCGGTGGCGGTAGTAGCGCAGGGTCTCGTGGAACTCCTCCTTGCCCGGGATCCGCTTGGCCAGGTTGAACTGGCCGCCGATCTCGTCGCCGGCGTCGAACAGGGTTACCCGGTGGCCGCGCTCGGCGGCCACGGTGGCGCAGGCCAGCCCCGCCGGGCCGGCTCCGACCACGGCGATCGTCCTGGGCGCGGCCGTGGGCGCGTAGACCAGCTCGGTCTCCGCGCAGGCGCGCGGGTTCACCAGGCAGCTGGCGCGCCGGTTCTCGAAGACGTGGTCCAGGCAGGCCTGGTTGCAGGCGATGCAGGTGTTGATCGCCTCGGCCCGGCCGCTGCGCGCCTTGTTCGCCCATTCCGGATCGGCCAGCAGGGGCCGGGCCATCGAGACCATGTCGGCATCGCCCCGGGCCAGGATCGCCTCGGCCACGTCCGGCATGTTGATGCGGTTGGTGGCGACCAGCGGCAGGCGCACGTGCGGCCGCAGCTTGGCGGTCACCCCCGCGAACGCCGCGCGCGGCACCGAGGTGGCGATGGTGGGGACGCGGGACTCGTGCCATCCGATCCCGGTATTGATGAGGGTGGCGCCGGCGGCCTCCACCGCGCGCGCCTGGGCCACGATGGCGTCCCACGGGTTGCCGTCCGGCACCAGGTCGAGCATCGACAGCCGGTAGATCAGGATGAAGTCCGGCCCGCAGGCCTCCCGCACGCGGCGCACGATCTCCACGGCGAAGCGCATGCGCCCGGCCGCATCGCCGCCCCAGGCGTCGCGGCGCTGGTTGGTGCGGGGCGCCGTGAACTGGTTGAGCAGGTACCCTTCGGACCCCATCACCTCCACGCCGTCGTATCCGGCTTCGCGCGCGCGCGCGGCGGCGGTGGCGAACGCGCGGACCTGGCGTTCGATGCCGCGGGGCGACAGCGCGCGCGGGGTGAACGGGTTGATCGGCGCCTTCACGCCCGAGGCGGACACCGACAGCGGATGGTAGGCATAGCGGCCCGCATGCAGCAGTTGCAGGCACAGCTTGGCGCCGTGCGCATGCACCGCCGCGGTCACCTGGCGGTGGCGGCGCACGTGCCAGGGCTGCGACAGGCGCCCGGCGAAGGGCTTCAGCCACCCCTCGACATTGGGGGCGAACCCCCCGGTCACGATCATGCCCACCCCGCCGGCGGCGCGCTCGGCGAAATACGCCGCAAGCCTGGGGAAGTCGGCGGCCCGGTCTTCCAGCCCGGTGTGCATCGAGCCCATCAGCAGGCGGTTGCGAACCGTCGTGAAGCCAAGGTCCAGGGGGCGGAACAACTGCGGATACGGGGTCGTCATGGGCCAAGCATACTGACGCGTACGGTTGGACGCACCCGGCGCTGGCGGAATGCAACCAGGCGGCTGGTGCCCATCCATTAGCGCGTCATCACAGCGGCGTGACGACGCTCTTTCCAAAATCCGCGCGCACTCGCTGCTTGCAGCGCGGGCGACACGGCGACCGGCGGCTACCCTTTTTGCACGGGGCAGAGCGTTATGCTAGCGTTAACACGGCTTTCACGACCCCCCCAGTATGGTGAACGGGATGGCGTGCGGACACGGCCGCTTAATCACTAACGTACGAAAGCGTCACAAGTTTCTTCTACTGATCAAGGAGCTGAACATGAACAAGAAACTCCTCTGCGCTGCCCTGCTGGGTAGTCTGGGTCTGGCGCAGGCTGCGTCCGCCCAGGAGTTCGATGACCGCTGGTTCGTCTCGGCTTCGGCCGGCATGAACTTCCAGGACCGCGACCGCGGCACCGAGACCTCGCCGTTCGGCACGCTGGGCTTCGGCAAGTTCCTCACCCCGCGTTTCTCGCTCGAGACCGAGCTGAACTACCAGAACCCGCAGAAGAAGGTCAACGAGGACCTGTGGTGGAGCCAGTTCGGCGTCTCGCTGGACGGCCGCTACCACTTCCGCAACGTCGACTCCACCTGGTGGCCCTACATCCGCGGCGGCCTGGGCTGGCAGCGCCATGAGGAAGAGTTCGACGCCTTCCCGAACCCGAACTCGCCGGGCCAGCACGAAGCGTCCAACCTGGCGCTGAACCTGGGCCTGGGCCTGCAGTTCGACATGGGCCGCGCCGACATCCGCACCGAGATCGGCACCCGCTTCGACTTCGACGACGAGCAGGCGCGCATCGGCAACCAGGAGGACTACTTCAACGACCTGCTGGCCTCGATCGGCGTGACCATCGCCCTCGGCCCGGAGCCGATGGCCCCGGTCGCCCCGGCCCCGGTGGCGCCGAACTGCGCCGACCTGGATGACGACGGCGACGGCGTCAACAACTGCAACGACCGTTGCCCCGGTTCGCAGGCTGGCCAGACCATCGGTCCGGACGGCTGCCCGGTGCCGGTGTCGATCGACCTGAAGGGCGTGAACTTCGACTTCGACCGCTCGACCCTGCGTCCGGACGCCGTGGCCATCCTCAACGAGGCCGTGGAAATCCTGAAGCGCTACCCGGACCTGCGCGTCGAAGTGGCTGGCCACACCGACGAATGCGGCACCGACGAGTACAACCAGGGCCTGTCGCAGCGTCGCGCCCAGGCCGTGTACGACTACCTGACCAGCAACGGCATCGACGCCGGCCGCCTGGGTGGTCCGAACGGCTACGGCGAGAGCCGTCCGCTGGAGAACCTGGGCGATGCGTTCCCGGGCTGCAAGAGCGAGACCAACCGCCGCACCGAGCTGAACACGCAGTAATCCGCGTCGTTCCGCTGCAAGACCCGAAGCCCGGCGAAAGCCGGGCTTCTTTTTTGCCCCCTTCGTTGCGGGACCTCGCGCGCAGCGCCTACACTGGGGACCGGAACAGGGGAGGGCGCCGAATGCGCACGCGACACCGTTTGACCTTGGCCGCGCTCCTGGCGTGCATGCCGCTGCTTGCGCAGGCGCAGGCTGCGACCCAGTGCGACAGCGACCTGATGTCGGCGATGCCGGTGCGCCCGAACCTGCTTGCGCCGGTGGCGATCGAGCTGGCGCCCGTCTCGGGGCCGCTCGGGGGCACAGCGGGCGTGTTGTCGCAGGCCTTCGACGAGGCGCTGTCGGTCGACAACGTGCTCATGCGGATCCGCCAGGAAGGCTGCCGCGCGATCGCCAGCGCGCGTTCCGTGAACCCGCTGGATCCGAACGATCCCGCCGCCTACAAGCCGAAGACCGAGTTCGACAACACGCCGTGGCGGTTCAACATGACCCAGAACGGCAAGCGGATGACCGCGGACGAGTTCGACGCGTGGATGAAATCCCGTGGCGTGCGCGTGGTGGGCCGCAAGGACGTCGTGCCGGCCGTGGCGGCGCCGGAGGCGTCCACGCCGTCCAACTGACGCGGCAGGTGCGCTGGTGAGCGGCGCCCGCCATGGCCTCGCGCGCGTGCTGTCCAAGCGTGGGGTGTGTTCCCGCAGCGAGGCGCAGCGGCTGGTCCGGGCGGGCCGGGTACGGCTGGACGGTCGCGTGGTGCGCGATCCCGAGCACCCCACCGATCTGGTCGCCGCGCGCATCGACGTGGACGGCCTCGCGCCGCCTGCCGCGCGCCGCTACCTGATGCTCAACAAGCCGCGCGGGCTGGTCACCACCACCCGCGACGAGCAGGGGCGCGACACGGTCTACCGTTGCCTGGACGGGGCCTGCATCGATGGCGCCCCGCTGGGGTGGGTGGCCCCGGTGGGGCGCCTGGACAAGGCCAGCGAGGGCCTGCTGCTGCTCACCAACGACCCGCAGTGGGCGGCGCGCATCACCGATCCCGCGACCGGTCCGCTCAAGACCTACCACGTCCAGGTGGACTGCGTGCCGGACGCCGCGCGGCTGGACGCGCTGCGCGAGGGGACCGTGCGCGACGGGGTGGTGCTGCGCGCACGATCCGTCACGCCGCTGCGGGCCGGCGTGAAGCACGCCTGGCTCGAGGTCGTGCTGGACGAGGGGCGCAACCGCCAGATCCGGCGCCTGCTCGCCGCCTTCGACATCGGGGTGCTGCGGCTGGTGCGGGTGGCGATCGGGCCGCTGGCGCTCGGCGACCTGGCGAAGGGCCGGTGGCGTGCGTTGACCGAAGAGGAACTGCGCCTGCTGGCGTGAGGCCGGGGACGCGCTTGGCGCGCGCAGCGGATCTGCGCTTGCCGCCCCGTCAGCCCTTGAGCACGCCCAGCTCGTGGCCGATCCGCACGAAGGCATCGATCGCGCGGTCCAGGTGCTCGCGGGTGTGCGCCGCGCTGATCTGGGTGCGGATGCGCGCCTGCCCCTTGGGCACCACCGGGAAGAAGAACCCGATCGCGTAGATGCCTTCCTCCAGCAGCCGCTCGGCGAAGCGTTGCGCAAGCGGCGCGTCGTACAGCATCACCGGGCTGATCGGGTGCACGCCGGGGCGGATGTCGAAGCCCGCGGAGGTCATCCGTTCCCGGAAATACGCGGTGTTGTCGCGCAAGGTCTCGCGCAGCTCGCCCGCGGAGGACAGCATCTCGAACGCCTTGATGCCGGCGGCGACCACGTGCGGCGGCAGCGAGTTGGAGAACAGGTACGGCCGCGAGCGCTGGCGGAGCAGCTCGATCACTTCCTTCCTCGCCGTGGTGAAGCCGCCCAGCGCGCCGCCCATCGCCTTGCCCAGCGTCCCGGTGAAGATGTCGATCTTCCCCAGCACGCCCTTGACCTCGGCCGAGCCGCGGCCGGTGGCGCCCAGGAAGCCGGTGGCATGGCATTCGTCGATGTGGACCAGCGCGTCGTACTTCGCGGCGAGGGCGGTGATCTCGTCCAGCGGCGCGATGAAGCCGTCCATCGAGAACACGCCGTCGGTGGTGATCATGATGGTGCGCGCGCCATCGGCCCTGGCCTGCTTGAGCTGGGCTTCCAGGTCCGCCATGTCGCAGTTGGCATAGCGGTAGCGCCTGGCCTTGCACAGGCGCACGCCGTCGATGATCGAGGCGTGGTTGAGCGCGTCGGAGATGATCGCGTCGTTCTCGTCCAGCAGCGGCTCGAACAGCCCGCCGTTGGCGTCGAAGCAGGCGGCGTAGAGGATGGTGTCCTCGGTGCCGAAGAAGTCCGCGATGGTCTTCTCCAGCTGCTTGTGCAGGTCCTGGGTGCCGCAGATGAAGCGCACCGAGGCCATCCCGAAACCGTGGGTGTCCAGCGCGTCCTTGGCCGCGGCGATCACGTCCGGATGGTCGGCCAGGCCCAGGTAGTTGTTGGCGCAGAAGTTCAGCACCGTGCGCCCGTCGGCCAGCTGGATCTCGGCCGACTGCGGGCTGGTGATGATGCGCTCGGACTTGAACAGGCCGGCGGCGCGGATCTCGTCGAGGGTTTCGGCAAAACGCTTGGTAAGAGCAGGTTGGGTCAGGGACATGAGTCTTCCGTTCGCATGCGGCGACCGGGGCTGCCTGTGCCCGACACGCCGTGAATACATCCATGTAGGCTCATCGGCGACATCCATGTCGCCGAAGGTCGTGCACAGGCAGCCCCGGCCGCCGCATGCCCGACCCGTTTCGTCAATTCCAGCTCAGCACCACCTTGCCCGCCTTGCCGCTTTCCATCAGTTCGAAGCCCTGCTGGAACTCGTCGATCGGCAGTTGATGGGTGAGCACCTTGCCCAGCGGGAAGCCGCCCAGCACCAGCTGGGTCATCTTGTACCAGGTCTCGTACATGCGCCGGCCGTAGATGCCGTGCAGGGTCAGGCCCTTGAAGATGATCTTGTCCCAGTCCGCGCCGGCGCCCTTGGGCATGATCCCCAGCATGGCGATCTTGCCGCCGTGGTACATGCAGTCCAGCATGTCGTTGAAGGCGCGCGGGTTGCCGCTCATCTCAAGGCCCACGTCGAAGCCTTCCATGTGCAGGTCGGCCATCACGTCCTTGAGCGACTGGTTGGCCACGTTGACCACGCGGGTGGCGCCCATGTCCGCGGCCAGCTTCAGGCGGTAGTCGTTGACGTCGGTCACCACCACGTTGCGCGCGCCGATGTGCTTGCAGATCCCGGCGGCGATGATGCCGATCGGGCCGGCACCGGTGATCAGCACGTCCTCGCCGACCACGTCGAACTCCAGCGCGCAGTGCGCGGCGTTGCCGTACGGGTCGAAGAACGCGGCCAGCTCGCTGGGGATCTGGTCGGGGATCGGCCACAGGTTGCTGGCCGGCATCACGATGTACTCGGCGAACGCGCCGTTGCGGTTGACGCCGATGCCCACCGTGTTCGGACACAGGTGCTGGCGGCCGGCGCGGCAGTTGCGGCAATGCCCGCAGACGATGTGGCCCTCGGCCGACACGCGCTGGCCCAGCCGGTAACCGGTCACGCCGGCGCCCAGTTCCACCACCCGGCCCACGAATTCGTGGCCGATCACCAGGCCCGGGGTGATGGTGCGCTGGCTCCACTCGTCCCACAGGTAGATGTGCAGGTCGGTGCCGCAGATCGCGGTCTTCTCCAGCTTCACCAGGACCTCGTTGGGGCCGGGGGCAGGCACCGGCACCTGCTCCATCCAGATCCCCTTGCCGGCTTCGCGCTTGACCAGCGCCTTCATGGTGGCTTGCGACATGTGCGCGTCCCGGGTTCGACAGGCGCGCATTCTACGCCGCACCCGCCGGGGCGGCGGGGCATGACCGCAGTCACGCGCCCGTGGCCCGCGGGAATGGTGTAATCGGTGTTTGCCCGTCGCCGGAGAGACCTGAATGCGTCCACGCCTGTTGCCCGTCGCCCTTGCCGCCGCGACCGCGTGCGCAGCCGCCCCGACGTGGGCCGATGAAGGCATGTGGATGCCGTCCCAGCTGCCGGCGCTGGCCAAGGAGCTGAAGGCCGCTGGCTTCAAGGGCAATCCGCGCGAACTCGCGGACCTGACCCGGCACCCGATGAGCGCGGTGGTGTCGATCGGCGGCTGCACCGCGAGCTTCGTCTCGCCGCGCGGCCTGGTGGTGACCAACCACCACTGCGCACTGGGCGCGATCCAGCTGAACTCCACGGCGGAGCGCAACCTGATCCGCGATGGCTTCACTGCTGCCACGCCGGCCGAGGAACTGTCCGCCGGACCCGCGGCCCGGGTCTGGGTAACGGTCGGCTTCGACGACGTGACGCAGCGCATCCTGGCCGATGCACGCGGCAAGACCGGCCGCGCCTACTTCGACGCGGTCGACGCGGCGCGCAAGGCCACCGTGGCCGAGTGCGAGCGCGACGCCGGGCATCGCTGCAGCGTGGCCGACATGTACTACGGCCGCGAGTTCCGCCTGGTCAAGCAGCTGGAGCTCCGCGACGTGCGCCTGGTCTACGCGCCGCCGCGCTCGGTCGGCAACTTCGGCGACGAGACCGACAACTTCATGTGGCCGCGGCACACCGGGGACTTCACGTTCTACCGCGCCTACGTGGGTCCGGACGGCAAGCCCGCGGCGTACAGCGCCGACAACGTCCCGTACGCGCCGCCGGCGCACCTCACCGTGTCCACTGCGCCGGTCAAGGCTGGCGACTTCGCGATGGTGGCCGGCTACCCGGGCACCACCTTCCGGCATCGCACCGCCTCGGAGTTCGCCAACCAGATCCAGTGGTTGCTGCCGACGCGGGTGGAGGTGATGGACGGACTGATCGGCGCCATCCAGGCCGCGACCGCGGGCGATGCAGCCAGGGAGGTGCTGTACGCCGCCACCCTGGCCAGCAGCAAGAACACGCTCAAGCGCGCGCAGGGCGAGCTGGACGGCCTGCGCCGCAGCGACGCGGTGCGCGTGCGCGCCGCGGACGAGGCGGCGATGCTGGCCTGGCTGGCGCGCCAGCCGGGCAGCGAGCCCGCGCTGGCCGACATCCGCGCGATGCAGGCGCTGCTCGACCAGGCCGAGGCGATGCGCGAGCGCGATTTCCTGCTGCCGTTCCTGCGTCCCGGCCTGCTGGGCTCGGCCATCACCCTGCAGCGGCTGGCGCTGGAGCGCGGCAAGCCCGATCCGCAGCGCGAGTCCGGCTACCAGCAACGCGACATGGCGCTGATCGAGGGCGGGCTGAAGCAGTTGCAGCGCCGCTACCACCCGGAGGTGGAAAAGGCCACGTTGCGCTTCGCGCTGAAGCGCTATTTCGCGCTGCCGCCGGCGCAGCGCGTCCCCGAATTCGACGCCGTGTTCGGCAGCAACGAGACCGAGGCCGCGCGCCGCGTCGACGCCCTGTATGCGGGAACGACGCTGGGCAGCGAGGCGGACCGCCTGGCGGCCATGCAGGCCGACGCCGCCACCCTGGCCGCGTCCAGCGACACCCTGCTGAAGGCCGCGGCCGCACTGCAGCCCGCCCTGCTGCGCCTCGAAGACGAGGCCAAGCGACGCAACGGCGAATTGCTGCGCCTGCGCCCGGCGTACATGCAGGCGCTGATCGACTACCGGCAGTCGCAGGGGCGCGCGGTGTACCCCGACGCCAACTCGACCCTGCGCGTGAGCTACGGCAAGGTCACCCCACTGTCGCCGCGCGACGCGGTGGACTACCGGCCGCTGACCACGGTGGCCGGCATCGTGGAGAAGAACACCGGCGTGGAACCGTTCGACTCGCCGCAGGCGCTGCTGGATGCGATCGCGGCCGGCGACTTCGGCAGCACCGTGGATCCCACGCTGAAGACGCAGACCGTCAACTTCCTGACCAACCTGGACACCACTGGCGGCAATTCCGGATCGCCGGTGCTGGACGCGCGGGGCCGGCTGATCGGCCTGAACTTCGACAGCAACTGGGAAGCGGTGAGCGCCAGCTGGATGTTCGACCCGCGCTACAAGCGCGCGATCCACGTCGACATGCGCTACCTGCGCTGGTACCTGTCCAAGGTCCAGCCGGCGCCGCACCTGCTCAAGGAAATGAACCTGCCGGCGCAGTGAGCCGGCAGCAGCGATGCAACCGCACCAACCACACAGGACACAGGCAACGATGCGCAAGACGATGCTGGCCACGGGAATCGTCGTGGCAATGATGGGAACCGCCGCGCTGACCGCGCAGGCGGGCGAGGGGATGTGGGTGCCGCAGCAGCTCCCGGAAATCGCCGGGCCGCTGAAGAAGGCGGGCCTGAAGCTGGATCCGAAGCAGTTGGCGGACCTGACCGGCGATCCGATGGGCGCGGTGGTCTCGCTGGGCAACTGCACGGCGAGTTTCGTATCACAGCAGGGGCTGGTGGCGACCAACCACCACTGCGCCGCCGGCGCGATCCAGCTCAACTCCACCGCCGACAACAACCTGCTGGAGAAGGGCTTCAACGCCGCAGGCAACGCCGACGAGGTCTCCGCCGGTCCCAATGCGCGGATCTTCGTGCTGGACCAGATCACCGACGTGACCGCCCAAGCCAAGGCGGCCATCGCGGCCGCGCCCGGTCCGCTGGAGCGCACCCGCGCGCTGGAGGACCTGGAGAAGCGCCTGGTCGCCGAGTGCGAGCAGGGCGGGGGCTTCCGCTGCCGGCTGTACAGCTTCATGGGCGGCAACACCTACCGCCTGTTCAGGAACATCGAGATCCGCGACGTCCGCCTGGCGTACGCGCCCCCGGGCAGCGTGGGCAACTACGGTGGCGAGATCGACAACTGGATGTGGCCGCGCCACACCGGCGACTTCGCGTTCTACCGGGCGTACGTGGGCAAGGACGGCAAGCCGGCGGCCTACAGCAAGGACAACGTGCCGTTCCAGCCCAAGCGCTGGCTCAAGCTGGCCGACAAGCCGCTGCGCGAGGGCGATTTCGTGATGGTGGCGGGCTACCCGGGCAGCACCAACCGCTACGCCCTGGCCGCGGATTTCGACGCCACCGCGGGCTGGACCTACCCGACCGTGAGCCGCCGCTTCAAGGAGCTGGTGGCGATGGTCAAGGCGGCGGGCGAGGCCGACCCCGACATCGCGGTCAAGTACGCGGCGTCCATGCAGGGCTGGGAAAACACGCTGAAGAACTTCGACGGCCAGCTGGAAGGCTTCCAGCGCATGGGCGCGGCGGGCATCAAGCGCGAGCGCGAGCAGGCCGTGCTGGACTGGCTGGCCGGGCGCGGCGCAGAGGGCAAGGCCGCGCTGGACGCGCACGCCGCGCTGACCGCGCTGGGTGAGGAGGCGCGCGCGACCCGCGAACGCGACGCCGTGATCGGCAACGTCGGCGGCGCGCTGGGCAGCAGCGCGCTGACCCTGTACCGGCTGGCGGTGGAGCGCGAGAAGCCCGACGCCCAGCGCGAATCCGGCTTCCAGCAGCGCGACCTGCCGGCGCTGGAGGGCGGCATCCGCCAGATGGAGCGCCGCTACGTGCCGGCGATGGACCGGCAGATCCAGCGCTACTGGCTGATGCAGTACATCGCGTTGCCGGCCGACCAGCGCGTCCCGGCGATCGATGCCTGGCTGGGCGGGCGTGACGCCGCCGCGGTGGATGCTGCGCTGGACCGCCTCAACGCCAGCGCGCTGGGCAGCCTGGACGAGCGCCTGAAGTGGTTCGCCGCGGACCGCAAGGCCTTCGAGGCCAGCAGCGACCCGGCGATCCGCTACGCGGTGGCGATGCTGCCGACCTCGCTCCAGCTGGAAGAGGAGCGCAAGCTGCGCGCCGGCAATGCGCTGCTGCCGCGCGCCACCTTCCTGCAGGCGGTGGCGGACTACAACGCGGCCAACGGGCGGGCGGTCTATCCCGACGCGAACTCCTCGCTGCGCATCACCTTCGGCAACGTCATGGGCTACACCAAGCCGGGCAACACCAAGGCCGAGGCGGCGTTCACCACGCTGGAGCAGGTGGCGGCCAAGGCGACCGGCAAGGAGCCGTTCGACGCGCCGCAGGCGCAGCTGGACGCGATCAAGGCCAGGCGCCATGCCGGGCTGGCGGATGCCAGGCTGAAGACCGTGCCGGTCAACTTCCTGTCGGACCTGGACATCACCGGCGGCAACTCGGGCTCCCCGGTGCTGGATGCGCATGGCCGCCTGGTGGGGCTGGCGTTCGACGGCAACTGGGAGTCCGTGGCCAGCAACTGGGTGTTCGATCCCACCGTGACCCGGATGATCTCGGTGGACCAGCGTTACATGCGCTGGATCATGCAGGAGGTCATGCCGGCCCCGCGCCTGCTGGCGGAAATGGGCGTGGCGCCGAAGAAGTAAGCGCCGCCGATGTCCCCGGAAACGCCGGCCACGCGCCGGCGTTTTCCGTTGCGTGGTTCACTCGCGGAAACCGTACTCGAAGCCGTAATAGTGCTTGCCGTCGGCGATCTCGATGGTCATCCGGCCGTGCAGGCCGGCCAGCGCACCGGTGCCGCTGTCGGGCACCACGGTGAGGTCGAGGGAGGGCGCGCCGCGGTCCATCACCCCGTTGTGCTGGGCGTAGAAGCTGCCCGCGCGCCCGTCCAGGGTGCCCTCGATGCGTTCGATCGCGACATAGGCGCCGGAGCCCGGTACGTCGGTCATCACCGCCAGCATGTGCACCACGCTGCGCGCGTCCAGCGGCCCGTGGAAGCGCTTCTCGAAG
The DNA here is from genome assembly GCA_965649855.1 of uncultured Thermomonas sp. Lineage (GTDB taxonomy): Bacteria > Pseudomonadota > Gammaproteobacteria > Xanthomonadales > Xanthomonadaceae > Thermomonas. The sequence goes on along the minus strand of CBFGMM010000024.1, from coordinate 846 downwards.
CGCGAGTGGCCCACGCTGGCGCCGGCACCGATTTCCAGCTCTTCCTGCGGGATCCGGGTGACCTCGAATTCTCCCTTGGCGTGCATGCGCGCGGTCCGTGCAGTGGAAAGGCGCGAGCGTACCGCCGCCTCGGTAAAAGCGCGTATGCGACCTGCTAGGCTGGCCCGCCCGACCCACGAGGCGCCGCACCCGGCATGAGGATCCTGCTAGCCCGCCACGGCGAGACGCCGTGGAACGCCGAAGGCCGCTACCAGGGCCAAGAGGACATCGCGCTCTCGGACGTGGGGACCGCCCAGGCCCGCGCCCTGGGCGAGCGGCTGCGCGACGTGCGCATCGACCGGGCCGTGGCGTCCCCGCTGGCCCGCGCAAGGCGCACCGCCGAGCTCGCGCTGGGCGATGCGCGGGCGGGGCAACTGGCGCTCGATCCCGGTTTCATGGAAATCGCCCACGGCAGCTGGGAGGGCCTGCTGGCGAGCGAGATCGCGGCCCGCGACCCGCAGCGCCTGCGCGACTGGCGCGACGCGCCGGATACGGTGCAGATGCCGGATGGCGGCGAGTGCCTGCGCCAGGTGCTGGACCGCGCCTGGCCCGCGCTGGAGCGTGCGTGCGAGGGCCTGGGCGCCCATGACACCGTGCTGGTGGTGGCGCACGATGCCGTCAACCGGGTCCTGCTGTGCCGCGTGCTGGGCATCCCGCTGGCGCATCTGTGGAACTTCCGCCAGGCGCCGACCACGCTGAACCTGCTGGAGGGCGCCGATCCGGCCTCCCTTGAAGTGGTGCGGCTGAACGACTGCAGCCACCACACCGCCCTGTTCGGCGAGGCCGTCCACCGCGCGCTGTGACCCG
>CBFGMM010000023.1:0-20210 GCA_965649855.1 uncultured Thermomonas sp. | reverse complement strand
GTGGGGGACAGGCGCAGTCTCCCGCGCCCGGCGTGACGATGGCGTTTGCATTCAGGATCGTGTGCGCCGCCCGCGGCGGCCGTTCCCGGCGGGGCGGGCGGTGAACGGTCAGGCCTGGGCGCTGGGTCCGCTGCGCCTCCGCTGGGGTCCCTCCGGGCCGGACCGCGTGGCGATGGCCCGCGACTGGCTGGCGGAGGTCGCGCCCGGCGCGGATGCCCGGTCGCTCGGCCGCGATGCCCGCGGGCGTCCGTGGCTTCCCGCCGGCAGTGGCGACGTGGGCTGGAGCCACGCCCGCGAGCGGCTGCTGCTGGCCTGGGCACCGCACGGCCGCGTCGGCGTGGACGTCGAGGCTGCCGACCGCCAGCCCCGGGTGGCCCAGATCGCCCGCCGCTACTTCGCCCCCGGGGAAGCCGACGGCCTGATGGCCCTGCCGGGGGAGGCCCGCCGGCTGGCGTTCCTGCGCCTGTGGTGCGCCAAGGAAGCGGTGCTGAAGGCGCATGGCCACGGCATCGCGTTCGGACTGCACCGGCTGGCGTTCGATCCGGCCGATCCGGCGCCGCGCCTGCTGTGGTGCGACCCCGCGCTGGGCGTGCCGGCCGACTGGACCCTGCACGCGTTCGCCCCGGAACCGGGCTTCCTGGCCGTGCTGGCCTGGCATCCCGGCATACTTCCCCGATGACAGCGGACGATGCGATGCGCGACGAACTTGCGGCCGGGTTGCGCGCACTCGGGCTGGACCCCGCCCTGGCCGCGCCGCTGCTGGCCTACCTGGCGCTGCTGGCGCGCTGGAACGCCACCTACAACCTGACCGCGGTGCGCGACCCGCGCGAGATGGTGGCCAGGCACCTGCTCGATTCGCTGGCCATGCAGCCGTTCGTGCGCGGGCTCGCGTCGCTGGCCGACCTGGGCACCGGGCCCGGGCTGCCCGGCATCCCGCTGGCCATCGCCACGCCGGGGCTGCACGTCACCCTGGTGGAGAGCAACGGCAAGAAGGCGCGGTTCCTGCGCGAAGCCGTGCGCCAGCTGGGCCTGGCCAATGCCACGGTGGCCGAGTCGCGGATCGAGGCCTTCCGACCCGCGGCCACGTTCGATGCGATCACCGCGCGCGCACTGGCGACCCTGCCGCAGATCCTCGCGCTGGGCGGCCACCTGCTGGGCACGGACGGCCGGCTGCTGGCGATGAAGGGCGTGCGGCCGGACGAGGAGATCGCCGCCCTGCCGCCCGGCTGGCAGGCGCGCGCGATCCATCCGCTGCGGGTGCCCGGCCTCGACGCGGAGCGGCACCTGGTCGAAATCGTGCGCGCGCCGGCGTAGGGCATAATCGACGGCCGCCTGCCGCTCGCCGGCACGCATCGCGCCAGATTCCCGGGGGAACGCACGCCGCATGGCCCGCATCATCGCCATCGCCAACCAGAAGGGCGGGGTCGGCAAGACCACCACGGCGGTCAACCTGGCCGCGGCCCTGGCCCGCACCCCCAAGCGCGTGCTGCTGGTCGACCTGGACCCGCAGGGCAACGCCACGATGGGCAGCGGGGTGGAGAAGCGCGAGCTGGGCGCCTCGATCACCAACGTGCTGCTGGGCGAGGCGCAGGCGCGCGAGGCCATCGTGCGCAGCGCGGACGGCTACGACCTGCTGCCCGGCAACATCGACCTGACCGCGGCCGAGATCCAGCTGATGGACATGGACGGCCGCGAGCAGAAGCTCAAGCAGGCGCTGGACACGGTGCGCGACGGCTACGACGTGGTGATCGTGGACTGCCCGCCGTCGCTGTCGCTGCTCACCCTGAACGCGCTGACCGCGGCGGACTCGGTGCTGGTGCCGATGCAGTGCGAGTACTACGCGCTGGAAGGCCTGTCCGCGCTGCTGGACACCATCGACGCGCTGAAGGGGCGGCTCAACCCGCGGCTGGAAATCGAAGGCGTGCTGCGCACCATGTTCGACGTGCGCAACAACCTGGCCAACGCGGTGTCGGCCGAGCTGACCAACCACTTCGGCGACCTGGTGTTCCGCACCATCATCCCGCGCAACGTGCGCCTGGCCGAGGCCCCCAGCCACGGCCAGAGCATCATCGGCTACGACAAGGCCAGCCGCGGCGGCGTGGCCTACCTGGGCCTGGCCGGCGAGATCCTGCGCCGGCAGCGCGAGCGCGAGCAAGAACACGCCCAAGGGAAACAGGCGAAGGAGAAGGCGGCATGACGGCCGGCAACACCGCCGCGAAGGGTGCGGCGAAGAAGCGCGGGCTGGGCCGCGGGCTGGAGGCACTGCTGGGACCCAAGGCGGCCGCCGAGGCGCCGGCGCTCGAGGCGCAGCCCGGCGACACCCTGCGCACCCTGCCGGTGGATGCCATGGTGCCGGGCCGCTACCAGCCGCGGCGCACCATCGACGAGGCGCGGCTGGAGGAACTGGCCGCGTCGATCCGCGCGCAGGGCGTGATCCAGCCGATCGTGGTGCGCGAGCACACCGGCGCCGACGGCAAGGGCGGCCGCACCTACGAGATCATCGCCGGCGAGCGCCGCTGGCGCGCCAGCCAGCGCGCGGGGCTCACCGACGTGCCGGTGGTGGTGCGGGTGGCCGACGACCGCACCGTGGTGGCGATGGCGCTGATCGAGAACATCCAGCGCGAGGACCTCAATCCGCTGGAGGAAGCGCAGGCGCTGCAGCGGCTGATCGACGAATTCGACCTGACCCACGCCGCCGCCGCCGAGGCGGTGGGCCGCTCGCGCGCGGCGGTCAGCAACCTGCTGCGCCTGCTGGAACTGCCGGAGGACATCCGCGGCCTGGTGCAGGAGGGCAGGATCGAGATGGGCCACGCGCGCGCGCTGCTGCCGCTGGCCGCGCCGATGGCGATCGCGCTGGCGCGGCAGGCCGCGGACGAGGGCTGGTCGGTGCGCCAGGTGGAGCACCGCGTGCAGCAGCTGGCCTCGGGCAAGCTGCCGGCCACGCCGAGGAAGGGCCTGCCCAAGGCCAGGCCGCAACAGGCCGACATCGCCGCGCTGGAGCGCGAGCTCAGCGACGTCCTCGGCAGCAAGGTCGCGGTGCTCAATGGCCGCGGCAACAAGGGCAAGCTGGTGATCCACTACGCGAACCTGGATGCGCTGGACGGCGTGCTGGAACGGCTGCGCGGCAAACCGTGACCCGCCCCGCACGATGAACCCGGCCACCCCGCAACTCTCGGTCGTGGTGCCGGTGCACGACGAACAGGACAACGTGGCCCCGCTGGTCGGCGAGATCCTGGCTGCGCTGCGCGGCCGCGTCGACTTCGAGATCGTCTACGTCGACGACGCCTCGCGCGACGACACCCTGCAGCGCCTGCGCGCATTGCAGCAGGACACGCCGGAGCTGCGCGTGCTGCGCCACCTGGCCAACGCAGGCCAGAGCGCCGCGGTGCGCAACGGCGTCAAGGCCGCGCGCGCGCCGTGGATCGCCACCCTGGACGGCGACGGCCAGAACGACCCGGCGGACATCCCCGGCCTGCTCGCGCAGCGCGACGCCGCGGGCCCGGAGGTGAAGCTGCTGGCCGGCTGGCGGGTCAACCGCCAGGACAGCAGCAGCAAGCGCTGGGCCAGCAGGGCCGCCAATGCGATCCGCGCGCGGATGCTGCGCGACGCCACTCCCGACACCGGCTGCGGGATCAAGCTGTTCGAGCGCGCGGCCTTCCTGGACCTGCCCGGCTTCGACCACATGCACCGCTACCTGCCGGCGCTGATGCAGCGCGCCGGCTGGCGGACCGTGAGCGTGCCGGTCAACCATCGCCCGCGCACCGCCGGCGTGTCCAAGTACGACAACCTGGGGCGCGCCCTGGTCGGCGTCCGCGACCTGATGGGCGTGGCCTGGCTGATTCAGCGCAGCCGCCGCAGCGCCGTCGAGGAACTGCCGCGGTGAGCGAGTTCATGAACGGTCCGATCGCGTGGCTGGCCTGGACCGGCATCCACATGAGCCCGTGGAAGCTGATCGGCCTCACCGGCGCGCTGATGTTCGGCGGGCGCTGGCTGGTGCAGTTCATCGCCAGCCGTCGCCAGGGCAGGCCGGTGATCCCGCGCCTGTTCTGGTACATGAGCATCGTGGGCAGCCTGATGACGCTGAGCTACTTCGTGTTCGGCAAGAACGACGCGGTGGGCATCCTGCAGAACCTGTTCCCCGCGTTCACCGCGATCTACAGCCTCTACCTCGACATCCGCCACCGCGGCTGGAACCGCGAGCGCGCGACGCACTGAGGCGCGCTGCCCCGGTGCTACGATCCGCCGCTCGCCCGCGCCGGATGCCCGCCCCGTGAAACCGCTGCTGCTCGCCCTGCTGTTGACCTGCGCGGCCGCGGCATCGGCGGCGCCCGCCCCACCCACGCCGATGGACCGCCGCTTCGAGGCCATCCATCGCGCGGAGGGCGAGTGGCGCCGGCAGCAGTCGCCGGGCTGGGGCGACGAGGCCGGACCGGGCGCGCGCGCGCCGGCGCGGCAGCTGCCGGATGTCGGCGCCCAGGCCCAGGCGGCGCGCCTTTCGTATCTCGAAGGCGTGCTGCGCAAGCTGGAGGCCGTGGATCCCGCCCGGCTGTCGCCTGCGCAGCGGATCGACTTCGCGGTGTACCGCCCGCAGATCGAGCACCGCGCCGCGGAACTGCGGTTCCGCGACTACGAGATGCCGTTCAACTCGGACAGCTCCTTCTGGTCCGCGCTGGGTTTCATGGCGCGCGCCACCCCGCGCGACGCCGCCGGGTATCGCGCCTACGCCGCCCGCCTGCGCGACGTCCCGCGCCACTTCGACCAGCACATCGCCAACATGCGCGCTGGGCTGGCACGCGGCTTCAGCGTGCCGCGCGCGGTGCTCGGCGGGCGCGACGCCTCGATCGCGATGGTGGCGGGGCTCGGCGACATCGAGTCCTCGACCTTCTACGACCCCTATCGGCGCATGCCGGCGGCGATCCCGCCCGCCGAGCAGGAGGTTCTGCGCGCGGAGGCGCGCGCCGCGATCCGCGAGGCGGTGGTCCCCGCGTACGGCACGCTGCTGCGCTTCATCCGCGAGGAATACATCCCCAACGCCCGCACCACCCTGGCCGCGGAGGCGTTGCCGGATGGGCCGGCGTGGTACCGCGAGCAGATCCGCAAGTACACCACGCTGGACCTGTCCGCCGACGCGATCCACGCCATCGGCCTGCAGGAAGTCGCCGCGATCCGCGCGGAGATGGACACCATCATTGACCGGCTGGGCTTCACCGGCCGCTCGCCGCAGACCCGCTTCGCCGACTTCCTGGCCTTCCTGCGCACCGATCCGCAGTTCTACGCCAGGACGCCGGAGGAACTCCTGCACCGCGCCGCGTGGATCAGCAAGCGGGTGGACGGGCAGATCGGCAAGGTGATCGGCACCCTGCCGCGCGGGCGCTTCACCATCGTCCCGGTGCCGCCGGACATCGCGCCGTTCTGGACCGCCGGGCGCGGCGGCGCGGACACCTACTGGGTCAACACCCACGACCTGCCCAGCCGCCCGCTGTACAACCTGCCCGCGCTGACCCTGCACGAATCCACGCCGGGCCATTCGATGCAGCAGTCGCTGGTGCGCGAGCAGGGCGAGCTGCCCGCGTTCCGCAAGGAGTACATCAGCGCCTACGGCGAGGGCTGGGGCCTGTACTCGGAATGGCTGGGCAAGGAGATGGGCATCTACGAGACCCCCTACGAGGACTTCGGGCGCCTGACCTACGCCATGTGGCGCGCCTGCCGGCTGGTGATCGATACCGGCGTGCACGCCAGGGGCTGGACGCGCGAGCAGGCGCTGGCCTTCCTGCGCGACAACACCGCGCTGTCCGAGCACGAGGTGACCACCGAGGTGGACCGCTACATCAGCTGGCCGGGCCAGGCGCTCAGCTACAAGCTGGGGGAGATCACCATCATGCGCCTGCGCCGCGAGGCCGAAGCCGCGCTGGGCGCGCGGTTCGACGCGCGCGCCTTCCACGACGCCGTGCTGGCGCAGGGCTCGCTGCCGCTGCCGGTGCTGGAATCGCAGGTCCGGGCGTATATCGCCGCGGCCAAAAGCCGCTAGGCGGACTCCCCGCGCTGGGTGACCGAACCGGCACGCTCGCGGCCTGGCGAGGGCGGCGGGTGGTCGCGCAGCGGCATTTCGAGCCGCGTAGCGAATTCCCGCGGCCCTCGCCAGGCGGTCTTGGCGCCCAAGTGCTTGCCTGCAAAGGCATTTGTCCGCATAATGCGCGGCTCGCTGCGTCCGGCACCGCCTCTTGGCAGGTTCCGGGCGGCCCCGGAACACGAATCCGGCCCGCCACTGGCAGCGCGACAACCGACCCGTTTCGTGTGCCGCGAACCTCCCGGGGACGTGGCGGGGCCGCCGTCTCCCGGGCTACGGGCGACAACCAATCACCATCGAGGTGCACAGTGTCCAAAGTCTGCCAAGTCACCGGCAAGCGCACGACGTCCGGCAACAACGTCTCGCATTCCAACCGCAAGACCCGTCGTCGCTTCATGCCCAACCTCCACGAGCGCCGCTTCTGGGTCGCCTCGGAGAACCGCTGGGTCAAGCTCCGCGTTTCGGCCGCGGCCCTGCGCACCATCGACAAGAACGGCATCGACGCCGTCCTGGCCGACCTGCGCAAGCAGGGCGAGAAGGTCTAAGGAGATCACACCATGGCTTCCAAGCGCGACAAGATCCGTCTGATCTCCACGGCCGGCACCGGTCACTTCTACACCACCGACAAGAACAAGAAGAACACCCCCGCGAAGATGGAGGTCAGCAAGTACGACCCCGTCGTGCGCAAGCACGTCCCGTACAAGGAAGGCAAGATCAAGTGATGCATCGGCGCGCTCGCGCGTAGCGCGAACGCCCTTGCCGATGCGTCATCCCCGCGCAGGCGGGATCGCTTCGCGCAATCGCCGTCCATCGAAGCCCGCCGCAAGGCGGGTTTCGTTTTTGGGGTTTGCGGCGATGACGGGTAAGCTCCGGCGTCCACGCCCCCGGAGTCGCACATGCGCCCCCATCCGCTCGCCCTTGCCCTGCTGGCCGCCAGCCTGGCCGCCTGCTCGCCGTCCCCCACCGCGCCCGCCGAGGGCACGCAGGCCCCGGCCACGCAGGCCGCCAACCAGGCGGACGCCGCCTTCGCCACCCTGTCCCGCCGCTTCCTGGACGAAGGCCTGGCGCTGAGCCCGGTGGCCGCCACCCAGATCGGCGAGCACCGCTACGACACGCAACTCGACGACATGAGCGAGGCCGGCCGGCAGAAGGCCGCCGCCTGGGCCCGCTCGATGCTGGCCGAACTGGACGCGATCGACCCCGCCCGGCTGTCGCGCGACAACCAGGTGGACGCGCTGGTCCTGCGCAACCAGCTGGAAGGCAGCCTGTGGGACCTGGAGACCTTCCAGAGCTGGGCCTGGGACCCGCAGGTCTACAGCGGCCTGGCCGGCGGCGCGATCTACAACCTGATGGCGCGCGACTTCGCGCCGCTGCCGGAGCGGCTGAAGTCCGCCGCCGCGCGCATGGAGCAGCTGCCCACCCTGCTGGCCCAGGCGCGCGAGAACCTGGACCCCGCGCGGGTGCCCAGGACCCACGCCGAAACGGTGGCCAGGCAGAACAAGGGCGTGCTGAGCCTGATCGATACCTTCATCACGCCGAACGCGGGGCAGCTGGCCGGCGCCGACCGCGCGCGCCTGGACGCCGCGGTGGAAACCACCCGCAAGGCGATCGAGGAACACCAGCAATGGCTGGACGGCACGCTGGTGCCGAACGCCAAGGGCGAGTTCCGGGTCGGCGCCGCGCTGTACGACGCCAAGCTCAAGTTCTCGCTGAATGCCTCGCTGTCGCGGGCGGAGATCCGGCAGCGCGCCGAGGCCGAGCTCAAGCGCACCCGCGAGGAGATGTACCAGGTCGCGCGCACCATGCTGGCCGACGCGCCCGGCGCCGATGCGCGCCCCGAGGCGCCGACCGAGGCGCAGCAGCAGGCGGCGATCGAGCAGGCGCTGGAGATCGCCTATGCCGACAAGCCGGGCCGCGACGAGGTGGTGGAGTTCGCCAGGCACACGCTGGAGGTGGCCACGAAGTTCGTGCGCGACAAGGACCTGGTCACGGTTCCGGACGACCCGGTGGAGATCATCCTGATGCCGGAGTTCCAGCGCGGCGTGGCGGTGGCGTACTGCGATTCGCCGGGCCCGCTCGACAAGGGGCTGAAGACCTATTACGCCATCTCGCCGATCCCCGAGGACTGGACCGCCGCGCAGACCGACTCCTTCCTGCGCGAATACAACAAGCACATGATCCACGTGCTGACCATCCACGAGGCGATGCCCGGCCATTACCTGGAAGGCGCGCATTCCGTGAAGCACCCCTCCACCCTGCGCGCGGTGCTGCGCTCCGGCCCGTTCGCCGAGGGCTGGGCGGTGTACACCGAACGGGTGATGGCCGACGCCGGCTACAACGACAACGACCCGCGCTTCCGCCTGATGCAGCTGAAGTTCTACGCGCGCGCGGTGGCCAACGCGATCCTGGACCAGGGCGTGCACGTGGACAACTGGACCAAGCAGCAGGCGATGGACCTGATGGTGCGCCAGACCTTCCAGCAGGAGCGAGAGGCCGAGGGCAAGTGGGTACGGGCGCAGCTCTCCTCCGGCCAGCTGGCCACGTATTTCGTGGGCGCGCAGGAGCACTTCGACACGCGCAAGGCGGTGCAGGCCAAGCGCGGCGCGGCGTTCAATGCCAAGGCCTACCACGACGAAGTGCTGGCCCAGGGCGCGCCGCCGGTGCGCTTCGTGCGGCAGCTGCTGCTGGACGAGCCGATCCGCTGACGGTCGGCCCGGCCGCGGCGCTCAGTCGCCGCGGTCGCCGCGCAGCAGGGCGTCGACCACGCCCGGGTCGGCCAGGGTGCTGGTGTCGCCCAGCTGGTCGGGCGCGCCCTCGGCGATCTTGCGCAGGATCCGCCGCATGATCTTGCCGCTGCGCGTCTTGGGCAGGGCGGGCGCCCACTGCACCACGTCGGGCGAGGCGATCGGCCCGATGTCCGAACGCACGTGCGCCACCAGCGCGCGGCGCAGCTCGGCGGTCGGCTCCACGCCGCTGACCAGGGTCACGAAGGCGTGGATGCCCTGGCCCTTGATGGCGTGCGGCATGCCGACCACCGCGGCCTCCGCCACGGCGGGATGGCCGACCAGCGCGCTCTCCACCTCGGCGGTGCCGATCCGGTGGCCGGAGACGTTGATCACGTCGTCCACCCGGCCGGTGATCCAGTAGTCGCCGTCGGCGTCGCGGCGGCAGCCGTCGCCGGTGAAGTACATGCCGGGGTACGTCGTGAAATAGGTCTCGATGAAGCGCGCGTGGTCGCCGTACACCGTGCGCATCTGCCCCGGCCACGAATCCAGCAGGACCAGGTTGCCGGACGCCTCGCCCTCGAGGATGTTGCCTGCGGCGTCCACCAGCGCCGGCTGCACGCCGGGCAGCGGGCGGGTGGCCGAGCCGGGCTTGAGGTCGACCGCGCCGGCCAGCGGCGCGATCAGGATGCCGCCGGTCTCGGTCTGCCACCAGGTGTCGACGACCGGGCAGCGGCCCTCGCCCACCACGTCGAAATACCAGCGCCAGGCCTCGGGGTTGATCGGCTCGCCCACCGTGCCCAGCAAGCGCAGCGACGCGCGGGAGGTCCGCGTGACCGGACCGTCGCCCTCGCGCATCAGCGCGCGCAGCGCGGTCGGCGCGGTGTAGAACAGCGTGACCCGGTGCCGGTCGATGACCTCCCAGAAGCGCGACGGCGTGGGATGGGTGGGCACGCCCTCGAACACCACCGCGGTGGCGCCGTTGGCCAGCGGCCCGTAGACGATGTAGCTGTGCCCGGTGATCCAGCCCACGTCGGCCGTGCACCAGTACACGTCGTCCTCGCGCAGGTCGAACACCATCTCGTGCGTGTGGCTGGCCCAGGCCAGGTAGCCGCCGGTGGTGTGCAGCACGCCCTTGGGCTTGCCGGTGCTGCCCGAGGTGTAGAGGATGAACAGCGGGTCCTCCGCGTCCATGCGCTCGGGCTCGCAGGCCTCGGGCTGGCCGTCCACCACCACGTCGAACCAGCGGTCGCGCGGCATCTGCATGTCCACCGCCCCGCCGGTATGGCGCACCACCAGCACCGTCTCCACGCTGGTCGTGCCGGGCAGGCGCAGCGCGGCGTCCACGTTCGCCTTCAGCGGCACCCGCCGGCCACCGCGCAGGCCCTCGTCCGCGGTGATGACCAGCTTGCTGCCGCAGTCGGCGATGCGGTCGGCGATGGAGTGCGGGGCGAAGCCGCCGAACACCACCGAATGGATCGCGCCGATCCGCGCGCAGGCCAGCATCGCCACCACCGCGTCGGGGATCATCGGCAGGTACAGGGTGACCCGGTCGCCCTTGCCCACCCCGAGGTTGCGCAGCGCATTGCCCAGCCGGCACACGCGCGCATGCAGCTCGCGGTAGGTGATGGACTGCGCGGGTGCGCCCGGATCGTCCGGCTCGAAGACCAGCGCGGGCTTGTCGCCGCGCGCGTCCAGGTGCCGGTCCAGGCAGTTGACGCTGGCGTTGAGCGCGCCATCCGCGTACCAGCGGATGCGGAAGTCCTCCCGCGCGAAGCTGACGTCCCCGGCCCGGGTGGGCGCGCGCATCCAGTCCAGCCGCTGCGCCAGCTGCAGCCAGTACGCATCGGGATCGCGCGCGACGTCCGCGTGCATGCGCGCAAGCAAGTCGCGGCCAACGCGTGCGCGCGCCGCGAAGGCGTCGGTAACCGGGTACACATCGCTCATCTCGCACTCCGCGGGCCGATATCCGTACCCCGCCAGTGTGCCGCAGGCGCGCCGCGCGCCGGTAGCCTTTGGGCCTACTGCGGGGGCGCCGCCAGTTCGCGCGCGCCCAGGTAACCGTCGCGGTTCGCATCCTGCCGCGCGAAGCGCAGGGCGAGGCGGGCGCGGTGTTCGGCCCGGGTCAGCGCGGCGCCGCGCTTGCCGGGTTGCTCCGCGGCGGACAGCACGCCGTCGCGGTCGCGGTCCATCGCATCGAAGGCGTAGCTCAGCCAGTCCTGGTATTCGGCCAGCGATACGCGCCCGTCGCCATCGGCATCCATCTGCCGCAGGTAGTCGGCGCTGCTGCGGACCTGCGCGCCGCCGGACAGCGGCAACGCGCCGGCCAGCAGCAGCACGGCCCCGGCACGCCTCATGCCGGGATCAGCGCGTACCCGCGCAGGCGGGCCGCGTAGTCCTGCAGGGCGCGCACGCCGCTGGCCTCCGCCTCGGCGCACCAGGCCTGCAGCTGGCGCAGGCGTTCGGCCGCATCGTGGCCGCGGCTTTCCAGCACGTCGGCCAGGCGGCGCCGGTGTTCGATCAGGGCCTGGATGCGCGGGCGCTCGGCGATCCACGCTTCCAGCTGCGCGCGCGACTCGGGCGACAGCCAGCGGCCATCGTCCACCATGCCCTTGCGCAGCTGGCGCGGCAGCAGCGCCCGCAGGCGCGCGCCGGCGGCCGCAGCCTCCTCGCGCAGCGCGGGCGTGAGCACCCTGCGCTGGTAGTCGGTCATCGCCTGGAAGCGGTGCGCCAGCAGCGCCCGCATGGTCTCGGCGTCGGGCATCGCGATGTTCGGGCGCACGTCCAGGCTGGGCGCGACGCGCAGCACGCGGGCCAGCTTCAGCGACTCGAGCACGCGGATCGCCGCCCAGCCGATGTCGAACTCGAAGCGGCGCAGCGCGAACTTGGCCGACGACGGGAACGCGTGGTGGTTGTTGTGCAGCTCTTCGCCGCCCACCCAGAACGCCCACGGGGTGAGGTTGGTGGCGGTGTCGGTGGTCTCGAAGTTGCGATAGCCCCACCAGTGGCCCAGCCCGTTGATCACGCCGGCCGCCCAGAACGGGATCCAGGCCATCTGGATCGCCCACGCGGCCACGCCCTTGAAGCCGAACAGCACGAAGCTGACGGCCAGCAGGAGGACCACGCCCAGCGTGGCGTGGCGGGTGTACAGGTTGCGCTCGATCCAGTCCTCCGGGCAGCCCTTGCCGTACTGCTCGATGCTGGCGCGGTCGTCCCGCGCCTCGCGGTAGAGCTCCACGCCGCGCCAGAACACCATGCCGATGCCCTTGTGCATCGGGCTGTGCGGGTCCTCCTCGGTCTCGCACTTGGCGTGGTGCTTGCGGTGGATGGCGGCCCACTCGCGGGTGATCATCGAGGTGGTGAGCCAGCTCCAGAAGCGGAAGAAGTGCGCGATGGCGGGATGGAAGTCCACGCCCCGGTGCGCCTGGCTGCGGTGCAGGTACAGGGTCACGGTGAAGATGGTGACCTGGGTGACCACCAGCAGGTACAGCAGCATGGCGGGCCAGCCGAACTGGAGCAGGCCGCCGGCGAGGAAATCGAAGAGGGACGCGGGCATCGCGGGGGAGGTCTCGGCACGCGCCAGGCCGGCGCCACGCCATGATGCCACGCGCCCCCGCACCGGCCCTGAACGCCGCCGGGTACGCATTGGGCATGATGTGCGCATGCCCGAGCTGCCCGAAGTCGAGACCACCCGCCTGGGCCTGGCCCCGCACCTGGCCGGGCGCCGGGTGGATGCGGTGGTGCTGCGTCGCCCCGACCTGCGCTGGCCGATCCCGCCCGAAATCCCCGCGCTGCTGCCCGGCCAGCCGCTGCGCGGCCTGCGCCGGCGCGCCAAGTACCTGCTGCTGGACACCGACGCCGGCAGCGCGCTGCTGCACCTGGGCATGTCCGGAAGCCTGCGGGTGCTGGATGGCGGCGTGCCGGTGCGCGCCCACGACCACGTGGACCTGGCCCTGGACGATGGCCGCGTGCTGCGCTTCAACGACCCGCGCCGCTTCGGCTGCCTGCTGTGGCAACCCGCAGGCGGGCTGCACCCGCTGCTGGCCGGGCTGGGCCCCGAACCCCTGTCGGACGACTTCCACGGCGGCTACCTGCATGCGCGCAGCCGCGGCCGCGGCGCATCGGTCAAGACCTTCCTGATGGACCAGTCGGTGGTGGTCGGGGTCGGCAACATCTACGCCGCCGAGGCATTGTTCATGGCCGGCATCTCCCCGCTGCGCCAGGCAGGCCGGGTCTCGCGCGACCGCTACGTGGCGCTGGCCGACGCGGTGAAGGCGATCCTCGCCCACGCCATCGCGCGCGGCGGCACCACCCTGCGCGACTTCATCAGCCCGGACGGCCTGCCGGGCTACTTCGAGCAGGAGCTGCAGGTGTACGGGCGCGGCGGGCTGCCGTGCCGATGCTGCGGCCGCCCGCTGCGGCAGGCCGCCATCGGCCAGCGCACCAGCGCCTGGTGCGGCCACTGCCAGCGCTGAGCCGATGCCCGGTGGCGCGCGCTTTGGCTATAGTGCAGCCTCCCCCGCTCCCGCCGCGCGCCAGCGAATGAACGATTCCGGTGAGATCACCGTATTGCTCGACGCCGCGCACAAGGGCGACCGCGGCGCGATGGATCGCGTGCTGGCCACGCTGTACCAGGAACTGCACTCGATGGCGCGCCGGCAGCTGGCGGGCCAGCACGGCCACACCCTGGACGCGACCGCGCTGGTGCACGAGGCCTACCTGCGTCTGGTCGGGCGCGGCAACGGCACCGCCCATTTCGACGACCGCGCGCACTTCTTCGCCTACGCCGCCTCGGCCATGCGCAGCGTGGTGGTGGACTACGCGCGCCAGCGGCTGGCGCAGAAGCGCGGCGGCGACCAGCATCGCGTCACCGACCTGCCGGAGGACCTGGAGGGCGGGCTGCGCCTGGACGAGGACATGCTGGGCCTGGACACCGCGCTGACCCGGCTGGCGGCGGTCGACCCGCGCCTGGGCCAGGTGGTGGAACTGCGCTACTTCGCCGGCCTGTCCGAACTGGAGATCGCGGCCCTGTTGCAACGCTCCGAGCGCAGCGTGCGGCGCGACTGGCAGAAGGCGCGCATGTTCCTGCTGGCCTCGCTGCAGGATTCGCCCGCCGCCTGACCGCGGCTTCGGGGACACGGCGCAGGACATGGACGCCGAACGCTGGCAACGCCTCTCCCCGCTGCTCGACGCCCTGCTCGAGCTGCCGGCGCCGCAACGCGGCGAGCACCTGGCGGCGCTGCGGCGCGAGGACGCGGCGCTGGCCGACGAACTGGAGCGGCTGCTGGCGCTGGAAGCCGATGACACCGGGTTCCTCGCTGAGCCGCTGGTCGAGCAGCCCAACAGCGCCCGCCCCGGGGCCCGGCTGGGTCCGTACCGCCTGGACCGGCTGCTGGGCGAAGGCGGGATGGGCCAGGTCTGGCTGGCCGCGCGCGCCGACGGCCTGTACGAGCGCAAGGTCGCGCTGAAGCTGCTGCGGCCGGGCTTCGCGGATCCGCGCCTGCGCCAGCGCTTCGTGCGCGAGCGCGAGATCCTGGCCCGCTTCGCGCACCCCTTCATCGCGCGCCTGCTGGACGCCGGCTTCGACCGCGACGGCCAGCCATACCTCGCGCTGGAATACGTGGACGGCGAGCCGATCACCGACTACTGCCGCAGCCGCCAGCTGGACATCGCCACCCGCCTGGACCTGTTCCGCCAAGTCTGCGAAGCGGTCAGCCACGCGCACGCCAACCTGATCGTGCACCGCGACCTGAAGCCCTCCAACATCCTGGTCACGCCGGCCGGCCACGTGCGGCTGCTCGACTTCGGCATCGCCAAGCTGCTCGACGTGGAAGCCCCGCCGGCCGAGCAGACCGGCACCGGCGTGCGCACCTTCACCCTGCACTACGCCGCGCCCGAACAGATCCGCGGCGAGCCGGTCACCACCATGACCGACGTGTACTCGCTCGGCGTGGTGCTGCACGAGCTGCTGACCGGCAGCAAGCCGTACCGCCTGAAGCGGCAGACCGATGCCGAGTGGGAGGAGGCGATCCTCGACGGCGAGCCGCTGCGGCCCTCGCAGGCGGCGGCGCGCAACGACCTGGCCGCCACCCGTCCGTACAGCCCGGCGCGGCTGGCGCGCGAGCTGGCAGGCGACCTGGACAACATCGTGCTCAAGGCACTGGGCAAGCGACCGGAGCAGCGCTACAGCTCGGTGGAAGCGCTGTCGCACGACCTGCTGTGCTACCTGCGGGGACGCCCCGTGCTGGCGCGCGGCGAGCGCTGGGGCTATCGCGCGCGCAAGTACCTCAACCGCCATCGCTGGGCGCTCGGCGCCGCGGCGCTGGTGCTCGGCGTGATGGTGACCGCGCTGGCGGTGGTCAGCTGGCAGGCGCGCGAGGCGGTGCGCGAGGCGGCGCGCGCGCAGGCCATGCAGCGCTTCGTGGCCAGCCTGTTCGAAAGCGCCGGCTCCACCCCGATGGATGCGCCGATCGACCTGCGCACCCTGCTGGACATGGGCATCGTGCGCGGCGACCTGAGCCTGGCGCGGCAGCCGCAGGCGCGGGCGGAACTCTACGGCGTGGTCGCCCGCCTGCGCATGGGCATCGGCGACTACCGCGAGGCGGGCGAACTGCTCGACCGGCAGGCCGCCTTGCTGGCGCAGCTGCCGGATGCCCCGGACAGCCTGCGCCTGGAGGCGGCCACCCTGCGCGGGGGCGCGCGGCGCATGCGCAGCGACCCGCGCGGCTGCCTGCGGCAGATGCAGCCCTTGCGCGGCCTGGCCGAACGCGAGCAGGAGCAGCTGCCCGCACAGTCCGCCGCGTTCTACGCGCAACTGGCACGCTGCCACCGCGACCTGTCCGAGCACAACATCGCCAACCAGCTGTTCACCCGCGCGCTGACCCTGCGCCGCGAGCATGGCGACGAGGTCGGCGTGGCCGAGAGCCTGCTGGACCTCGCCTCGCTGCGCGCCGACGACGGCCGGCCGCGCGAGGCGATCCGCATCCTGCGCGAGGCGCTGGCGCAGCTGCGGCAGGAGGTGGGGGACCGGCACCCGCTGGCGATCGACATGCTGCGCAGCCTGTGTTCGCTGGAGCGCAGCAACGACGCGGTGTCCGCCGCCGAGCGCGATTGCCGCGATTCGGTGTCGCTGGCGCTGCAGCTGCACGGCCGCGACCACCGCGCCACCATCGACGCCCGCCGCCAGCTCGCCGCGCTGTACGTCGACCTGGGCCGTTTCAGCGAGGCGGAATCCGAGTTCCTGGACACGTATGCGTGGATGCGCACGCGGCTGGCGCCGCAGCACCCCGACCTGGCGCGCACGTACAACAGCCTGGGCATCGTGGCCTGGGAGCGCGGCGACATCCCGCGCGCGCTGCGCTTCCAGCGCCAGGCCGTGGAGGCATGGGGCAGCGGGCACAACCGGGGGCTGCAGGCGGCCGGCGTATTCAACCTGGCGATGATCCTGCACAGCGACGGCCGGCACCGCGAGGCGCTGCCGCTGGCGCGGCAGGCGCGCGCCCTGCGCGTGGAGCGCTTCGGCGCAGGCCACGAACTGGTGGGCGACAGCGACCGCCTGCTGGGCGACATCCTGGCCACCCTGGGGCAGGACGCGGAGGCGGACGCCGCGCTGCGCAACGCGGTGCTGCTCAACCGGGCGGGCTACGGGGCCGCGCATTCGCATACGCGCCGGGCGGAGATCTCGCTGGCGCGGTTCGAGGCATTGCGCGGCCGGCCGGGCGCACTGCAGCGCCTGCAGGCGATGGCCGCGCACCGCGACCAGGACATCGAGCAGCGCAAGGCCAGCTGGCTGGCCGCCGCCTACGCCGCGCAGGTGGACTGCACGCGGCAGCCCGGGCGCGCCACCACGCAGCTCGCCGCGCTGCTGGCGCAGGTCCAGCTGCACCTGCCGGAAGGCGGCGCGGTCCCGCGCGAGATCGCGGCGATCCGCAACGCCTGCGCGCGGCCGGCGTAGGCGCGCTACAGCGGCAGGGGGGGTTGCAGCGGTTCGATCGCCCCGTCGCCGCGCATCACCTTCTTGAATTCCGCGCGGCTGACGGAGACGTAGCGCTCGTTGCCGCCGATCTCCACCTGCGGCCCGTCCTGCACCGCGCGGCCGCCTTCGTCCACGCGCAGGTTCATGGTCGCCTTCTTGCCGCTGTGGCAGATGGTCTTGATCTCTGTGAGCTCGTCGGCCCAGGCCAGCAGGTACTGACTCCCCTCGAACAGTTCACCGCGGAAATCGGTGCGCAGGCCGTAGCACAGCACCGGGATGCGCAACTGGTCCACCACCTCGCCCAGTTGCCAGGCCTGCGCCCGGGTCAGGAACTGCGCCTCGTCGAGCAGCACGCAGTGCAACGGGCCGCGTGCGTCGATGTCGGCCTGCACGATCGCCTGCAGGTCGTCGTCGCGGCCGAAGGCGATGCCTTCCGCCTGCAGGCCGATGCGCGAGGCCACCGTGCCGCTGCCGGCGCGGAAATCCAGCTTCGGGGTGAGGATGGCCACCCGCATGCCGCGCTCGCGGTAGTTGTACGCGCTCTGCAGCAGGGTGGTGGTCTTCCCCGCGTTCATCGCGGAGTAGTAGAAGTAGAGCTTCGCCATGCACGGATTCTACCGGCGCACAAGGCTGGCGAGCCCGGCGCCGGCGGCCGACAATGCGTGGCATGCACCACCCCGCGTTGAACGGCCTGAACCCCCCCCAGCGCGAGGCCGTGCTGCACGTCGAGGGGCCACTGCTGGTGCTGGCCGGCGCCGGCAGCGGCAAGACCCGGGTGATCGTGGAGAAGATCGCGCACCTGGTGCACACCGCGCGCTACCCCGCCAGGCGCATCGCCGCGATCACCTTCACCAACAAGTCGGCGCGCGAGATGCGCGAACGCGTGGGCCGGCGCATCCGTGGCGATGCGGCGCAGGAACTCACGGTCAGCACCTTCCACGCGCTGGGCCTGCGCATCCTGCAGGCCGAGCATGCGCGGCTGGGCCTGCGCCGGGGCTTCTCGATCTTCGATGCGGACGATTCGGCCGCCCAGTTCAAGGACCTGCTGCCGCCCGGCAGCAAGCCGGACGCGATCGAGGCGACGAAGCAGCTGGTCAGCCGCGCGAAGAACGCCGGGCTGTCGCCGGAGCAGGCCGCCGAGGCGGCGCGCACCGGCCGCGAGCGCGAGGCCGCCGCGCTGTACGCCCGTTACCAGCAGCGGCTGGCCGCGTTCAACGCGGTGGATTTCGACGACCTGATCCGCCTGCCGGTGCAGTTGCTGGAAGGCGACGCCGAGGCGCTGGCCGGCTGGCGCGAGCGCATCGGCTACCTGCTGGTCGACGAATGCCAGGACACCAACGACGCGCAGTACCGCCTGCTCAAGGCGCTGGCCGGCACGGCGGGCCAGTTCACCTGCGTGGGCGACGACGACCAGAGCATCTATGCCTGGCGCGGCGCCAACCCGGACAACCTGCTGGCGCTGGGCCACGACTACCCGGCGCTGCGGATCGTCAAGCTGGAGCAGAACTACCGCTGCAGCAACCGCGTGCTGCGCGCGGCCAACGCGCTGATCGCCAACAACCCGCACGAGCACCCCAAGACCCTGTGGAGCGACGCCGCCGACGGCGAGCGCATCCGCGTCTGGGAATGCCGGGACGCCGCGCACGAGGCGGAAAAGGTCGCGGCCGAGATCCAGTTCACCGCGCAGAAGCATGCGGCGCCCTGGAGCGAGTTCTGCATCCTGTTCCGCGGCAACCACCAGAGCCGCGCGCTGGAGAAGGCGCTGCAGCTGCTGCGCATCCCCTACCACCTGAGCGGCGGCACCGCCTTCCTGGACCGCGGCGAGGTCAAGGACGCGCTGGCCTGGTTGCGCCTGCTCGCCAATCCCGACGACGACGCGGCCTTCCTGCGCGCCGTGCAGTCCCCCAATCGCGGCGTGGGTGCCACCACGCTGCAGCGGCTGGGCGAACTGGCGGCGCAATCCCACCTGCCGCTGGCCCGTGCGGCCGAGTCGGTGGCGCTGGGCAAGCAATTGCCCGCACGCGCGGCGAACGCGCTGCAGGGCTTCGTCGACATCGTCCGCGGCCTGCGCATGGAGGCGCGCACGCTGCCGCCGGCGGAGCTGGTGCGCCGGCTCAACGAGCGCTCCGGCCTGCTCGGTGCGCTGCGCGCGCTGTGCAAGGACGAGGCGCAGTTCCAGGCGCGGCGCCGCAACCTGGACGAACTGGCCGACTGGTTCGACGGCCCGCGCACGTCCGGGCCCGGCGAGCTGGCGGCGGCGCTCGCGTTGCTGTCGCATGCCGACAAGGGCGATGCGGGCAACCAGGTGCGCCTGATGTCGATGCATGCGGCGAAAGGCCTGGAGTTCCGCTTCGTGTTCATCGTCGGCGTGGAGGACGGCAACCTGCCGCACGAGGCCAGCATCGAGGAAGGGCGCACCGACGAGGAACGCCGCCTGTTCTACGTCGGCATCACCCGCGCCAAGCAGCAGCTCTGGCTCTCGCACGCGCGCGAGGCGCAGCGCTGGGGCGACCGCCTGCGGCTCAAGCCCAGTCGCTTCCTGGACGAGTTGCCGGCGGAGGAACTGCAGCGCGACGGGGCCGATCCGGTGGCCGACGCCGCGCGCAAGGCGGAGCGCGCCAGCGCCGGGCTGGCCAGCATCCGCGCCCTGCTGGACGCCTGATCCGCCCCGCCGCGGGCGGGCGTTACCATGGCCGCCCGGCCCCGCCACGAACACCGCCATGCGCGCACTGTCCCTGCTGCTGATCGCCCTGCTGTCCGCCTGCGCCTCCGGCCCGCCGCGCGATCCCGCCGGCGCGCGCTCCGAGGTGCGCACCAGCCGCGACCTGGCCGACGTCGCCCCGGCATTGGCCGAGTCGCCCCGGCGCACCCTGCTGGTGCTCGACATCGACGACACCCTGCTCACCTCGCGCGGCTTCTTCGGCAGCGACGCCTGGTACGAATGGCAGAAGACGCTGGCGGCGGGCGACCCGGGCAAGGTGCCCTGCCTGTTCGACGTGATCGCGCTCAACTACGAGGCGGCCGAGCAGCAGCCCACCCAGCCCGACGGACCCGCGCTGGTGGGCGCGCTGCGCGCCGACACGCTGATGCTGACCTCGCGCAACCCGCTCTACCGCGGCGGCACCCTGCGCACCCTGCGCGATGCCGGTTACGCCACGCCCGCTCCGCTCGCCAACGCCGCGGACGGACGCAGCTGGGAGTTCCGCAAGGCGCCCGATGCCCCGCCGGTCCGCGTGGTGTACGACCAGGGCATCTTCATGACCTCGGGGCAGGACAAGGGCCTGGTGCTGCTGGACCTGCTGCGGCGCCTCGGCCTGGACGCGCGCTACGGGCGCGTGGTGCTGGTGGACGACGGCCGCAGGAACATCGACAACATGCAGGCGGCCCTGCGCGGCACCGGCATCGACTACCTGGGCCTGCACTACACGCGCGTGGACAAGGCGGT
>CBFGMM010000022.1:0-20812 GCA_965649855.1 uncultured Thermomonas sp. | reverse complement strand
GGCTGCCTGTGCGTGCGCGCGAGCCGGGGGCGGGGGAGCCGCTTCGCGGCGCGAGGCCAGGAACTGCGCGGCACCGACGGCAACCGCCGCCAGCGCGGCCGCGGCCAGCAGCCCATGCGACCAGTCCCGGCGCGGCGCCGGGGGCAGCACTTCGTCCGCCGCCAGATCCACCAGGCGCGCGTCGATCGCGGCCGCGTCCCGCGCGTAGCCGGCCAGCAGGGCGCGTTCCGCGATCACGTTGAGCAGCCGCGGCACCCCACCCGAGCGCCGGTGCATGCGCTGCACCGCCTGCGCATCAAAGGGGAATTTCTGCCCACCCGCCACCCGCCAGCGGTGGCGCAGGTAGTCCGCGGTTTCCCTGGCGTCCAGCGGGGTCAGGTGGAAGCGCGCGGTGATGCGCTGGGCGAGCTGGCGCAGCTCGGGCCGGGCCAGCATCGCGCGCAGCTCGGGCTGGCCCAGCAGCAGGATCTGCAGCAGCTTCTGGGTGTCGGTTTCCAGGTTGGTGAGCAGGCGCACCTGCTCCAGCGCATCGGCCGGCAGGTTCTGCGCCTCGTCGATCAGCAGCACCACCCGCAGCCCCTGCGCGTAGGCGTCCAGCAGGTAGGCATTGAGCGCGTCGACCAGCGCCTTCGCCGAGCCGCGCCTGCCGTGGATGTCGATCCGCAGTTCCTCGCAGATGGTCTCCAGCAGCTCCACCGCGTTCTGCCGCGGGTTGAGCACCAGGGCGATCCGCGCGTTCTCCGGCAGTTGCTCCAGCAGCAGGCGGCTGAGCGTGGTCTTGCCGGTGCCCACCTCGCCGGTGAGCTGCACGAAGCCGCCGCCGCCGCCGGTGTCGATGCCGAACAACAGGTGCGCCAGCGCATCCCGATGGCGTTCGCTGAGGTGCACGAAGCGCGGGTCGGGGGTGATCGAGAACGGCGGCTCGTGCAGGCCGTAGTAGCCCAGGTACATGCGGCTAGCCTGCCACGCCGGCGGGGGCGATGCGAGGCGCGGCGCGCATCAGTCGGCCACGCGGTGGGTTTCGCTGGTCGCGGCCTGTTCCGGGTGCGCGCGGCCGCGGCGCCCGGCCAGCAGGCCCTGCGCGAACACGACCGCCAGGATGATCGCCACGCCGGCGTAGAACCGGGCGCTCAGCTCCTGCTGCTCGCCGAACAGGATCGCCGCCAGCACGATCGCGTAGATCGGCTCCAGGTTCACCGACAGCTGCGCGGTGAACGCGGACAGGTGGCGCAGCGCCACCAGGCACAGGGCGAACGGGAACAGGGTGCAGGCCAGCGCCAGCAGCACCAGCCAAAACGCATCCATGCCGGTGGGCACAACCAGCAGCGGGCCGGCGAAGGCGGGAACGAGCAGCGGCATCAGCGGGGCCAGCAGGGTCAGCACCAGGGTGCCGGCACCGAGTTCCAGCGCGGTGACGGTCAGCGGGTCGCCGGCGTCGACCATGCGCTTGTTGAGGGTGCCGAATACCGCCACCAGGAAGGCGGAGGCCACGCCGGCCACGATGCCCGGATGCATCCCGGCCGGCACGCCGCCGACCACCAGCCAGATGCCGGGCAGCGAGGCCAGGCCCAGCAGCAGGTCCCGCGGCTGGAATTTCTGCCGGGTCAGCAGCGGCTCCACCAGCGCGGTCATCGGCGTGGCGAAGGCGATGCAGGTGGCCGCCACCGACGCGTTCGACAGCTTGATCGCGCCATAGAAGGTCAGCCAGTGCAGCGCGACCAGGGCGCCGATGCCGGCGTAGGCCCAGCGCACCCGCGCCGGCATCCCGCGCAGGCCGCGCCACACCTTTGGTACCAGCGCCAGTGCGGCCACCACGATCAGCATCCGCCACCACACCAGCGGCAGGGCGGGCAGGGTGATCAGCTTGCCCAGGATCGCGGTGAAGCCCCACAGCAGCACGCACAGGTGGATCTGCCACAGGGCGCGGGTGGTGTCGGTCATCGGCATCGGGGCATTTAAGCCGAGTTGCGCGCGCTCGTCGCCTCCTGCGCCAGGCGCTGCTGCGCGCGGCCCAGCCAGATTCCCAGCAGCGCCCACACCAGGGCCAGCGGCAGCACCACGCCCACCAGCCCGCCCAGGGCCAGGCCGATGCGGCCCAGCGCGCCTTCCACCTGCGCGCCCACCACGTCGCCGGCGCGGTACACGAAGGTGTCGATGAAGGCCTTGGCCTTGTACTTGTCCTCGCGCGCCAGCACGGTGAACAGCGCCTCGCGCGCGGGCCGGGTCAGGCCGCGCTGCACCGCCTTGTTCACCGCCTCCAGCAGCACCAGCGCGGCGAACGAGCCGTAGATCGCCAGCCCGATGAAGCCGACCGCATTGGCGATGGGCAGCAGCGCCAGCGCGAACGGCAGGCCGAAGCGGCGGATCACGTGCCCGGTCAGGGTCAGCTGCAGCAGCAGCACCGCCACCTGGGTCCACATGTCGATGTTGCCCAGCAGGCCGGTGCGCGCGTCCAGGTCGCTTTCCGCCGCGGCGACCATCTGCAGGCGGGTGAAATACACGAAGGTGGCGACGATGGTCATCGCCAGCACGTAGCCGGCGATGCCCATGAGATAGCGCGAGGCGAACACCGCGCGCAACCCGGCCCAGGCGCTGCCGCCGATGCGCACCGCGTCGTGCGCGGGCTGCACGGCCGCGGGCGCATCGGCGGATCGCGCCGCATCACCGCGCAGCCGCACCAGCCACCACGCCAGCCCCACCGCCGCCAGCAGGAACAGCGCGGCCAGCAGCAGCAGCGCGGGCGTGCCCAGCGGCTGCGCCAGGCGGGCGGCCAGCCACGGCCCGAAGATCGCGCCCAGGGTGCCGCCCACCGCGATCAGCGCGAACAGCCGCTTGCCCTGCGCGCTGGAAAAGCGGTCCGCCAGCAGCGCCCAGAACACCATGGTGGCGAACAGGTTGAACACGCTGAACCAGACGTAGAACACCTGCCCGCTGCGCACGCCGACGGCCTCGGGCGCCAGCACCAGCAGCGCCCAGAAGCCCACCAGGCTGAGCGCGAAGAACCCGTACGTGGCCGCGATGAACTGCAGCCGGCGCAGGCGGCTGACCAGCCAGCCGAACAGCGGGTTCACCGCCAGCGTCATCAGCGCGGTGCCGATGAACAGCCAGCGCACGCTCTCGATGCCGCGCTCCATCCCCAGCGCGTCGCGCGCCGGGCGCAGCATCATCAGCGCGGTGAGGATGCAGAAGAAGAACAGGCCGGCGACGAGCACCGGCGCGAGCTCGCCGCGCCGGAGGTTGAACAGGGCGCCGATCCGTTCGCGCATCCCGGTGCGCTCAGGCGAACAGCCCGACCAGTTCGTCCTGCTGCGCCTGGCTGAGCAGCGCGCCCACGCCGCCCAGCAGGTTGTCGGCCTGGCGCTCGGGCTTGCCGGTGGCCGGGATGACCACGGTGACGGCCGGGTGGCTGAGCGCGAACTTCAGGAACATCTGCGCCCACGAGGTCACGCCGACCTCCGCGGCCCAGCCGGGCAGCGCCATGTCGCGCGCGCGGGCGAACAGCTTGCCGTCGTCGAAGGCGCGGTTGACGATCACCGCGATGCCCAGTTCCTGCGCGACCGGGAATACCGTCCGCGCCGCCTGCGGCGCACCCACCGAATAGTTGATCTGCACGAAGTCGGGCTTCTCCCGGCGCAGCACCTCGACCACCTGCGCATGGGCACGTTCGACGAAGTGGGTGACGCCGACGTATGTCGTCTCGCCGGTGTCCTTCAGCCGTTTCGCATACGGCCAGGCCTGGTCCATGTTGCGCAGGTTGTGGACCTGCAGCAGCTCCACCTTGCCGGTGCGCAGGCGGCGCTTGCTGTCCGCCCATTGCGCTTCCAGCGCGGCCTGGTCGTCGGCGGCCAGCTTGGTGGCCAGGAAGCAGCGTTCGCGCCAGCCGCCCTCGGCCAGCAGCGCGCCGACCACGTCCTCGGCGTTGGAATAGTTCGGCGAGGTGTCGATCACCGTGCCGCCGCCGTCGAAGAACACCTTCAACACGTCCTTCAGCGCGGCGTATTCGGGTGAGCCGATCGCGACCTCGTAGCTGCCCGAGGTGCCGACGCCGACCGCCGGCAGGGCCTGCCCGCTGGCGGGGATGGGACGCTGCAGGAGGGTTCCCTTCGCGGCTGGCGTGGGGCCCGGCGCGGGCGGGGCGCCGGCTACGGGGGTGCTGGTGCGCGCGCAGGCGGCCAGCGGCAGGGCGGACAGCGCGGCGGCCGACCAGGCGGCGGAGGACAGGAATTGGCGACGGGTCGTCATCGGCGGGCTCCTCTCGGGTGAAGGGCGGGCGCGCCCAGCGTGCGCCCGGCGCGGGCACGCGCGAACGTGCCGAAGGGCATGCCTCGCGCGTTCAGCGGCGCAGGCGCTCGATCAGGGCCATGGCGGCGGCCGGATTGCGTTCCTTGGCCGCGCCGATGAACAGGACGTACACGTCGCGCCGGCGCGCGGCTGGCGCGGCGTCGGTGAGGCGCGGCAGGTCGCCCGGCTCGCCGCCCGTCGCCCAGCTGCGTGCCCGCGCGGCCCAGGCGTCCAGCTCGCCAGGTGCGTATCCGGTGGCGAGCCCGCTGCGCGAACGCATCAGGCGCGCGTACACGAAGTCCGCGGTGACGTCGGCGAACGATGGATGGTCGGGCGAGTCGGTGTGGACGGTGGCGAACCCGTGCCGCCGCGCCAGCGCGACGAAGTCCGCGTCCACGAACGCCGGATCGCGCACGTCCAGCACGTGGCGGAGCGCCCGGCCGTCGACCGCGCGCGGCAGCAGCTCGCAGAACGCCGCGAAGCCGTCGCGCTCGAGCGTGAGTCCTGCATCGAACTGCCAGACCAGCGGGCCCAGCGCCTCGCCCAGCGCCGCGATCCCGCCCACGAAGTCTTCCACCTGCGGCCCGGTCTTCGCCAGCGCGCGGGCGTGCATGATCCGCTTCGGCGCCTTGGCGCTGAACACGAAGCCGGGGGGCGCCTCTTCCCGCCATCGGGCATAGGTGGCCGGCTTCTGCGCGCCGTAATAAGTGCCGTTCACCTCGATGCAGCTCAGGCGGCGGCTGGCGTATTCCAGTTCGCGGCGCTGCACCAGTCCCTTCGGGTAGAAGTTGTCGCGCCATGGCGCGTAGGTCCAGCCGCCGATGCCGACGCGAATGCCGTCGATGGCGTCCACGCGCCCGGCGGCCCATTGCGGGTCCGTCGCAAGCAGGCTCACGCGTGCCTGCCGCCACGCCCGCGGCGCGCGGGGGATCGGGCTTGGCTAGGCGGGACCATCGACATGCGCGGACCTCCGTGCCGGTGAGCCGGCAGCGTACACCGCGGCATCGACGCCGTCGCCGGGGATGCCGATACTGGGCCTCGCCCGCCCGGAGCCCGCCATGCGCCTGACCGTCGCCGTCGCCGTTGCCATCGCCACGCTGCTTGCGGGGTTGCCCGCGCGGGCGCAACCGGCGCCCCCCGCGCGCGTCGATGGCACGCACGCCCCGCGCGCGGCGCCCACGCCCGACCCGGCGCGCTTGGCGGCGTTCGATGCGCTGGTCGCGGACGTGCAGCGTCGCTTCGACGTGCCGGGCGTGGCGGTGGCGATCGTGCAGGACGGCCGCGTGCTGCTGGAACGGGGGTACGGCCTGCGCGAGCGCGGGAAGCCGGAACCGGTGGATGCGCGCACGCTGTTCGCGATCGCGTCGAACACCAAGGCCTTCACCGCCGCCGCCCTGAACATGCTGCAGGACGACGGCAAGCTGAAGACCACCGACCGCGTCATCGACCACCTGCCGTGGTTCCGGATGAGCGATCCGTACGTGACCCGCGAGATGCGCATCCAGGACCTGCTGTCGCACCGCAGCGGGCTGGGCCTGGGGGCGGGCGACCTGCTGTACTGGCCGACCACCACCTACACCACCCGCGAGGTGGCCGAGCGCCTGAAGGACGTGCCGCTGGCCGGCGGCTTCCGCGAGCGCTACGCCTACGACAACATCCTGTTCGGGGTGGCGCAGCTGGTGGTGGAAGAGGTCGCCGGCATGCCGTTCAAGCAGTTCCTGGCATCCCGCATCTTCCGGCCGCTGGGCATGCAGGACACGCGCTACAACAGCGACGACCTGAGGCCCGGCGACAACGTCGCCACCGGACATGCCAGGCACGACTTCAAGGACCTGCGCCCGGTTGGCGTGACCAGCTGGCGCAACGTGTCCGGCGCGGGCGGGCTGTATTCCAGCGTGCACGACCTGGCCAAATGGATGAACGTGCAGCTGGCCGGCGGCGCGTACGGCGCGGGCGGCGGGCAGCGGCTGTTCTCCGAGGCGCGGCAGCGCGAGATGTGGACGATGCTCACCCCGATCCCGGTGGCGCGGCCACCGGTGCCGGACCTGGCGCCGATGGTGCCCAATTTCGCCGGCTACGGGCAGGGCTGGAGCCTGTCCGACTACGCGGGGCACAAGCTGGTCTGGCACACCGGCGGCTGGCCGGGCCAGGTGTCGCGCCTGACCCTGGTGCCCGGCGCGAAGCTGGGCGTGGTGGTGCTGACCAATGCGGAGGTCGGCCAGGCGTTCCATGCGATCACCTACGCCGCGCTGGACATGCTGCTGGACCGCCCCGCGCACGACTGGCCCGCCGCCTATGCCGCGGCGCTGGCGCGGGCGCAGGGGGGCGCCGAGGACGACTGGAAGAAGCACCTGGCGGCCCGCGACGCGGGCAGCACGCCCTCGCTGCCGCTGGCGCGCTACGCGGCCACGTATCGCGACCCGTGGTACGGCGACGTGCTGGTGCGGCAGGGAACGAGGGGACTGGAAATGCAGTTCGCCCGGACGGCGGAGTTGCTTGGCGACCTGCAGCACTGGCAGCACGACAGCTTCATCGTGCGCTGGCGCGACCGTGCCCTGAACGCGGATGCCTTCGTGAGCTTCGTGCTGGACCACGACGGACGCGTGCGGGAGCTGCGGATGGAACCGGTTTCGCCGCTCACCGATTTCAGCTTCGACTTCCAGGACCTGCGCCTGGTGCCCGTGGCGCCGCCCGCCGATTAGCCGTTGGCATGCGCCGCGGCCGCCTGTGCGGCGGCCTCGGCGCGGGTGCCGGGGCGCGCGTGGTGGCGCGGCACGCCCTCGTCGTCCAGCAGTGCCTCGATGCGGCTGAACAGTTCTGCGCGCGAGAAGGGCTTCTTCATGAAGTCGTCCGCGCCGATGCGCTGCACGTAGAACTGCTCGGTGGCCTGCGCATTGCCGCTGATCATGATCACCGGCACGTCGCGGGTCAGCGGATCCCGGCGCAGGGTGCGCAGCGCGTTGAAACCGTCCATGCCGGGCAGCACGATGTCCAGCAGCACCAGGTGCGGCCGCTCGCGGCGGGCGATCTCGATCCCGCTTTCCGCGTCCAGCGCTTCGAACACCTCGAACGCGTTCTGCCGCAGCATGCGCCGCAGCAGGGCCAGGATGGTCGGGGAATCGTCGATCACCAGCGCACGGACCCCCGGGCGCACGCTGCGCCGCGGCCGCTGGCGCCGTTCCGGCCCGTCATGCCGGCGGGGCGCGGACGGCGGCGCCGCGTCGTCGGCAACAGGGGATTCCGGGGGCGGCGGCGCGTCGGGGGATGCGCTGTCCCCGGAGCCGGCCGTAGCGCTTGGTGGGCGGGTCGGAGCTGCCTGCGCCGGGGACTTGCGTCTGAACAGGTCGAAGAACGACATCGATCCCCCGGGCATTGGCGCTGGGGCATGGTAACCGCCCTAGCGTCGCCACACTGAGCGCCAGGCGCCGGCTCCGCGTCCACCGCGGGGTGCGGGTCAGCCCTCGTCCGTCTCGAATTCCACCAGCACGTCCAGGTCGAAGGCCAGCGCCTCCACGGCCTCGCGCACCTTGTTGGCGGTGGACGGGTTCGGGGCGTCGATCTCGATCTCGTGGCTGTCCGGGCCGCTCACGTCGCTGAGGCCCGCCGAGCTCGAATCGGCGTCGTCCATCTTCGGCATCAGGTCGTCCACCTCCTCCACATGCTCGATGCCGTCCAGGCTCTGCAGCAGGTTGATGATGGCGCGGACGTCGTCGTCGGTGCCGGTCAGGCGCAGGCGCAGCATGGGCATGGGGATGGCTCGTGTCAGGGGGTGCGGCGAGCCTAGGCAGCGCCGGGCGAAGGCCGGGTGAGGACGTCGAGGCTCAGCCGGCGGGCGGCGCGCGCACCGGCAGCGGCACGTTGCACAGGTCGATGTGGCCGGCCGGGATGCTGTAGAAATCGTCCACCCGGTTGCGCCGCGCCTCGGTGGCGTCGCGGAAGGCCTGGCTGTCGGTGCGCAGCAGCTGCAGGGGTGTGCGCTGCGTTTCGGGCACCTCGCTGGCCAGCCTGATCGCGGTGATCCGCGTGCGCTGCGCGGGCTCCGCGTAGAAGCCCATCGGGTCCGGTCCGCGCGGGATCGCGCTCAGCAGTTCCATGCCCTTGACCACCCGGCCCACCGAACTGAGCTGCCGGTCCAGCGCGCGCGGCGCCTGGCCGATCACCACGTAGAGCTCCGCGCCGATGCTGCTGTCCGGCGCGTTGTTGCGCCCCGCGCCCACCATCCCGTAGCAGTGCGTCATCCACGCCTGGCCGGTCGCGGGGTCGCGCGCGGCCGGGAAGCCGTCGATGAAGCCCACCTGCGGCGCCCAGCCGTCGACGTCAGGCAGGCGGTCGAAGGCGGGCGCGTCCTTGCGGGTGAACTCGACCGGCAGCGTGGCGCGAACGCCGGCCGGCATGGGCCTGGCCTTGGCGGCGTCGTCGGCGTCGGGATCGCCGAACTGGACCACGAAGTTGTCCTGCGCCCGGTAGATGCTCAGCCCGTCCCAGAAGCCGCCGCGGGCCATCGCCTTGATGTTGGCCACGTGCGCCGGCGCGAAGCCGGGCGCCAGTTCGATGACCACGCGCCCGGCCGGCAACTCCATGTACAGCGTGTTGGCCGGATCCAGCGTGCGCCAGGCGCTCGCGGGCGCGGCGTCGATGATCTCCTTGGCGCTGCGGGATTTGGCCGGCGCCGGGTCCGGCAGGGACGCGCACGCAGGCAATGCGAGCGCCAGGGAGAGGGCAAGCAGGGCAGGGCGCATGGGTCGGGCTCTCATGGGGAAAGCCGAAGCATAGCCGCTGCGGCCCGGGCCTCAGTGCGCCTTGCGCGTGGCGGCCTTGCGCCTGCTGCCGGACTGCTTGCCGCCGCCGTTAGCCCGCGCGGCGCGCTTGCGCGGCTTGGTCGGGGCCGCGGCCCGTGCGGCGGGCGTGGAACCGGGGGCCGGATCGGCGGCGAGCTGGTGCGCCGCGATGAAGTCGCGCACCTTCGGGTACACCTGGGTGCGCCAGCGCCGCCCGCTGAAGATGCCGTAGTGCCCCGCGCCGGGCACCGTGTAATGCGCCTGGTCGGACGGCGGGATCCCGGTGCACAGCGTGTGCGCGGCGCGCGTCTGCCCCTGGCCGGAGATGTCGTCCAGTTCGCCCTCGATGGTCAGCAGGGCGCAGTCGCGGATGGCGGACGGGTCCACGCGCTCGCCGGCAACCTCCCACAGGCCGCGCGGCAGCAGGTGCTCCTGGAACACGGTGCGGATGGTGTCCAGGTAGTACTCGGCGGGCATGTCCAGCACCGCGTTGTATTCGTCGTAGAACGTGCGGTGCGACTCGGCCGAATCCAGGTCGCCCTTCACCAGGTCCTGGTAGAAGTCCCAGTGCGAGGTCTGGTGGCGCTCGGGATTCATCGCCACGAAGCCCATGTGCTGCAGGAACCCCGGGTAGACGCGGCGCCCGCGTCCCGGGTAGTTGACCGGGACGGTGTGGATCACGTTGTGCTCGAACCACCACAGCGGCTGGCGGGTGGCCAGGTTGTTGACCGAAGTGGGCGATTCGCGGGTGTCGATCGGGCCGCCCATCATGGTCAGCGAGCGCGGCACCGGCTCGCCGCGCGCGGCCATCAGCGAAACCGCGGCCAGCACCGGCACCGTGGGCTGGCACACGCTGACCACGTGCAGGCGCTCGGCGCCGATGTGGCGGATGAACTCCTGCACGTAGGCCACGTAGTCGTCCAGGTGGAAGGGACCCTGGTCGGCCGGCACCATGCGCGCGTCGGTCCAGTCGGTGATGTAGACCTTGTGGTCGGCCAGCAGCGTGCGCACCGTGTCGCGCAGCAGGGTGGCGTGGTGGCCGGACAGCGGCGCCACCACCAGCACCACCGGGTCGTCCTTCATCCCGGCCAGGCCGTCGGCCTGGTCGTGGTAGCGCTTGAAGCGCAGCAGCCGGCAGAAGGGTTTCTCCAGGGCCACGCGTTCCACCACCGGGATCGCAAGCCCGTCGACCTCGATCTGGTGGATGCCGAAGCCGGGCTTCTCGTAGTCCTTGCCCAGCCGGTACATCAGCTCGAACGCGGCCGCGGTGCGCTGCGCGCCGGGCAGGGAGGACAGCCAGCTGTCCGGCGCGCCGTACATCTTGGCGCCGGCATCGGCCCAGTAGGCGTAGGGGGCAAGCCCGGCGCGCCAGAACTCGTGCAGCTGGTACAGGAACATGCGGGATCCACGATTTTTTGCGCGTTGCAGCATATCGCACGGGCGTGGAGGGTCCCGTGACGCGGGTCGCGCCTCCGGACGGGTCAGTCCACGAGCTCCAGGGCGCTGGCATCGCCCGCCAGTGCCGGCGAAAGCCAGCAGTGCGAGCCCAGCGGGCGCAGGCCGAGGGCCCGCAGCCGTTCGCGGTAGAACCCGGCCGGGCGCGCGTGGAAGGCATGGTCGTCGCCTTCGGCCTCGTCCCCGCGCGTGAACACCTCGATGAAGGCCACGCCGCCGCACAGCTCCGCCAGTCCCGGCAGGCCCTGCCGCAGTTCGCGGGTGGACAGGTAGTGCAGCACGTCGCTGCACACCAGCAGGTCGGCCGGGGGGCACGGGCGCAGCGCGTCGAAGTCGGCGAAGCGCGCGGCGTACAGGTTGCGGCTGCGCCCGTAGCGGGCGATGGCATACGCGCTGCTGTCGAACCCCAGGTAGCGCACCGCGGGCCGCAGTTTCAGCAATGGGGCGCGCCACGCACCCTCGCCGCAGCCGATGTCGATCACGCTGCGGATCGGCCGCTCCAGGTGGTACTCGGCGGTGGCCACCGCCAGCGCGACCTTGCGCGCCAGCCGGGCTGCGCCGCCGATCCCGCCGCGGCGGTACCAGCGGTCGAAATACGCGCGGTCGTAGGTCTTGTCCATCGTGGCATCCTAAGGCCCTGACCCGTCGCGAGCGCCCCATGGCCTACCTGCTGACCAAGACCGCGCACCTCGTCTTCGTGATGGCCTGGATGGGCGGGGTGTTCTACCTGCCGCGGATCCTGGTCAACATCGCCGAGGCCGGCGCGGAGCCCGCGGTACGCGCCCGCCTGGTGCTCATGGGACGCCGCCTGTACCGGTTCGGCCACGTGATGCTGGGCCTCGCCTTCGTGCTGGGGCTGGTGCTGTGGCTGCACTTCGGGATCGGCGGGGGCTGGGTGCACGCCAAGCTGGCCCTGGTCCTGCTGATGATTGCGCACTTCATCGTGGCCGGCCGCTGGCTGAAGGGCGTGGAGGCGGGCCGGCCGCTGCCGTCCGCCACCGCGCTGCGCTGGTTCAACGAACTGCCGGTGCTGCTGCTGGTCGCGATCGTCTGGCTGGTGCTGGCCAAGCCGTTCTGACCGGGGTACAGGGATCGATCGGGCGCGCCGCGCGCGCCTCAGCGTTGCGCCGGCGGCACTGACGGGGAGCGGGCGAACGGGTATCGTCGTGGTCCGCATCCCGGGCGCCCGCGCATGTTCGACTGGTGGTTTGGCATCAAGTTCTGGAAGCGGGTCGCCGCCGGCTTCGTGCTGGGCGCGCTGGCGGGCTGGCTGCTCGGACCGGCCGCGGAAACCTGGTTCGGGCCGCTGGGCACGGTCTACGTCAACCTGATCAAGATGATCGCGATCCCGCTGGTGTTCTTCGCCGTGGTGAGCGCGGTCGGTTCGCTGGCCGGGCAGCGCTCGATCGCCGCGCTCGCCGGGCGCACCTTCCTGTGGTTCGCGGCCACCGCGGTGCTGGCGGTGGCGGTCGGACTGGCGTTCGGGGTGGTGCTCAAGCCCGGGGTGGGCGTGGACGCGGCCAGCCTTCAGGTGGCGGAGAACTACCGCGAGCGCACCGTGCCGGGTCCGCTGGACGTGCTGGTCAACGTGGTGCCGGAGAACCCGTTCCGCGCGCTGGCGGCGCTGGGGGCGGCCAGGACCGGCGACGGCCAGAACGTGATCGTGCCCAGCAACTTCACCATCCTGCAGGTGATCTTCTTCGCCGGCCTGCTGGGCTTCGCGCTGGTGAAGCTGGGCGAGAAGACCGCCGGCCTGCGCGGGCTGTTCGAGCAGGCGCGCGAATTGATGATCCAGGTCACCCGCTTCGTGCTGGAGGCCACGCCGCTGGGCACCTTCGGCCTGATCGCGGCGCTGGTGGGCAGCTACGGCTTCGAGCAGCTGCTCCCGCTGGGCAAGTTCGTGCTGGCGCTGTACGCGGCCTGCGCCTTCCATATCGTGGTGGTGTACAGCGGCCTGCTGCTGGCGCACGGGCTGAATCCGCTGAAGTTCTTCCGCGGCGCGGCGCCGGCGATGCAGATCGGCTTCGTGGCTTCCAGCAGCTTCGCCGCGCTGCCGCTGTCGCTGACCTCGGCCTCGCAGCTGGGGGTGGACAAGGACTACGCCAGCTTCGCGGTGCCGCTGGGCGCCAGCATCAAGATGGACGGCTGCGGGGCGATCTATCCGGCGCTGGGCGCGGTCTTCATCGCCCAGTTCATGGGCCTGGAACTCTCGGCCGGGCAGTACTTCCTGATCGCGCTGGCCTCGGTGCTGGGCAGCTTCGGCACCGCGGGCGTGCCGGGCACGGCGGTGATCATGGCCACCGTGGTGATCAGCGCCGCCGGGCTGCCGCTGGAGGCGATCGGCATCCTGTACGCGATCGACCGCATCCTCGACATGATGCGCACCATGACCAACGTGACCGGGCAGGTGCTGGTGCCGGTGCTGGTGGCGAGGGAAACCGGGCTGCTGGACCGCGCGGCCTACGAGCGCGCTTCCGGCGACGTGGGGCTGGAGGCGGACAGTCGCGTCGGCTAGGCCGCCGGCGGGTCCGGCGCGCGCCGCACCAGCCAGGCCGCGAAGGCCGCGGCGGTGAGGAACATCAGCAGGCTGTAGACCGCGGCGGGGATCGACATCGCGCTGTCGCCCAGCACGTTGAGCGCAATGAAGATCGCCAGGGTCCCATTGTGGATGCCGATCTCCATGGCGATCGCGATTGCCTGCCGGCGGGGCAGCCGCAGCGCCAGCGGCGCCGCGTAGCCCACGCCCATGCTGGCCAGGTTGAACAGCAGGCAGGCCAGGCCCACGGTGGCGAACGAGGTGGCCAGGGTGCGCCATTCCTGCGCCACCGCCGCCACGATCAGCAGGGCCAGCACCAGCACCGACAGCAGCCGCAGCGGCTTTTCGGCGCGCGTCGCGAACGCGGGCGACTTCGCCCGCGCCGCCATGCCCAGCAGCACCGGCAGCACGATGATCACCGCCACCTCGACGACCTTCCGCGTCGGCGGCGGGACGTACTGGCCGGCGCCCAGGAAATGTTCCAGCGCAAGGTTCAGGATCAGCGGCAGGGTCAGCAGGCACAGCGCGCTGTTGATCGCGGTCAGGGTGATGTTGAGCGCCACGTCGCCGCGCGCCAGGTGGCTGTAGATGTTCGCGGTGGCGCCGCCGGGCGAGGCCGCCAGCAGCATCAGGCCCACCGCCAGGGCAGGCGGCAGGCGGAACCCGACGGCGAGCGCGAACGCCACCCACGGCAGCACCAGCACCTGCAGGGCAAGGCCCACCACCACGGCGCGCGGATAGCGCCCGACCCGGCGGAAGTCCTCCGTGGTCAGGCCCAGGCCCAACCCGAACATGATCACGCCCAGCGCGAGCGGCAGCAGCAGGTTGGTGAGCAGGCCGGCTTGCATCGGCTAGGGGCGTGGCGCGCCGGACCCGGTCACGCGCGCGGCGGACGCGCTGCGCGCATGCGTGCGGCCAGGGCGGCGCCCGCCAGCGCAGCGGGGATCGGCAGCAGCAGGCCCGCCACCGCCATCCAGGCCGGATGTCCGGGCATCTGCAGGATCATCGCCACCACGCCGGCCATTACCAGCAGGGCGGGCAGCACCGCGGCCACGCGCGGCCGGTTGGCCCCGGCGACCCGCGCGGCCACCAGGCCCCCGGCGAACGCGCCCAGCACCCAGGCCCCGACCACGAACAGCAGTGCGCCCACGGGCATCCCGCCGAGCAGGGCCGCCATGTCGGCGGTGCTGCCCGGATCCAGGCCGGGTGGCGGCGGGAACACCTGATGGCCGACGAACTCGACCAGCATGATGGTCACGAAGGCAACCACCAGCCCCAGCACGGCTCCCAGCAGCATGCGTCCCATCACCGTCCTCCCCGAGGTGCGCGCCGGGCGAGCATCGCGCGCAGGCCATCGCGATGCAACCGTCGCGCGGCGCCCAATGCAAAACGCCGCCCGGAGGCGGCGTTTCGGACGACGGGGGCGGTGGGCTCAGCCGCCCACGGCCAGCCGGCGCGCCTGCAGGTACTTCTGGCTCCAGTAGCCGGTGGCCAGGCTGGACACGGTCACGTCGCGGCCGGTGCGCGGTGCGTGCACGAACTTGCCGTCACCGATGTAGATGCCCACGTGGTCCACGCGCCCGCCGCTGCGGCCGAAGAACACCAGGTCGCCTTCGGCCAGCGCGGCGCGGTCGGCGACCGGGGCGCCCTCGTGGGCCATGGCGCGCGACACGCGCGGCAGGTCGATGCCGATGGTGCGGAACACGTACCCGACCAGGCCGCTGCAGTCGAAGCCGTTCTCCGGGCTGCTGCCGCCCCAGCGGTAGGGGGTGCCCAGCAGGGCGAACGAGCGCTGCAGGACGGTCTTGATGCGGTCGGTGGCGCTGGGCGCCACGCTCGCCTTCTGTCCGGCATCGCCCGAGAGCGGGGCGGTGTCGGGGGTGGCGATGGCCACGGGGGCGAATGCGGCGGCGGTTGCCGCTTGCTGCGCCTGGGACGCGGTATTGGCGGCCATTGCCGGCGCGCAACCCAGCGCAAGCAGGGCGGCCAGGACGAAGGCGGACCGGCGCAGGGCGCGCGGGGCGGTGTGGCCGTGGAGATGATGTGCTGTCGTCACGCGGTCATCACGATTTGAAACCAGCGGCGACTATGCCCGTGATGTCCTTGTGAAGGGTTCAATTTCCGTTAGCGCAACGTCAATGAATGCGCCCGGCGGTCACAAAAATCGCATGGAGACCCATTCATCTTTGTGCCGGCGCCTTCATCCACGCAAGTCATTGAATCAATTCAGCAAGCGGCGGGCGCCCGAATAGTGTTCGCGCCACCATGCGCCATCCAGATGGTCAAGGCGGACGGTCCCCCCGCTGCGTGGCGCGTGGACGAAGCGCCCCTCGCCCACGTAGATGCCGACGTGGGTCACCTCGCCGGACTGCCCGAAGAACACCAGGTCGCCCCCGGCGAGGTCGCGCGGGGGGATCCGCGGTCCCTGGGCCGCCGCCAGCGCGCGCGAGGTCCGCGGCAGGCGCAGGTCCAGCATGTCGCGGTAGACGTAGTTCACCAGCCCGCTGCAGTCGAAGCCGCCCTCCGGGGTGTTCCCCCCATACCGGTACGGGGTGCCGACTAGGCTGATCGCGCGCATCAGGACCGCGTTGGCGCGGACCGGGTCGGCAGGCGGCACAACCGCCCACGCGCGCCCCGCGGTCGCCGTTGCCGGCGGCAGCGTGCGGGCTGGCGGGCCGCCGCATGCGGCCAGCAGGGCGCACGCCGATAGCGCCAGCCGGGCAATGCGCCGATAATGCGCGCCCGGTCGCTGCTGGCAGTCGGCTGGTCCTTCCATGGGGCGCAGTGTCCCTTGCGCCGCAACGCGCCGGCAAGCCCGCGCCCCCCAGCCGAGTACCCCGCATGAAGATCGAGAAAGACCGCGTCGTCCGCTTCCATTACGCCGTCGCGGAAGCCGGCAAGGAGCCGGTGGAGAATTCGAAGGACGGCGGGCAGCCGCTGGCCATCCTGTTCGGCCACGGCAACATCATCCCCGGCCTGGAGAAGGCGATGGACGGGCGCGAGGCGGGCGAACAGTTCTCCGCCACCGTGCCCGCCGCCGAGGCCTACGGCGAGCGCCGCGACGGCCTGACCCAGCGGGTGCCGAAGAAGCATTTCGGCGCGCAGAAGCTCCAGCCCGGCATGCAGGTCGTGCTGCAGACGAACTTCGGCCCGCGTGCGGTCACCGTCGAGAAGGTGGGGATGAGCGTGGTCGACGTGGACCTCAACCACCCGATGGCCGGCAAGGACCTGGCGTTCGACATCGAGATCGTCGAGGTGCGCGAGGCCAGCGCCGAGGAAGTGGCCCACGGCCACGTGCACGGCGAGGGCGGCCACCAGCACTGAAGGCGCGGACGCGCTGCAAAGGAAACGGCCCGCTTGCGCGGGCCGTTTGGCTTCGGGCGGGGAGAGAGTCCGCCCTCAGTTCACCAGTACCGCGCTCCATGCCGCGGCCACGGTGGCCTGCTGCGAGGAACCCGCGCCGTACAGGTCGGCTGCCGCCTGCAGGGTGGCGGCCCGCGCCCCGGCGTAGTTGGTGCCCGAGGTCATGTAGCGGGTCAGCGCGTGGTACCAGATGCGCTGTGCGGCATCGCGGCCGATCCCGCGCAGGCCGATGTTGCCGTTGCAGACGAGGTCCGCGGCCGTGAGGCTGGCGCCGGCCGGCACGACGGCGCCTTCCGCCAGCAGGTAGAAGAAGTGGTTGCCCACGCCGGAGGAGGCGTGCGGGCCCAGGCCACCCACGTCGGCGCTGTAGCAGTCGACCGCGCTGCCGTTGAGGCTGGGCTTGTACATGTAGCGGATGGCGCCCGACTTCACGATCTTCTCGCCGAACAGGTAGTCCGGGGCGTCGTCGGGGTTGTTGGCGAAATGCTCGGCCATGGCGCCGAAGATGTCCGAGGTCGCCTCGTTCAGGCCGCCGGATTCGCCGGAGTAGATGAGGCCCGCGGTGAACTGGGTAACGCCGTGGCTCATCTCGTGCGCGGTGATGTCCAGCGACACGTAGGGCAGGCGGAAGCTGTTGCCGTCGCCGTAGTACATCGCGCCGCCGTACCAGTAGGCATTCGCCATGTTGGAGCCGACGTGCACGTAGCTGGTGGTGCCCTGGCCGTCGCCGCGGATGCCCTGGCGGCCGAACACCTGCGCGAAGTAGTCCCACGCGTTGGCCGCGCCGTAGTGCGCGTCGGTGGCCACGGTGGCGCGGGTGCGCTTGCTGCCGTCGCCCCAGGCGTTGTCCGGGTCCAGGAAGTCGGACGCGTTGGCCGCGACCTGCGCGAGCTCGAAGTTGTTGGCGTCCCTGGTCACGGAGCCGCCACGCGTGGAGTCCGTCATCAGGTAGCCGTTGGTGCCGGTGGTGGTGTGCACCAGCACGGCGCCATTGAGCAGGGACGCGCCGGTGCCCACCGAGGCGATGCCGGGGGTGGTGTTCACCGGCTGGGTGGTGGTGTCGCCGCCGGTCTTGCCGCCGCCCGACTTGCCGCCGCCCGAGGCGGTGGGCTTGGCGTGGTGCACGTTGCTCACGCCCAGCATCAGCTGGCCGCTCGTTGCGTTGACGAAGTAGGTCAGGTCGATCGGGGTGCCGCTGTCGTGGCGGCCGGTCAGCCGCACTTCCCAGGCCAGGGTGGGCTGCACGTTGTGGGCGTAGATCACCTTGCGCGCCACCGGCACCGCCTGGATGTCCGAACCGAACACCACGCCCGCGGCCTCGATCGCCTGCTCCTGGGTGATGCGCGCGTTGAGCGCGGGGCGGGTGGCGGTCTTCAGCGTCTTGCTGACCGACTTCAGCGCGCCGCCGCGCGAATGCACCACCACGTCGCCGCCGAACACCGGCAGCCCGTGGTACTGGCGGTCCATGCGCACGTGCTCGGTGCCGTTGGCATCGACCTGCACGTCGCGCACCGAGAAGGAATCGCCCGCATTGCGCGCCGCGGCGGCCGGGTTGGCGCTCAGCAGCGACTGCGCGCGGGTGGCCGCGGGGGAGTTGGCCGGGGGAGCGGCGATGGCGGCAAGCGGGGCGAGCGTCGCGACGATGGCAACGCACAGTGCATGGAACTTCATGGTCTCTCTCTCCTGGATCCGAACGTTTGGCGGGGCCGTGTGGGGGCCCGGGTGCGCCTCACGACCCCCCTGAGTCGGGTCTGGTGAGCGACCGCGCTTTGCGTTTCGCGTGCTGGGCACGTGCGGCAGTTGCGTCGGCGCGGCACGTAATGGAGAGGGCGGCAAACGCCGTCAACGACTTTCGCGGCGGATGTTCGGAACAGTGACGGGGGTCCGCTGCGCGCTGTTACGGCGGTTGGAAAAGCGCCGCGGGAGCGCCGTTTGCGTGCCGTGACGGACTTGTGAACTGCGTCGTCTACTGCGCGAGATGAATGGCACGCCCGCCCGGCCTACCAGGGGCGAATGGCGCGCCGATCCCCGCGTTGGAACCGCGCCAATGTCTTGACGCCACGCCGGCGCGCGCGGAGAGTGCCGCCTCATGCCGCGACCTGCGCCCTGGCGTGGAACGTGACGTGATGCCCGGCCGCGGCGTGCGACGGGTCACGGCGGTGCATGCCAAGCCGATGCCAGGTGAACGAAGGTGAGCGAGGAACCCCGAACGTCGCGCCGCACGGCACTGCAGGAGGCCGACGTGCTTGTGGTCGGCGCCGGTGTCAGCGGCCTGGCCACGGCGCTGGCCCTGCTGGAGGACGGGCGCGGGGTGCTGGTGATCGATGCCGGCCGGGTGGGCGGCGGCGCCTCGCATGGCAACTGCGGGACCATCACCCCGAGCCACGCGCCGCCGCTGGCTGCCCCCGGCACCATCGGGCGCGCGCTGCGCTGGATGCTGACCAAGGACGCGCCGCTGTACGTGCCGCCGCGCCTGGACCCCGCGCTGTGGGGCTGGCTGCTGGGGTTCGCGCGGCGCTGCAACCATGCCGACTGGATCGCCAGTGCGCGCGCCAAGTCGGCGCTGCTCAACGATTCGCGCCAGCGCCTGGCGGACTGGGTGGCGCGCCACGGCCTGGACTGCGAGTTCGTCGAAAGCGGGGAGGACTACGTGTTCCGCGACCGCGCCACGATGGAACTGGAGTTGCGCGAGCTGCCCCTGCTGGGGGAATTCGGGATCGAGGCGCAGGTGCTCGACGGCGCCGACTACGAGCGGATGGAGCCGGCGTTGAAGCCCGGGGTCGCGGGCGCGATCCGCTTCGACGGCGACGCCGCGCTGCGGCCGGACCGCTACGTCGCCGAGCTGGCGCGGGTGGTGCGCGAACGCGGCGGCGTGATCCTCGAGCATTGCGCGCTCGAGGCGCTCGAGGCCGGCGCGGATGGCGTGCACGCGCGCACGGCGAGCGGCCGCGTCCACGCGCGCGACGCGGTGTTCGCGACCGGCGCCTGGTCGCCGCTGCTGGGCCGCAGCGTGGGCCTGCCGTGGCTGCGCAAGGCGATCCAGCCGGGCAAGGGGTATTCGATCACCTACAGCGCGCCCAGCCTGGTGCCCCGCCGGCCGCTGACCCTGCGCGAGCGCTCGGTGTGCGTGACCGCCTGGGGCAGCGGCTTCCGGCTGGGCAGCACCATGGAATTCTCCGGCTACGACACCACGCTCAACGAACGCCGCCTGGGGGCGCTGGAACGCGGCGCGCGCGAATACCTGCACGTGCCGGTGGGGCCGCAGGTGCAGGAGCGCTGGTACGGCTGGCGGCCGATGAGCCGCGACGACATCCCGCTGCTGGGCCCGGCCCCTGGCCATCGCCACCTGTGGCTGTCGACCGGGCACGGGATGATGGGCGTGGGCATGAGCGCGGGCGGCGCGCAGCTCCTGGCCGACCTGATGGCGGGGCGGGCGCCGGCGGTGGACCCGGCGCCGTTCGACCCCGCGCGCTTCGCGTGAGCATGGCTCCGATGCACGACGTCGCCACCCTGCACCCGGGCACCATCCCGCTGCTGGTGAGCCTGCCGCACGACGGCAGCGCGATCCCGCCGGACCTAGCCGCGCGCATGACCCCGGAGGCGCGCGGCGCGCCCGACACCGACTGGCATGTCTCGCGCCTGTATGCCTTCGCCCGCGCGATGGGTGCGTCCGTGCTGGTCCCGCACTGGTCGCGCTACGTGATCGACCTCAACCGCGGCGAGGACGACGTCTCGCTGTACCCGGGGCAGAACACCACCGGGCTGTGCCCGCTGCTGCGCTTCACCGGCGATCCGGTCTACCTGCCGGGGCAGGCGCCGGACGAGGCCGAGGTGCGGGCGCGGGTGGAGCGCTACTGGCGCCCGTACCACCTGGCGCTGCGCGGCGAGCTGGAGCGGCTGCATGCGCGCCATGGGCGCGTGCTGCTGTGGGAAGGGCATTCGATCCGCGGCAGCGGGCTGGCCTACCTGTTCGACGGACGGCTGCCGGACCTCAACCTGGGCACCGCCGCCGGCGCGAGCTGCGATCCGTCGACCCAGGCGCGACTGGAGGCCGTGCTGGCGGGACAGGATGGGTACGACTGGGTCGCCAACGGCCGCTTCAAGGGCGGCCACATCACCCGCCACTACGCGGACCCGCAACGCGGCATCGAGGCGGTGCAGCTGGAGATCAGCCAGCGCACCTACATGGACGAGGACAGCTTCGGCTACGACGAGGCAAGGGCGGCGCTCCTGCAGCCGTTGCTGGAACGCCTGCTGCGCGCGGCGCTGGGCTGAGCGCGCCGACCACGAAACGCGCCCGGAGAGTCGGCGTGCGCAGGGCCCGGCCAAGGCGTCGAGCGCAGAGCCGGGCAGGATGCCCGGCGCCCGAATCGGGCCATGGATGGCCCGACTGAGGGAC
>CBFGMM010000021.1:0-20892 GCA_965649855.1 uncultured Thermomonas sp. | reverse complement strand
CCACCCACGCGCGCCAGCGAGATCGAACGGGCGGCGGCGCGCGCCCTGGCCGATGCCGGCGTGCCGGTCGAGGTGCGCGGGGTCGCCGGCCAGCCGGGCCCGGCCGCGTTGCAGGCGGCCCGCGAGGCGGGATGCGGCCTGATCGTCGCGGGCACCTCGCGCAGCGACGTGGCGATGCGGATGGACCCGGGTTCCACCCTGCGCTGGCTGGCGCGCCACGCCAGCGTCCCGGTGCTGGCCGTGCACGACCGCGTCGCGGGACCGTATCGAAAGGTCAGCGTGGCCAGCGACTATTCCGACGCCGCCGCCGCCGCGTTGCGCCTGGCCCATGCGTGGTTCGGGGATGCCGAGCGCACCCTGCTGCATGGCTACGAGGTGCCGCTCACCACGCTGGCCCTGGACGACGGCCCGCGCGCCGCCGCCCTGGAGCACCTGCAGCAGGCCGCGGACGCGGACGCGCGCGCGCATGTCGTGCAGGTGCTGGGCGAGGGGGCCGCGCAGTGGGATGCCGTCGCGCGCCTGCACGGCCCGGTCCGGCTGCTGCGCGAGCACGCGCACGAGTCGGGCAACGACCTG
Organism: uncultured Thermomonas sp.; assembly: GCA_965649855.1. Classification (GTDB taxonomy): domain Bacteria; phylum Pseudomonadota; class Gammaproteobacteria; order Xanthomonadales; family Xanthomonadaceae; genus Thermomonas. Next base: position 20,316 of record CBFGMM010000021.1, on the reverse strand, counting down.
ACCGTGATCGCCACCCATGGGCGCTCGGGGCTGCTGGACCGACTGGTCGGCAGCGTGGCGCAGCGCCTGCTGGAAACCGTGGGCACCGACCTGCTGCTGGTCCGTCCCGCCCCGCACTGACACCCGTGCGCGGCGGGGCGCCGCGGGCCATCGGCTATCATGATGCGCCGCGCGCGCATGCGCCGGCCGCCCCCGTGATCGGAGCACGATGCTCGAACTCCTGCTGGCACTGCCGTTCGTCTCGGCGGCGCTGATCGCGCTGCTGCCGCGCGTTTCGCGCGCCAGCATCGCGTGGCTGGCAGCCGCGGCGCCGCTGCTGGGCCTGGCGTTGCTGGCGGTCTGGGCGCCCGAGGTGCTCCAGGGCGGCGTGCTGCGCAGCAGCCACCCCTGGATCCCGCAGGTCGGGCTGGATTTCACCCTGCGCGTCGACGGCCTGGCCTGGATGTTCGCCGGACTGGTGCTGGCGATCGGCGCGCTGGTGGTCCTGTATGCGCATTACTACCTGGCGGCGCAGGACAGCGCGCGCCGCTTCTTCGCCTTCCTGCTGCTGTTCATGGGCTCGATGCTGGGCGTGGTGGTCGCCGGCAACCTGCTCCTGCTGCTGGTGTTCTGGGAACTGACCAGCATCAGCTCGTTCCTGCTGATCGGCTACTGGCACCGGCGGCAGGACGCGCGCGAAGGCGCGCGCATGGCGCTGGCGATCACCGGCGGCGGCGGCCTGGCGTTGCTGGGCGGCGTGCTGCTGATCGGGCGCATCGTGGGCAGCTACGACCTGGACGCGGTGCTGGCGGCGGGCGACGCGATCCGCGCCAGCCACCTGTATCCGTGGGTGCTGGGGCTGGTGCTCGCCGGGGTGTTCACCAAGAGCGCGCAGTTCCCGCTGCACTTCTGGCTGCCGCACGCGATGGCCGCGCCCACGCCGGTGTCCGCCTACCTGCATTCGGCCACCATGGTGAAGGCCGGCGTGTTCCTGCTGGCGCGCCTGCACCCGTCCCTGGCCGGCACCGACCTGTTCTTCTACATCGTCAGCGGGATCGGCGCGATCACCCTGCTGCTGGGCGCCTGGTACGCGATCTTCCAGCACGACCTCAAGGGCCTGCTGGCGTACTCGACCATCTCCCACCTTGGCCTGATCACGCTCCTGTTCGGGCTGTCCACCCCGATGGCGGTGGTGGCGGGCATCTTCCACATCATCAACCACGCCACGTTCAAGGCCTCGCTGTTCATGGCCGCGGGCATCATCGACCACGAGACCGGCACCCGCGACATGCGCCGGCTGGGCGGTTTGCGCCACGCGATGCCGATGACCAGCGCGCTGGCGATCATCGCCTCGCTGGCGATGGCGGGCATCCCGCTGCTCAACGGCTTCCTGTCGAAGGAGATGTTCTACACCGAGGCGCTTGGAGTGGGCGGCGGGGGCTGGTGGCGGCTGGGCATCAGCGGCGCCGCGCTGCTGTACGGCATCTTCGGCGTGGCCTACAGCCTGCGCTTCATCATGGAAACCTTCTTCGGCGAGGCCGAAGGCCCGTTGCCGCGCACCCCGCACGAACCTCCGCGCTGGATGAAGATCCCGGTGGAAGTGCTGGTGCTGCTGTGCGTGGCGGTCGGCATGTTCCCCGCGCTCACGGTGGCGCCCGTCCTGCACGCGGCGGCAGGCTCGATCCTGGGCCCGGCGATGCCCGCGTACAGCCTGGCGATCTGGCATGGCGTGAACACCCCGCTGCTGATGAGCCTGGCCGGGATCGCCGGCGGCATCGCGCTGTACCTGGGGCTGCGCCGGGTGCTGGACCTGCATGCCATCGTGCGGCGCTCGCTGGGCCGCCGCCTGTTCCACTGGAACATGGACGCGCTGTATGCGCTGGCGGAGCGCTTCACCGGCTCGGTCGCGAACGGCAGCCTGCAGCGCAGCCTCTTGTGGCTGGTGCTGGCGGCGCTCGCCGCGGGCGCCGCACCCTTCTGGCTCGGCGTGCCTGGCGGGATCCAGTGGGGCGCGCCGCAACCGCTGCCGGTGCTGGGCTGGCTGCTCTGGCTGGCGCTGGTGGCCTGCGCGCTGCTCACCGTGCGCCTGCATCGGCAGCGGTTGCTGGCGCTGGTGGTGCTGGGCGGCGCGGGGCTGATGGTGAGCCTGGCGTTCGTGTTCCTGTCCGCGCCCGACCTGGCCCTGACCCAGCTGCTGGTGGAAATGGTCAGCCTGGCGTTGCTGCTGCTGGGCCTGCACTACCTGCCGGCGCGGTCGCCACCGGAGCGCGCGCCGCTGCGGCGCGCGCGCGACGCAGTCGTCGCCCTGGCGGCGGGCGCGGGGGTCGCGGTGCTGGCTTACGCGATGATGACGCGCGCGCCGGCCGACCCGGCCAGCCTGGAGATGCTCGCCCGCTCGCTGCCGGAAGCCTACGGCCGCAACGTGGTCAACGTGATCCTGGTGGACTTCCGCGGCTTCGACACCTTTGGCGAAATCACCGTGTTCGCGATCGCCGCGCTGATCGTGCATGCGCTGCTGCGGCGCGCCCGCATGGCGCCGGAGAAGGTGATGGCCGGACCGCCGTTGCAGCTGCCGGTCCCCGCGGACCTGGCGCAGGTGATGTTCCCGCTGACCCTCACCGTCTCGGTGTTCCTGTTCCTGCGCGGGCACAACGCGCCGGGCGGCGGCTTCATCGCGGGCCTTGTGCTGGCGGTGCCGCTGCTGACCCAGTACGTGATCCAGGGCGCCGCCTCGGTGGAGTCGCGCTTCGGCTTCGACTACATCCGCTGCGTCGGCGTCGGGCTGGTCGTGGCGGGGCTCAGCGGCGCGGCCTCGCTCTTGTTCGGCCTGGAGTTCCTCAGCAGCGGGCACCTGGACCTGCACCTGCCGGTGATCGGCCACGTGCCGCTGGCCAGTGCGATCGGGTTCGACATCGGCGTCTACCTGGTGGTGTTCGGCGGCGCGATGCTGATCCTGTCGATGCTGGGCACCATCCGCGGTTCGCGCACGCGGACGGCGCAGTCGGGCGTGATCCAGCCTGGGATGCGCTCGGTGCGCACGGGCGAGGCCGGCTGATGGAACTGGCGATGGCCAGCGCGATCGGCATCCTGACCGCCTGCGGCGTGTACCTGCTGCTGCGCGCGCGCAGCTTCGACGTGATCCTGGGCCTGACCCTGCTGTCGTACGCGACCAACCTGCTGATCTTCAGCGGAGGCCGGCTGGTGGCCGGCAGGCCGCCGGTACTGCGCGACGGCGTGGCGACCACGCTGGCGCACTACGCCGATCCCCTGCCGCAGGCGCTGGTGCTGACCGCGATCGTGATCGCCTTCGCGATGACCGCGGTCAGCATCGTGGTGGCGATCCGCAGCCGCGCCGACAACCGCAGCGACCACGTCGACGGCCACGCCGCGGAGGTCGCGCGGGAGGACCGCGAACGCCGCAGGCACGAGGACGCGCGGCGCGCGCAGGACGGTGGCGCATGAACCACCTGCCGCTGTTGCCGGTCCTGGTGCCGCTGCTGGCGGCCGCGCTCGCGCTGTTCTTCGAGCACCGCCGCTTCGGCATGCTGCCCCAGCGCGTGGTCGCCTGGACCTCGATGGGCGTGCTGCTGGTGGTGGGCGCGATGCTGGCGCGCGACGCATCGGGCGGGACCATCGCCGTGTACCTGCTCGGCGACTGGCCGGCGCGGATCGGCATCGTGCTGATGGTCGACCGGCTGGCGGCGCTGATGCTGCTGCTCGCGGTGGCGCTCGGTGCCGCCTGCCTGCTGCACGCGTGCGCCGGCTGGGACCGGCGCGCGCCGCATTTCCACGCATTCTTCCAGTTCCAGCTGATGGGCCTGAACGGCGCGTTCCTGACCGGCGATGCGTTCAACCTGTTCGTGTTCTTCGAGGTGCTGCTGATCGCCTCGTACGGCCTGTTGCTCAGCGGCGGGCGCGGCGAGCGCATGCGCGCGGGCATGCACTACGTGGCCTTCAACATCGCCGCATCGACCCTGTTCCTGGTCGCGCTGGGGCTGCTGTACGGCCTGCTGGGCACGCTCAACCTGGCGGAGATCGCGGTGCGGGTGGCGCAGGCGCCGGCCCGGGACCAGGCCCTGCTGCAGGCCGTCGCCGGGCTGATGCTGGTCGTGTTCTGCGCCAAGGCGGCGCTGCTGCCGCTGTACCTGTGGCTGCCGTTGTCCTATACGCACGCGCCGGCCGCGGTGGCGGCGCTGTTCGCGGTGATGACCAAGGTGGGCCTGTACGCGGTGCTGCGCGTGACCACCCTGAGCTTTGGTGCCCTGGGTGCGCTGGAGGGCTTCGCCTGGCCCGCGCTGCTGGTCCTCGGCGGCGCAAGCCTGGTGCTGGCATCGCTCGGTGCGCTGGCGGTGCGCCAGCTGCGCATGCTGGCGGCCTACCTGGTGGTGGGATCCGCCGCCACCCTGTTCCTGGCGTTCGGCGTCGCCACCACCGGCAGCATCGCCGCCGGGCTCTACTACCTGGTGCACAGTACGCTGGCGGGCGCCGCGCTGTTCCTGATCGCCGACCTGGTGCGACGCCGGCGTGGCCGCGCCGGAGACCGCAAGGACCTGGTGTCGGCGTTGCCCCGGCGCACCCTGCCCGGCGTGCTGTTCCTGCTGTCGGCGGTTTCGCTTGCCGGGCTGCCGCCGCTCTCGGGGTTCATCGGCAAGCTGCTGCTGCTGGAATCGGTGCCGCCCGGCAGCCGCACGGCCTGGGTCTGGAGCCTGGTCCTTGGCAGCAGCTTCGTCATGCTGGTCGGCCTGGCGCGCGCGGGCACCCGGCTGTTCTGGCGCGTCGAACCCTGGCCGGGTGCGCCGTCCGAGCGCCTGGCCGAGTACGTCCCGCCGGATGAAATGCCGGATGCGCCGAGCCGCCCGCTGGAGACGGCGGCCACGGTGGCGCTGGTCGCGATGGGCATCGCGCTGGCGGTGGCCGCCGCGCCGATGCTGGACTACACCCGGGCCACCGCCGAGCAGCTGCTGTCGCCCGCCGACTACGTGCAGCAGGTCCGCGCCGCCACCCCGGCCGAGAGGGCGCCCTGATGTCGGCCACGCTGCGCGCACGCCTGTTGCCCTCGCCGCCGCTGTCGGCGACGGTGTTCTGCTTCTGGCTGCTCATGCACGACCGGATCAGCGTCGGGCTGGTGGTCATGGCGCTCCTGCTGGCGCTCGTGATCCCGCCCTTCGCCGCGCGGCTGGACCGCGAATTCGCGCGCATCGGCCGGCTGCGCGGGGTGCCCCGGCTGCTCGGGATGCTGCTCCTGGACATCGTGCGGGCGAACGTGACCGTCGCCCTGCAGGTGCTGGGCCCGCAGCGGCGGATCACGCCCGGCTTCGTCTGGGTGCCGCTGGACATCGCCAACATCCACGGCATCGCCGCCCTGACCAGCATCATCACGCTGACGCCCGGCACGGTGTCGTTCGCCCTGTCCGACGATCGCCGCCACCTGCTGGTGCACGTGCTCAACCTGGGCGACGCCGAGGCCCTGGTGCGCGAGATCAAGACCCGCTACGAGGCACCGCTGATGGAGATCTTCCCGTGACCCCGCAGGCGCTGGTCGCGCTGGCGGTGGTGGTGTCCATGCACCTGGTGGGGCTGGCCATGCTGCTGGCGCTGGTGCGCCTGGCCCGCGGCCCCAGCGTGCCGGACCGGATCCTGGCGCTGGACACCCTGTACGTCTGCGCGATCGCGCTGCTGGTGCTGTTCGGCATGCACCTGGGCACCGCGGTCTATTTCGAGGCGGCGCTGATCATCGCCATGCTGGGCTTCGTGGGCACCGTGGTGCTCAGCAAGTACGTGCTGCGCCGGGACATCGTGGAATGAGCTGGCTCGCCGCCATCGCGCTGGTGCTGCTGCTGGCCGCCAGCTGCTTCTTCATCCTGGTCGGCTCGATCGGCCTGCTGAAGCTGTCCGACTTCTTCAAGCGCCTGCACGCCCCGACCAAGGCCAGCACCCTGGGCGTGGGCTGCGTGCTGCTGGCCTCGGTGGGCTACCACGCGCTGGCCGGCACGGACCCGCAGCCGCGCGAACTGCTGATCACCGCGTTCCTGTTCATCACCGCGCCGATCAGCGCGCACCTGATGGCCAAGGCGGCGCTGGCGCTGCACATGGCGGAGCGCCCGCCGCTGCCCGGCGCTGGCGTGGATGCGGTCGGCGGAATCGCGCCGCGCCCGGGCGGATCCACGCCCGCCCCCGGTTCGACCGATCAGGAACACCCCTCCACGTAGTCCACCTGCGGCGGCAGGCCCACGCGCCACTCGTCCACCCTCGCCGCATCGCCGGTGCCGTCGGTCTCGAACACCAGCACGCCCGGCCCGCCCGCCGCATCGCGGATGCGCAGGTACTGGCCGTCGCTGTACTTGTGCGGCAGTGCCTGCACGCGGCCGGGGTAGCGCTCGGCGATCTCCGCCTTGGTCATGCCCACCTTGCCGCCGCCGGGGGCCGCCACGTCGTCGCGGCGGATGTCGATGCGCACGAACCGGTCGCCCTCGATCATGAAGGCGGTGCGGTAGCCCCCGGCGCCCAGCGGTTGCGGAATGAGGTAATAGCAGCCGCCGGGCTGGTCGGGCGTCGCGTCCCCCAAGTCGCCGCCCCAGGCCATGCGCACCTGCTCCGCGCTGGCGCCGAACGCGGCGGGGCCAAAGCCGTGGAAGCCGACCGCGCCTTCCGCCGGCGCCTCGGCGCGCGGCGAGCCTGCCGTCGCCGCCTTCGCTGCCGGCGCTGCGGCCGGTTCGGGCTGCGTGGGGGCGGAGCGATCGGTGCAGGCGCTCGACGATGCAAGTGCGGCCAGCACGGCCAGCGGCTTCAGGAGGCGCATCGCACGGGTTCCTCGACGGCGGTAACCCAGTCTCGCCACCGGCGGTGAACGGGCCGCGAAGCCGCGCCCGCGGGCCTCAGCCCGGCGGCGTGAACTGCTTGCGCAGCCCGGCCCAGCACGCCTGGTAGTCGCGCTGCCGGTGCGCCGCGTCCAGCGCGTCGCGGGTCGGGCGGATCACGCTGCGTGCCTCGAACATGAAGGCCATGGTGCCGTCCACGTAATCCGGCTTCGACGTGTCCGCGCTGCTCGCCTTGTCGAAGGTGGCCGCGTCCGGCCCGTGGCCGGTCATGCAGTTGTGCAGGCTGGCGCCGCCCGGGGCGAAGCCCTCCGCCTTGGCGTCGTAGGCGCCGTGGATCAGGCCCATGAACTCGCTGGCGATGTTGCGGTGGAACCACGGCGGGCGGAAGGTGTCGCGCGCCACCAGCACCCGCGGCGGGAAGATCACGAAATCCATGTTGCCCACGCCCGGCGTGTCGCTGGGCGAGGTCAGCACCAGGAAGATCGACGGGTCCGGATGGTCGTAGCTGATCGAACCGATCGTGTTGAACAGCCGCAGGTCGTACTTGCAGGGCGCGTGGTTGCCGTGCCAGCCGACCACGTCCAGCGGCGAGTGGCCGATGGCGGCGCGCCACAGGTGGCCCTGGAACTTGGCGACCAGCTCGAAATCCCCTTCCACGTCCTCGAAGGCCGCGTTCGGGGTCAGGAAATCGCGCGGATTGGCCAGGCCATTGCTGCCGATCGGGCCCAGGTCCGGGATGCGCATGAACGCGCCGAAGTTCTCGCAGATGTAGCCGCGCGCCTCGCCGTCCGGCAGCGACACCCGGAAGCGGATGCCGCGCGGGATCACCGCGATCTCCTGCGGCTCCACGTCGATCACGCCGAGCTCGGTCTCGATGTGCAGGCGGCCCTGCTGCGGGACGATGAGCAGTTCGCCATCGGCGTCGTAGAAGAAGCGGCCCTGCATGTCGCGGTTGGCCGCGTACATGTGGATGCCGATCCCCGACTGCGCCGCCGGCGAGCCGTTGCCGGCCATGGTCAGCAGCCCGTCCACGAAATCGGTGGGCGCGTCCGGGATCGGCAGCGGGTTCCAGCGCAGCTGGTCCGGGGTCACCGGGCCGGCGTCGAAATCATTGTGCAGCCGCGACTGGGCGACCAGCGCGAACGGCCCGTGCATCGCCGCGGGGCGGATGCGGTACAGCCAGCTGCGCCGGTTGGCATGGCGCGGCGCGGTGAACGCGGTGCCGCTGATCTGCTCGGCGTACAGGCCGTGCGCCACGCGCTGCGGCGAGTTGCGTCCCACCGGCAGGGTGCCGGGGACCGCCTCGCTGGCGAACTCGTTGCCGAAGCCGGACTGGTAGCCGTTGCTGTCGATGCTCATTCCTGCCGCGTCCCGGTTGCGCCCACCCCGACCCCTCTTCCGCACCCGGCAGGGGGGCTCGTACAGATCACAGCACCCCGCGCTTCATCTGGTCGCGCTCGATGCTCTCGAACAGGGCCTGGAAGTTGCCCTCGCCGAAGCCCTCGTTGCCCTTGCGCTGGATGATCTCGAAGAAGATCGGGCCGAACGCGTTCTGGGTGAAGATCTGCAGCAGCTTGCGCTGCTTGGTCTCGGGATCCGCGTCGATCAGGATCTTGTTGCGGGCCAGCCGCGGCACGTCCTCGCCGTGGCCGGGCACGCGCGCGTCGATCACCTCGAAATAGGTGTCCGGGGTGTCCAGGAAGGCCACGCCGCGCTCGCGCATCGCCTCGACGGTGGCGTAGATGTCGTCGGTGAACAGCGCGATGTGCTGGATGCCCTCGCCCTTGTAGGTGTCCAGGTACTCGTTGATCTGCGACTTCGGGTCGCTGGATTCGTTGAGCGGGATGCGCACGATGCCGTCCGGCGCGGTCATCGCCTTGGACACCAGGCCGGTCTTGGCGCCCTTGATGTCGAAGTAGCGGATCTCGCGGAAGTTGAACAGCTTCTCGTAGTAGTCGCTCCACTTCTGCATGTTGCCGAAGTAGAGGTTGTGGGTCAGGTGGTCGATGAAGGTCAGCCCGAAGCCCTTCGGGTCCTGCTCCGCGCCCGGGATCGGGTCGAAGTCCGCGTACACGTCGCCGGCATTGGCGTCGACCAGGTACAGCATGCAGTCGCCGATGCCCTTGACCACCGGCGCATCGATCGCGCGCGTCGCGGCCCGGTGGGTGACCGGCTCGCCGCCGTTGCCCAGCACGGTCTGCAGCACCTGCGCCACCGGCGTGCGGAAGCGGATCGCGAAGCCGCAGGCGGACGGCCCGTGCGCGGCGGCGAAATCGGACGCAAAGGACTCCGGCTCCTCGTTCAGCAGGAAGTTCACCCCGCCCTGGCGGAACAGGGTGATGGCGCGGGTGCGGTGCCGGCGGGTGGCGGAAAACCCCATGCTGGCGAGGTAGGCGCGCATGGCGTCGGCCTGTCCCGCGGGCGCCGCGAACTCCACGAACTCGAAGCCGTCGATCCCCATCGGGTTCTCGAAGGTGGTCACCTGCATGCCCAGGTTGGGGCCTTGGGTCTGGGGTCGGGCGCTCATGGCGATGCCTCCTCGGTGCGAACCCGCATTCTACCAAGCCACCGCACGCGACGAATCGCGCATGCGCGAACGGCGGCCGAAGCCGCCGTTCGCCTGCCGCGCACCGCCCGCGGGATCAGCGGCGCTCGTCTTCCGGATGCATGCCGGCCGCGGCCGGTTCGGCCAGTTCGCGCTCGCCGGCCAGGGCGTGGTCGCCCTCGTCGCGCAGCGTGTCCAGGTGCATCAGGCGCTTGACCAGCGGCGCCAGGATCACGAACGCGATGCCCACGCCCACCGCGATCCAGCCGATCCGGCTGTACACGTCCAGCACCACCTGCTGCGCCGCGCCCTCGCCCGAGGCCGCCTCGGACCCGGTGGCCGCGGCGATCATCCCGGCCACGAAATTGCCGGTGGCCGAGGCGAAGAACCACGCGCCCATGATCAGGCTCGCCATGTGGGCGGGCGCCAGCCGGTTCATCGCGGACAGGCCCACCGGGGAGAGGCAGAGCTCGCCGGTGGTGTGCAGCAGGTAGATCAGGAAGATGAACAGGACCGGGGTCAGGTCGCCGGTTGCCATCGCCGCGGCGCCGGCCACCAGCACCAGGAAGCCCGCGCCCAGCTGCACCATCGCCAGGCCGAACTTGGCGGGGGCGGAGGGCTCCAGCCCCTTGCGGCCCAGCCAGGTCCACAGCCCGGCGAACAGCGGCGCCAGCAGGATGATGTAGAAGGAGTTGATCGACTGGAACATCGATGCCGGGACTTCCCAGCCCATCATGTTGCGGTCGACGTAGCGGTCGGTGTACAGGTTCAGCGACGAACCCGCCTGCTCGAACAGCGACCAGAACAGCACCGAACCCACCATCAGCAGCATCGCCGCGAAGATGCGGTCGCGCGCGTGGCGGTCCAGCCGGGTGGTCGCGATCCACACCACGTAGCCCAGCAGCAGGATGCCGCACACGCCCAGCGCCCCGCCCACGATCTGCTGGTTCTGCACCATGAACCAGCACACCACCACCAGCACCAGGCCCAGGGCGTACAGCAGCCACTCGAAGGGCAGGCCCAGGGTGCGCTCGCGCAGGCGCTGCGGATTGGTCGACTCGCCCTTGCCGCGCAGCGACGGGCGTCCGATCACGAACACGATCAGCCCGAGCAGCATGCCCACGCCGGCCGCCCCGAAGCCGTACTTCCAGCCGTAGGTCTCGCCGAGGTAGCCGCACAGCAGCGCGCCCAGGAACGCGCCCAGGTTGATGCCCATGTAGAAGATCGTGTAGGCGCCGTCGCGTCGCACGTCGGTGCGCGGGTACAGCTGGCCCACCATCACCGAGATGTTCGCCTTCAGGAACCCGGTGCCGACGATGATGAAGGCCAGCGCCAGCCAGAACACGTTGAGCGCCGGGCTGTTGTCGCCGCCGCTGCCCTCGAAGCCCATCAGGAAATGCCCGATGGTGAGCAGCACCGCGCCGTACTGCACCGCCTTGCGCTGGCCCAGGTACTTGTCCGCCAGGTAGCCGCCGATCACCGGGGTGATGTAGACCAGCGCGGTGTACGCGCCGTAGATCATGGATGCGTCGCCGTCGGAGAACAGCCAGTGCTTGGTCAGGTACAGGACCAGCAGCGCGCGCATCCCGTAGTACGAGAAGCGCTCCCACATCTCCGCGAAGAACAGCATGTACAGGCCACGCGGATGGCCGAGGAAGGTCTTGCCCTCGGCAGCGGCGACGGGCGGGATCGAACTCATGCAATGACACCTGTGCGCGGGCCATGACGCGGCATGGCGGGAGGAATGCGTCCCCCACGTCGGGGACGCGGGACCGCGCGAGCATCACGCACGCGCGGGCGTCGCGTCAAACCGGCAACGCCACCGGGCGCATTCAGCCTGCGGGATACACGTAGCTGGCGCCGATGCCCAGCGGCAGGCCCAGCCCCCAGAACGCCAGCAGGAAGCCGCTCCACAGCACCAGCAACGTCACCGAGAACGGCAGCATCAGCGCCAGCAGGGTGCCGATGCCGGCGGACTTCACGTAGCGCTGGCAGAACACCACGATCAACGGGAAGTACGGCAGCAGCGGGGTGATGATGTTGGTCGAGGAGTCGCCCACCCGGTAGGCCGCCTGGGTCAGGTCGGGCGACAGGCCCAGCTGCATCAGCATCGGCACCATCACCGCGCCGATCAGCGCCCACTTGGCCGAGGCCGAGCCCACGAACAGGTTGACGAACCCGGACAGCAGCACGATGCCGACGATGGTCAGCGCGGTGGGGAAGCCCATCGCCTGCAGCCAGTTGGCGCCCTTGATCGCGATCAGCGCGCCCAGGTTGCTCTGGCCGAAGGCATAGATGAACTGCGCGGCGAAGAACGCCATCACGATGTAGTAGCCCATCCCGCTCATCGCCTTGGACATGCCGGCGATGACGTCGCGGTGGGTCTTCACCGTGCCCGCGGCATAGCCGTAGACGATGCCCGGCAGCAGGAAGAACAGGAAGATCAGCGGCACGATCGACTGCATCAGCGGGGCGGCCGACACCAGCAGCTCGCCCGCGCCGGACGGCGCATCGGCAGGCGCGCGCCAGGGCGAGGCGGGCGACAGCGCGGACAGCACCAGCAGCACCGCGCCGACCACCATCGCGGCAAGCGCCAGCCCCAGCCCGCGCTTCTCGGCAGGCTGCAGCGTTTCCATGGTCGGCATCTGGCTGGCATCGCCGTCCACCGGCGTGCCGCGCAGGCGCGGCTCGATCACCCGGTCGGTGAGGAACCAGCCCACCAGGATGATCAGGAACGTCGAGGCGGTGGTGAAGAAGTAGTTGTTGAGCGGATTGACCACCACGGTGGGGTCGATCAGCTGGGCCGCGGCCTGGGTCAGGCCCGAGAGCAGCGGGTCCAGGCTGGAGGGCACGAAGAAGGTCGCCGAGAAGCCGCCCGAGACGCCGGCGAATGCCGCCGCGATGCCCGCCAGCGGGTGCCGCCCCGCCGCGTAGAAGATCACCGCGCCCAGCGGGATCACCAGCACGTAGCCCGCGTCCACCGCCACGTGGCTGAGGATGCCCACCGCGATCAGCATCGGGGTCAGCAGCATCTTCGGGGTCACCGAGAGCATCGCGCGCAGGCCGGCGCTGATGAAGCCGGTGTGCTCGGCCACGCCCAGGCCCAGCATCGCCACCAGCACCACGCCCAGCGGGTGGAAGGTGACGAAGGTGTTGACCATCGTCGCCATGAAGCCGGTCAGGCTGGTCCCGGCCAGCAGGTTCCTGACCTGCAGCGCCTCGCCGCTGCGCGGGTCCAGCTCGGAGAAGCTCATGGTCGACATCCACGCCGACACCAGCCACACCACCAGCATCAGGATCAGGAACAGCACCGCGGGATCCGGCAGCTTGTTGCCGATGCGCTCGACGCCGTCGAGCAGGCGGGTCACGAAACCGCGCGGGGCGGCGGGCACGGGCTGGTTCATCGCGGTCCTTGGGCTGGGAACACCAGCGCCGAGCCTAGCAGACGGCCCGGCCCGCGCTGAAGGCCGCGCCGGCGAGGATCAGCGCGGCGGATCGTCCTCGCCGTAGCCGCGCTCCGGCCCGATCACGGTGCGCACCTCGAACAGCTCCGGGAAGAAGGTCAGTTCAAGCGCCTTGCGCAGGAAGGCCACGCCGCTGGAACCGCCGGTGCCCCGCTTGAAGCCGATGATCCGCATCACCGTTCGCATGTGGCGGAAGCGCCACAGCTGGAACTGGGTCTCCAGGTCCACCAGGTCCTCGCACAGCGCGTACTCGCGCCAGTAGCGGTCGGTGTCCTCGTAGATCCGCTCGAACACCGGAACCAGGCCCGGGTCCAGCACGTGCGGCTGCGACCAGTCGCGCTCGACGTGGATCTCCGGGACCGCGTGGCCCCAGCGCGCCAGGTAGCGCAGGAACTCGTCGTACAGGCTGGGCGCGTTGAGCACCTCCTCCAGTGCCGCATGGCCCGGCGCATCGTGCGCGAACACGCGCAGCATCCCCGCGTTCTTGTTGCCCAGCAGGAACTCCACGGTGCGGTACTGCAGCGACTGGAAGCCCGACGAGGGCCCCAGGATCTCGCGGAACTCCATGTATTCGGACGGCGTCAGCGTCTCCAGAACCGACCACTGCGCGGTCAGCTGGTCCAGCACGCGCTTGCAGCGCGCCGCCACCTTGCCGAACTGCCAGACCCGGTCCTCGCGCAGGTGCGCCGTGGCCGCCGACAGTTCGTGGATCAGCAGCTTCAGCCACAGCTCGCTCACCTGGTGCTGCACGATGAACAGCATCTCGTCGTGGTGCGGCGGCTGCGAAAGCGGCTGCTGCGCGGCCAGCAGCCGGTCCAGGCGCAGGTAACCGCCATAGGTCAGGCGGCCCTCCAGGTCGGTGTGGATGCTGTCCTCGAGCGGGCGCTGGTTGCGATCGATGGCCATGCCGGCATTCTGGCACGGGCCCGGGAAGCTGAACGCGGCTGCCATGCAGGCGTCATGGAAATGCCGCAGAATCGCGCAACGGGCCAGGGGTGGCCCGTCATTTTTCGGGGGAACACCAACGATGTCGTCCACTCGCAATGCGCTTGCGGCCTTGGTCCTGCTCGCCTGCTCGGCGCCGCTTGCCGCGCAGAACGCCTCGCTGACCGGCGGGGCGTACACCCAGGACTTCAATACCCTGGCGAACACCGCCGGCACGACAACCAACACCGCGCTGCCCACCGGCTGGCAGATCCTGGAAACCGGGACCGCCGCACGGGTCAACCAGCAGTACGCGGTCGACACCGGAAGCGGCAACGCCGGCGACGTCTACAGCTACGGCTCCGCGGGCAGCAGCGACCGCGCCCTGGGCTCGCTGCGCAGCGGAACCCTGGTGCCCCTGTACGGCGCGTGTTTCACCAACAGCACCGGCACCACCATCACCGCCATGTCGGTGGCCTATACCGGCGAGCAGTGGCGGCTCGGCACCATCAACCGCACGGACCGCATCGACTTCCAGTACAGCGTCGACGCCAGCGCCATCGGCAACGGGACCTGGACCGATGTCGACGCGCTGGACTTCACCACCCCCACCACGGCCACCGTGGGCGCCAAGGACGGCAACGCCGCCGCCAACCGCACCGCGCGCAGCGCGGAGATCAGCGGCCTGTCGATCGCGGCCGGCGGATCCTTCTGCATCCGCTGGCAGGACTTCGATGCCGCGAGCTCCGACGACGGCCTGGCCATCGACGACGTCTCGCTCACCCCCAACGCGGTGGGCGGCCTGCCCGCGCTGAGCATCAACGATGTTTCGCTGGCGGAGGGCGACAGCGGCACCACCAGCATGGCCTTCACGGTCAGCCTGAGCGCGCCGGCCGGCCCCGGCGGCGTGAGTTTCGACATCGCCACCGCCGACGGAACGGCGACATCGCCCGGCGACTACCTGGCGCGCAGCCTGGTCGGCCAGGTCATCCCGCAGGGACAGACCAGCGCCAGCTTCGCGGTGCAGATCGTAGGCGACACGGTAATGGAGCCGGAGGAGTCGTTCCTGGTCAACGTCGGCAACGTGACCGGCGCCAACGTGGCCGACGGCACCGGTGTGGGCACCATCGTCGATGACGACATCACCGTCACCCCGATCGCCCAGGTCCAGGGCAGCGGGCTCACCTCGCCGCTGGCCGGCCAGATGGTGGTGACCGAGGGCATCGTCACCGCGCTGAAGTTCAACAACGGCTTCTTCCTGCAGACCGCGGACGCCGAGGCCGACGCCGACCCGCTGACGTCGGAGGGCATCTTCGTCTTCACCAGCGCCGCGCCGCCGGCCGCGGCCGCGGTAGGCAACCGCGTGCGCGTCAGCGGCACGGTGTCCGAGTTCACCCCCGGCACCAACCTCAACCAGCTCTCGATCACCCAGATCGTCTCCCCGACCGTGACCGCGATGAGCACCGGCAACGCACTGCCCGTGGCGGTGGTGCCGGATCCCGCCCTGATGGCCGCCGGCAGCGCGCCGGGCGCGATGGAGCGCCACGAAGGCATGCGCCTGAGCCTGCCCGCGCTGTGGGTGGTGCAGGGCTCGGAGGGCAACATCACCGAGTCCAGCGCCACCGCCAGCACCACCGGCGTGTTCCAGGGCGTGCTGCCGGAGGTGGAGCGTCCGTTCCGGGAGCCCGGCATCGGCGTGCTGGACGTGGTGCCGATCCCGCCGGGCAAGAACCCGCCGCGCTTCGATACCAACGCCGAGCGCCTGATGGTGCGCAGCCGCGGCCAGGTCGGCGCAAGTGCCCTGGCCGTGGACGCGGAGACCGCGGTGACCGGCCTGGTGGGCGTGCTGGACTACTTCGGCGGCACCTGGGCCCTGCTGCCCGACGCGTCCGCGCCGATCGGCGTGTCCAGCGGCAAGAATCCCACCGCCGTCAGCGACCCGGCGGTGGACGACATCACCGTGGGCGCGTTCAACCTGCTGCGCTTCTACGACGAGGTCAACGACCGCAACGGCGGCGTGACCCTGACCGCGGCGGCGCTGGACAAGCGCCTGACCAAGACCGCCACCGCGATCTGCGACTGGCTGAAGGCGCCCGACATCCTGGGCGTGGTGGAAGTGGAGCACCTGCGCGTGCTGGGCCTGCTGGCCGACCGCATCAACAGCACCTGCCCGCGCGCCCCGGCCTACGTGCCCTACCTGGAACAGGGCAACGACCCGGGCGGGATCAACGTGGGCTTCCTGGTCAGCGCGCGCGCGGTGGCCGCGGGCGCCAGCCGGGTCGAGGTGACCAGCGTGGTCCAGTACGGCAAGGACACCCTGTTCAACAACCCGGACGGCAGCCAGTCCCTGCTCAACGACCGTCCGCCGCTGGTGCTGCGCGGCGTGGTGCGCCAGGGCAACGGCGCCAGCTACCCGCTGACGGTCGTCGTCAACCACCTGCGCTCGCTCAACGGCATCGACGACACCGGCGCCGGCGGCTCCGGCTGGCCCACCGACGGCGACCGCGTGCGCACCAAGCGCGGCCTGCAGGCGGCGTACCTGGCGGAACTGGTGGACAGCTTCCAGAAGGCGGCGCCGGGCGAGAAGATCGTGCTGGTCGGCGACTTCAACGCCTTCGAGTTCAACGACGGCTACGTGGACGTGATGGGGATCGTGCGCGGCAATCCCGTCCCGGAGAGCGAAGTGCTGACCCACTTCGCGAGCCCGCTGGAGCGCCAGCTGGTGGACGGCAGCGAACTGGTCGCCAACGCCGCCGAGCGCTACTCGTACGTGTTCAACGGCAGCGCGCAGACCCTGGACCACGTGCTGGTGAACGAAGCCCTGCTGCTGGATGCCGGCGTCAGCGACGTGGTGGTGGAGCACGCGCGCATCAACGCGGACTTCGGCGTGCACCATTTCGCCACCGCGGGCAGCCCCTTGCGCACCTCCGACCATGACCCGGTGCGCCTGTCGATCAGCGTGCCGGCCTTCCGCTTCGCCGATCTGCGCGTGGAAGCTTCGGTCAGCGCCATGAATGTACCCGCAGGATCAACCGCGACCTACCGCGTCCTGGCGAGCAATACCGGCCCGAGCGACGTGGTTCCGATACTGTCGCTGGTGCTGAATGCCCCTCTGGCGATCAATGTGATCGAGCCTGCGGGCTGGACCTGCACTGATCCGGTGCAGGATGAGGTGGCGCAGACGACCACGGTCCGCTGCACCGCCGCGGTGTTTGCCGCGGGTTCCATCGCCGAAGTGGTCGTCGAGGTTCCGGTCACCACGGCGACGGGCGACCGGGCACTGACGCTTGCCGCGAGTGTCGACGCCGAAGCATCGGATCCGGTACCGGGCAACAACAGCGCAACCGCCCAAGTCTTCGTCGGCCGTCTGGCGGACCTTGAGCTGAGCTGGTCAGCTCCGATGCCGGGCGGCCGCTACGCTTCGTACTCCGACAGCCTTACGCTGCGCAACCGAGGGCCCGACGCTTCGCCGGCCGCCAAGGTACGCATCGACGTGGTTCCGCAGGCGACCACCGTGGTGACCATGATTGCCCCCAGCGGCTGGACCTGCGCGCGGATCGCGATCTACACGCATGAATGCAACAACACCCGCGGCGTGGCGAGTGGCTCCACCCATCTATTCACGGTCAACCAGCGTGATTCGCGCAGCCACTCGACGCGCAACCCCTACCGCTCGACCGCTGAGGCCAGTGGCCCGTTGCCTGATCCGGACCTGTCCAACAACTCCGCCGTCATCGTGAATCCCTAACCGCGGATCCGGTGGTTCCTGGGGCGCGGCTGCAGCAGCCGCGCCTTTTTTTTGCGCCGCGCAACAGCGTTTCCAGCCCAGCCGCTATCATCGTGACTTTGCTACCCGCAGGGCGCCCATGGTCACCGCCGCCAGTTTCGAGATCGAATACCTGCAATACCTCAAGCCCGACGGCACCCTGTCCGGCGCGCTGCCACCCGCGGTGGCCGATGCCGCCGCGCTGGTCCCGCTGTTCAGGCAGATGCTGTACGTGCGCACCTTCGATACCAAGGCGATCGCCCTGCAGCGCACCGGCAAGCTGGGCACCTACGCGGCCTGCCTGGGCCACGAGGCGACCCACGTCGGGATCGGCGCGTCGATGCGCCCGGAGGACGTGTTCGCGCCCAGCTACCGCGAATACGGCGCGCAGTTCATGCGCGGGGTCAAGCCGCGCGACGTGCTGATGTACTGGGGCGGCGACGAGCGCGGCAACGACTTCGAGGTGCCGCGCAACGATTACCCGTGGTGCGTGCCGATCTCCACCCAGTGCCTGATGGCCTCGGGCGCCGCGCTGAGCTTCAAGCTGCGCGGCCAGGACCGGGTGGCGGTGGCCTGCTGCGGCGACGGCGGCTCGTCGAAGACCGATTTCTACGCCGCGCTGAATTCGGCCGGCGCCTACACCCTGCCGCTGGTGCTGTGCGTGATCAACAACGGCTGGGCCATCTCGGTGCCGCGCAAGGCGCAGACCGGCGCGCAGACGCTGGCGCAGAAGGGCATCGCCGGCGGCCTGCACTGCCTGCAGGTGGACGGCAACGACCTCATCGCCGTGCTGGAGGCGATGCGCCGCGCCCACGAACGCGCGCGCAAGGGCGAAGGCGGCAGCGTGATCGAATTCATGACCTACCGCCTGCACGACCACACCACCGCCGACGACGCCCGGCGCTACCGCGGCGAGGACGAGGTCAAGCAGGCCTGGACGCGCGAGCCGTTCCTGCGCCTGCGCACGTACCTCACCGCGCAGGGCGCCTGGGACGAGGCGCAGGAAAAGGCGTGGGTGGAGGAATGCGGCGCGCTGGTGGACATCGAGATCAACGCCTACCTGGAGACCCCGGTGCAGCCGGTGGAGGCGATGTTCGACTACCTCTACGGGGACATGCCGGCCGACGTGCTGGCGCAGCGGGAGCAGGCCATCGCGCTGGACCAGGCCGCCAGGGAGCACCGCTCGTGAGCGCGCAGCCCATCGCCCTGATCGAGGCCATCACCCAGGCGCTCGCCTACGAACTGCGCAACGACCCGTCGGTGGTGGTGCTGGGCGAGGACGTGGGCGTCAACGGCGGCGTGTTCCGCGCCACCGCCGGCCTGTCGGCCACGTTCGGCACCGAGCGCGTGCTGGACACCCCGCTGGACGAGACCACGATCGCCGGCCTGACCGTCGGCATGGCGTCGCAGGGCATGCGTCCGGTGGCCGAGGCCCAGTTCGACGGCTTCATGTACCCGATGGTCGACTTCATCGTCTGCCACGCCGCGCGCATGCGCTACCGCACCCGCGGCCGGCTGACCTGCCCGATGGTGCTGCGCGTGCCCTGGGGCGGCGGCATCCGCGCGCCGGAGCACCACAGCGAGGCCAACGAATCGATCTTCACCAACGTGCCCGGCCTGCGCGTGGTGATGCCGAGTTCCCCGCAGCGCGCCTACGGGCTGCTGCTGGCCGCGATCCGCGACCCGGACCCGGTGATCTACATGGAGCCCAAGCGCATCTACCGGCAGTACAAGGAACTGGTGCCGGACGACGGGGAGGCGCTGCCGCTGGACGTCTGCTACGTGCTGCGCGACGGATCCGACATCACCCTGGTCACCTGGGGCGCGCAGGTCAAGGAGACCCTGGAGGCGGCGGAGAAGCTGGCGGCCGAGGGCATCAGCGCGGAGGTCATCGACGTGGCCACCCTCAAGCCGCTGGACTTCGCCACCATCGCCGAATCGATCGCCAAGACCGGCCGCTGCGTGATCGTGCACGAGGCGGCGAAGACCGCCGGCTTCGGCGCCGAGATCGCCGCGCGCTGCGCCGAGGAATGCATGTTCGACCTGGTCGCCCCGGTCGAGCGCGTGACCGGCTACGACACCCACATCCCCCTGTTCCGGCTCGAGATGAAGTACCTGCCGAGCACCGACAAGATCATCGCCGCCGCCAGGCGCGCGATGGCGCATTCGTAAGGACGCCCGATGAGCAAGAAGTTCTTCCTCCCCGACCTCGGCGAAGGCCTGCCCGACGCGACCATCGTGGAGTGGTACGTCAAGGAGGGCGATGTCATCCGGCTCGACGAGAACCTGGTGTCGATGGAGACCGCCAAGGCGGTCGTCGACGTGCCCTCGCCGGTCAGCGGCAAGGTCCTGAAGCTCGCCGGCGCCGCGGGGGACATCATCGTGACCGGCAGCATGCTGGCCGAATTCGAGGTCGACCCGTCGCTGCCGCAGCGCGCAGAGGGCCAGGACACCGGCCATTCGCACGGGCACGGCGGCGGCCACTCGGTGGGATCGCAGGACCCGGCGCCGGACAACCGGGTGGTGGCGTCCAACGAGGGGGGCGCGATCGAGGCCACCCAGCAGCGCCAGCCCGAGGACCCCAACGCCAACCAGGCCGCCAAGGCCGATGCCGGCACCGTGGTCGGGGCGATGCAGGTGGGCGATGCGGTGCGCGCGGAGACCGCCAGCGCGGTCGGCGGCGTGCGCGCCCTGCCGGCGGTGCGCGCGATGGCGCGCAAGCTCGGCGTGGACCTGGCCCGCGTGCGCGCCAGCGGGCCGGACGCCACGGTCACCATGGCCGACGTGGCTGCGCGCGCGGGTGTGTCACGTGCGCTGGTC
>CBFGMM010000020.1:0-21092 GCA_965649855.1 uncultured Thermomonas sp. | reverse complement strand
GCCGGCGGCGAGGCGCAGGGCCTGCGCGCGGCGTACGCGATGCTGAAGGAGCGCGCGCGCGGCTGAGAGACCCACGCGGCCGTGCAGCCGCGGAAGGTGCGCTCGCTTGGCTTGAACCCGGACCCATCGCCGGCGGGCAACCGCCAAGCGCCCGGCACAAACGTGCTTGCAAACTCTGTTTTTCAGAGTACTCTGCACTCACTCATCGGAGGAACGCGCATGACCACGACCGAACAACTGCGGCATGACCTGGACTACGTGGCCGGCGCCTTGCGCCGCCGCGACGGCGACCCGGGGGTGCCGGCCATCTATTTCCTGTGGGCGGTGCTCGTGCTGGTCGGCTTCGCGCTGCCGGACCTGGCGCCGCGGCTGGCCGGCACGTTCTGGCTGGTGGCCGGCATCGGCGGCGGCCTGCTCAGCATGTGGCTGGGCACGCGCGATGCCCGGCGCCACGGCATCCTGGATGCGCAGGCCGGCAAGCGCTACGGCTACCACTGGCTGCTGGTCGGCCTGGGCTTCCTGCTGAGCGCATTGCCGATGGTGCTGGGCCGCGTCGATCCGGGCGCGGCATCCGCCACCTTCCTGCTGGTGGCGGGGTTGGGCTACGCGCTGGCCGGCATCCACCTCAACCGCCCGCTGCTATGGAGCGGCCTGGTGATGCTGGGCGCCTATGGCGTGCTGCAGCTGTCCTCGCCCCCCTACACCTGGACCATCACCGGCATCGTGATCGCCGCGTCGCTCGCCTGGGCCGGGTTCGCCACCCAGCGCGCACGCCGCGCCGAGCCGGCGGCCCGCGAGCGGGCGCAATGAAAGCGCTCGACCGCCTGGATCCCGCGTTCGAACACCGCGCGCGGCTGGCGATCGGGGTGCTGCTGGCCCGCCACGGGGAGATCAGCTTCGCCCGCTTCAAGCAGGAACTGGCACTCACCGACGGCAACCTTGGCGCCCAGCTGCGCCGGCTGGAGGAGGCGGGCTACCTGGACCTGCGGCGGGACTTCGTGGAGCGCAGGCCGGTCACCTGGTATGCGCTCAGCCGGCCCGGCCGCAAGGCGCTGGACATCCACCTGCGCGCGCTGCGCGCGGTGATCGACACCGGGGTGTAAAGGAAACTTGACATCGTGGCGGGGACGCGCGAAGGTGACTTCCGGCAACTAGCCAGCGCCACGCCACCCGCCGACACTCCGCGCACCCTGCCTGCAGCCCATCGATGAACACCTCCGCCGACCTGCTCAAGTCCCTCAAGATCGACCGCAACGCGCCGCCGCCACCGACCTCGCGGCGCGGGCTGTGGATCGCGCTGGCGGTCGCGGCGGGCGTCGTGCTGCTGGCGCTGGCCGCATGGTTCGCGCTGGGCCGCGGCAAGGGGCTGGAGGTGCGCACCGCGAGCGCCGTTGCGATCGGCAATGGCGCCGCCGGCAGCGCGTCGGTGCTGGATGCCAGCGGGTATGTCGTCGCGCGGCGGATGGCCACGGTCAGCGCCAAGATCACCGGCAAGGTGCGCGAGGTGCTGATCGAGGAGGGCCAGCGGGTCGAGGCCGGCGAGGTCATGGCGCGGCTGGACCCGGTGGATGCCGATGCCCAGCGCGACCTGTCGGCCGCGCAGCTCGCCGCCGCGCAGAGCCAGATCGCCGGCACCCAGGCGCAGCTGCAGGAGGCGGAGGCCAGCGCCGCGCGGCTGGGGACGCTGGCCGCGCAGAAACTGGTCAGCCGCGCGCAGTACGAGCAGGCCGTCGCCCAGCGCGACGCCCTGCGCGCGCAGCGCGCCACCGCGCAGCGCAATGCGCAGGTCGCGCGCAGCAGCCTGGCGATCGCCAGCAACGGGGTGGACAACACCATCGTGCGCGCGCCGTTCGCCGGCGTGGTCATCGCCAAGTCCGCGCAGCCGGGCGAGATCGTCTCGCCGCTGTCGGCCGGCGGCGGCTTCACCCGCACCGGCATCGGCACCATCGTGGACATGGATTCGCTGGAGGTGGAAGTCGAGGTGGGCGAGGCCTTCATCGGCCGGGTCAAGCCCGGCATGCCCACCGAGACCATCCTCAACGCCTACCCGGACTGGAAGATCCCCGGCAGGGTGATCGCCATCATCCCCGCCGCGGACCGCGGCAAGGCCACGGTCAAGGT
The DNA here is from genome assembly GCA_965649855.1 of uncultured Thermomonas sp. Lineage (GTDB taxonomy): Bacteria > Pseudomonadota > Gammaproteobacteria > Xanthomonadales > Xanthomonadaceae > Thermomonas. Next base: position 18,971 of record CBFGMM010000020.1, on the reverse strand, counting down.
GCGGGTGGGCCTGGACGCGAAGGACGCCCGCATCGTGCCCGACATGGGCGTGCGGGTCGGCTTCCTCGAGCAGGCCGCGCCCGTGCAGGCGCAGCCGCAGCGCCCGCCCGGCGTGCTGGTGCCGGCGGCGGCGATCGTGCAGCGCGACGGGCGCGACGTGGCCTTCGTGGTCGACGGCGAGCGTGCCGCGCAGCGCGCGCTTACCTTGGGCCGCACGCTGGGCGAGGACCGCGAAGTGCTGCAGGGCCTGGCCGCCGGCGATGCGGTGGTGCTGGATCCGCCCGAATCGCTGGCCGACGGCGAGCGCGTGCGCCCGGCCGACGAGGCAGACAACGACGAATGACGCCGATTGACGGGTCGGAGCGGCGCCAACCGCGGACTGATCGCTGCCGGAAATCGCGGCTGAGGCCGCTCCCGCCGCCGACCCTGGCCTTCCAATGACGCAACGCAACCGAGCAGGCACGCCATGAACACCCTCGTCAGCATCCGCAACCTGCACAAGACCTACCGGCGCGGCCCGGAAACCGTGGACGTGCTGCATGGCATCGACCTGGACATCGCGGAAGGCGACTTCGTGGCCCTGATGGGACCGTCCGGCTCCGGCAAGACCACCCTGCTCAACCTGATCGGCGGGCTGGATTCGCCCACCTCCGGCCAGATCGAGGTGGCCGGGCAGCGCATCGACGCGATGGGTTCCGGCCAGCTGGCGCAGTGGCGCAGCAACCACGTCGGCTTCGTGTTCCAGTTCTACAACCTGATGCCGACCCTGACCGCGCAGAAGAACGTGGAGCTGCCGCTGCTGCTGACCCGGCTGGGCTCCGCGCAGCGCAAGCGCAACGCCGAGATCGCGCTGGAACTGGTGGGCCTGAAGGACCGTGGCAGGCACCGCCCGCAGGAACTGTCCGGCGGCCAGCAGCAGCGCGTGGCGATCGCCCGCGCGATCGTCTCCGACCCCACCCTGCTGATCTGCGACGAACCCACCGGCGACCTGGACCGCGCCTCGGCCGAGGAGATCCTGGGCCTGCTGCAGGCGCTCAACCGCGAGCACGGCAAGACCATCGTGATGGTCACCCACGACCCCAAGGCCGCGGAGTACGCCACCCATACCCTGCACCTGGACAAGGGCAACCTCGTGGACCAGGTCGCGCACGCGGCCTGAGGGAGCACACGCGATGAAATACCTGCACCTGGTCTGGGCCGCGATCTTCCGCAGCAAGACGCGTTCCCTGCTCACCCTGCTCTCGGTGGTCGCCGCGTTCCTGCTGTTCGGGATGCTGGACTCGGTGCGGGTGGCGTTCAATTCGGGTGGCGAAGTCGCAGGGGCCAACCGCATGATCGCGATGTCGCGGCTGTCGATCACGCAGATGCTGCCCTACAGCCTGGACGCGCGCGTGCGCGCGGTGCCCGGGGTGGAGAAGGCGGCGTTCGCGGCGTGGTTCGGCGGCATCTACCGCGACCCGAAGAACTTCTTCGCCAACTTCAGCGTGAGCCCGGACTACCTGGACCTGTATCCGGAGTTCAGGCTGCCGGCGGACCAGAAGGCGGCGTGGCTGGCGGACCGCCAGGGCGCGATCGTCGGCGAGGCGCTGGCCAGGCGGCATGGCTGGAAGATCGGCGACACCATTCCGCTGCAGGCCACCATCTTCCCCACCCGCGGCAGCAACGACTGGACGTTCACCCTGCGCGGCATCTACGTGGTCGACGACGCGAAGATGAAGGGCCAGGAGAACGTGATGTTCTTCCACTGGAAGTACTTCGACGAGGCCAACGATTACGTCAAGGGCCGCCTGGGCTGGTTCATCGTCAAGCCCGCCGCCGGCCGCGCCGACGCGGTGGCCAGGGCGATCGACGCGCTGAGCGCGAACTCCGACCACGAGACCAAGACCCAGTCCGAGGCCGCGTTCAACCAGAGCTTCGCCAAGCAGTTCGCCGACATCGGGCTGATCGTCACCGGGATCATGGGCGCGGTGTTCTTCACCCTGCTGCTGCTGACCGGCAACACCATGGCCCAGGCCGTGCGCGAGCGCATCCCGGAACTGGCGGTGCTGAAGACGATCGGCTTCAGCAACCGCAGCGTGCTGTGGCTGGTGCTGGCCGAATCGGTGCTGCTGGTGCTGCTGGGCGGCGCGCTGGGGCTGGCCATCGCGGCGGCGATGGTGCCGGTGGTCAGCGCGGGCAGCGGCGGCATGATCCAGCTGCCGGGCCTGTTGCCGCAGACCTGGGCGATGGGACTGGCGCTGGCCGCGCTGATCGGCGTCGTGGTGGGCCTGCTGCCCGCGCTGCGCGGGATGCGGCTGAACATCGTCGATGCACTGGCCGGACGCTGAGGGGACACTGCGATGAACCGATTCAAGGGATTCCTGGCCGGCCTGCTGACCGTCGTGCTGCTGGCAGCCGGCTTGGGTGCGTGGATCATGCTGCCCTGGCCCGCGGTGCTCGGCCTGGTGGTGGCGGTGGCGCTGTGGCTGGCGCTCACCCGCAGCGGGCGGCTCGCGCGCGAGGCCGCGAAGATCGGCATCGCCGGCCTGCCGCAGCGCTGGGGCGCCTCGCTGGTGATCGTGGTCGGGATCGCCGGGGTGGTCGGCGTGCTGGTGGCGATGCTGGCGATGGGCGAAGGCTTCAAGGCCACCCTGGACAACACCGGCAGCGACACCAGCGCGATCCTGCTGCGCAGCGGTTCGCAGGCGGAGACCAATTCGGTGATCAGCCGCGAGCAGGTGCCCTTGATCGCCACCCTGCCCGGCATCGCGCGCGGCGCGGACGGCAAGGCGCTGGCTTCGCCGGAACTCTCGCAGGTGGTCAACCTGCCTTCCAGCGCCGATGGCACCGACGCCAACGTGCAGTTCCGCGGGGTGGGCCCGGCCGCGTGGGCGCTGCGCCCGCAGCTGAAGATCGTGGAAGGCCGCGCGTTCACCCCGGGACTGCGCGAGGTGGTGGTGGGGCGCGGCGCGCAGCGGCAGTTCCGCGGGCTTGAGGTGGGCAGGCAGCTGAAGCTGGCCAACCAGCAGTGGACCGTGGTGGGCGCGTTCGCGTCCGGCGATTCGCACGAATCCGAACTGTGGGCCGATGCCGAGGTGCTGGGTCCGGCCTACCAGCGCAGCGCGTTCCAGTCGGTCACCCTGACCCTGGACGGCAAGGACGGCCTGCAGCGGCTGAAGGCCGCGCTGGCGGCGGACCCGCGCCTGAAGCTGGATGCCGAGACCACCCGCAACTACTACGGCAAGCAGTCCGAGGGGCTGACCCGGCTGATCAAGATCCTGGGCACGGTGATCGGCGGCATCATGGCGATCGGCGCGGTGTTCGGCGCGCTCAACACCATGTACGCCGCGGTGGCCGGCCGCGCGCGCGAGATCGCCACCCTGCGCGCGCTGGGCTTCCGCGGCCTGCCGGTGGTGGCCGCGGTGATGCTGGAGACCATGCTGCTGGCGCTGCTGGGTGGCCTGCTGGGCGCGGCCGTGGCCTGGCTGCTGTTCAACGGCTACACGGTGAGCACGCTCGGCCAGAACTTCAGCCAGGTGGTGTTCCAGTTCCGGGTCTCGCCGGAGCTGCTGTGGACCGGCCTGAAATGGGCGCTGGGCATCGGCCTGGTGGGCGGGCTGTTCCCGGCATTGCGGGCCGCGCGGCTGCCGGTGACCGAGGCGCTGCGCGCGGCCTGACCCTCAGGCCGCGACCGGCCGGTTGCGGCCCGCGCGCAGCAGGCCCTCGCCGGCGAACAGCGCCAGCGCGATCCAGATCAGCACGAAGCCGATCGCGCGGTTGCGGTCGAACGCCTCGCCCAGCACCAGCACGCCGATCAGCAGCTGCAGCGTGGGCGCGATGTACTGCATCAGCCCGACCGTGGACAGCGGCACGCGCCGCACCGCGTAGGCGAAGCCGACCAGCGGCAGCGCGGTCAGGATCCCCGCCAGCACCAGCAGGCTTGCGCTCAGCGCGTCCGGCCCGAACACCGCCCCGCCGCGCAGGCCGGTCCAGGCAAGCGCGCCCAGCGCCAGCGGCAGCAGCAGCACGCTCTCCACGCCCAGCCCGGCGACCGAATCCACCGCCGCCAGCTTGCGCACCAGCCCGTACAGCGCGAACGAGCCGGCCAGCGCCAGCGCGATCCACGGCAGGCGCCCGTAGTCCGCGGTCAGCCAGAGCACGCCCGCCGCGGCGATCGCCACCGACACCCACTGGGCCACGCGCAGCCGCTCGCGCAGGAACACCACGCCCAGCAGCACGTTGAGCAGGGGGTTGATGAAGTAGCCCAGGCTGGTTTCCACCACGTGGCCGGCGTTGACCGCCCAGATGTACAGGCCCCAGTTGAACGCGATCAGCACGCCGCTCAGCACCAGCATCCAGCGCAGGCGCGGCTGCCGCACCACCCCTGCGAACCAGTGGCGGCCATCGCGCCAGAGCAGGAACGCGCCGACGAACACCGCGCTCCAGGCGATCCGGTGCAGCACGATCTGCAGCGACGGCACCGATTTCAGCAGGTGCCAGTACAGCGGCATCACGCCCCACAGCACGAAACTGAAGGCCGCCATCCACAGGCCCAGGGTCACCTCGCGGGCCGGCGCCGTACTCACTCCCCCGCGGCCTTGGCCGACATCGCTGGCGTCGCGACCTTCCTGGTCTTGGCGAAGGTGATCGCCACCACCCCGAGCAGGATCACGCCCATCGCCAGCAGTTCGCTGGCGCGGAAGCGCTCCTGCGCCAGCCACGCGCCCAGGCCGACGGCGATCGCGGGGTTGACGTAGGCGTAGCTGCCGGCCAGCGCCGGGCGCACGTGGTGCAGCAGCCAGATGTAGGCGGAGAAGCCCACGATCGAGCCGAACACGATCAGGTAGGCGAACGCGGCCAGCCCGCCCGGCGTGGGCAGGCCGTCGAAGCGCTCGCCCACCACCACGCCCAGCACGCACATGGCCACGCCGCCGCACAGCATCTGCGCCGCGGCGGCCATGAACGGCGACGGCAGGTCGCGGCCGCGGCTCCAGATCGACCCGTAGGACCAGGCGATCGATGCGACCAGCAGCGCGACCAGCCCCACCGGGCTGGCGGCCAGGCTGCTGCCGGCATTGAGCCAGAGCACCCCCAGGAAGCCGATGCCCAGGCCCAGCCATTCCATGCGCGTGGGGCGGTCGCCGCGCATGGCCGCGAACACGCCCATCCACAGCGGCGCGGAGGCCACCGCCACCGCGGTCATGCCGGAGGAAACCGTCTGCTCGGCCAGGTTGACCATGCCGTTGCCCAGCACCAGCAGCAGCACGCCCATCACGGTCGCGTTGCGCCACTGCGGGCGGGTCGGCGCGGGCATGCCGCGCCAGCGCAACACCGCGTACATCAGGCCGCCGGCGATCAGGAAGCGCACCCCGCCCAGCAGGAACGGCGGGAAGCCGCCCTCCAGCGCGAAGCGGATGGCGAGGTAGGTGGACCCCCAGATCAGGTACAGGGCGGCGAGCGCCAGCGCGACGCGCGATGCGGTTGGGGCGGTGCTGGACATGGAACCCCCGGTGGCTGGCGACATGCGCGGCGGACCCGACATGCAGGACGGGCGCCGAAAGGCGCCCGTCGCGTCGTTGCATTATGCGGCCTGGGCCGCCCCGCTCAATCCACCCAGTGGCCCGCGGTGCGCGCCTTCGGCAACACCTGCGCCGCCAGCTTGGCATCCGCGCCCAGCAGGCCGATCGCATCGCCCAGGATGTGCGCGGACTCGCGCAGCAGCGGGTCGGTGACCTTCCTCGCCGCCTCGGCGCGCGCCACGTCCTCGGCCACGTTGCGCTCGTCGGCCTGCAGGCCGTCGTCCGAGCGTCCTTCCAGCAGGGGATCCAGGGCGATGCCCAGGCGCTTGCGCTCCTCGGCGCGCTGCTTGCGCTGCGCGTCGAAGCGGTCGCGCTCCGCCCGGCGCTCCGCCTCGTTGAGCGAGACGGTCTTCTTCTCGCGCTCCTCGCGGAAGGTCTTGACGTCCTCCATCCACCACTGGAACTCCACGTCGCCGGCCACGCGCGCCGCATGCCGCGCCTCCAGCTTGCCGACCAGCGCGCCGAAGTTGCCGTAGCGGGTGTGCGGCACGGCGGCGATCCGCGTCCACGGCAATGCGTTGTCGTAGGTGCTCTCGCCGTATTCGCTGGCGTCCACGCTGGCCGGGAAGCGCACGTCGGGCACCACGCCCTTGTTCTGGGTGCTGCTGCCGCCCGGCAGGAAGAACTGGGCGATGGTCATCTTGACCTGGCCGAAGCGCGGCTCCTCGTTGGCCGGCCAGCGGTCCAGGTCCTGCATGGTCTGCACGGTGCCCTTGCCGAAGGTGGTCTCGCCGATCACCAGGCCGCGGCCGTAGTCCTGCACCGCGCCGGCCACGATCTCCGAGGCGGAGGCCGAGCCGCGGTTGACCAGCACCGCCAGCGGACCATCCCAGGCCACGCCGGGTGTGCGGTCGCCGTCCACGCTGACGCGGCCGCCGGATTCGCGCACCTGCACCACCGGGCCCTGGTCGATGAACAGGCCGGTCAGCTCCACCGCCTCGCTCAGCGAGCCGCCGCCGTTGTTGCGCAGGTCCAGCACCACGCCATCCATCTTCTGCGCGCGGAACTCCGCGAGCATGCGCGCCACGTCGCGGGTGGCGGAGGCGTAGTCGCCCTCCTGCCGGCGGCGCGCCTCGAAGTCCTGGTAGAACCCGGGCAGCTTGATCACGCCGATCCGGCGCGCCGGCGCGCCGGCCTGGGCCGGCAGGGTGATGGTCTCGGCCTTGGCGCGGGCATCCTCCAGCCGGACCCGGGCGCGGGTGATGACCAGGCGTTCGGGCTTGCTGTCCAGCGGGGCCTCGGCGGGCACCACGTCCAGGCGGACCTTGGAATCCGCGGCGCCGCGGATCAGCTGCACCACGTCGTCGATGCGCCAGCCCACCACGTCCTTCATCTCGCCCGAGGCGCCCTGGCCCACCGCCATGATCCGGTCGCCCGGCTTGAGCCTGCCGGTACGCGCGGCCGGGCCACCGGGCACGATCTCGCGGATCAGGACGACGTCGTCCTGCCGCTGCAGCACCGCACCGATCCCCTCCAGCGAGTTGGAGATCGTCATGTTGAAGTTCTGCGCGCTGCGCGGGGTCAGGTAGTCGGTGTGCGGGTCGATCGCGCCGGCGTAGGCGTTGAGGAAGCTCTGGAACACGTCCTCGCCCTTGAGCTGGGCGATGCCGTCCAGGACGTTGGCGTAGCGCTTGTCCAGGGTCTTGCGGATCTCGTCGGGCTGCTTGCCGGCCAGCTTGAGGCGCAGCCAGTCGTTCTTCACCGACTGCTTCCACAGCGCGTCGAGCGCGGCGGTGTCGGCGGCCCATGGCGCATCCTCGCGGTCGAACGCGAAGCTGTCCTGGCCGCTGAAGTCGAACCCGCCCTTGAGCAGGCCGCGCGCATGCGCGATGCGCTCTTCGGCGCGCTGGCGGAACCGCGCGAACATGGTCCAGGCGGGCGCCAGGTCGCCGGCCTTGATGGCATCGTCCAGGCGCGTGCGATACCCGTCGAACGCCGCCACGTCCTGCGCGGTAAAGAACATCTTGCCGGGGTCCAGCGCCTCCAGGTACCGCGTGTGCACCTCCTGCGACAGCGCATCGTCCAGCGCGCGCGGCCGATAGGCGTAGCGGCTGTCGGACAGCAGCCCGTACACCAGGCGCGAGGTGGTCGCCTGGTTGGCGGTGGGGCCGGTCGGCAACGCGCCGTCGGTGCTGGCCGCGAGCGCGAACGGCAACGACAGTGCCAGTCCCAGGGACAGGGCGGTGAACAGGCGTACGGCGGGCGGGCGGGCAGGCGTCATGCGGGGGATCCTGGGCGTGGGGCGCCGGTCAGCGCAGGGTGGCGTGCGGTTGGGACCGCGCGACAGTGCCGGAAGTTCGGACCAGCGGGCAGGAGCCCCACTCTAGCCCGCCGCGCCGCGCCTGTGTGAATGGGGGCTGGGTGCCGCCCGGCGGACGCCGGGGCCGCTCAGGCGATGCCGGCGGCCTGCCGGTCCGCGTGGTAGCTGGAGCGCACCATCGGCCCCGAGGCCACGTGGCTGAAGCCGATCGAGTACCCGTAGTCCTCGAGCGCCTTGAACTCCTCCGGCGTCCAGTAGCGGAGCAGCGGGTGGTGCGCCGGCGAGGGTTGCAGGTACTGGCCGATGGTGACCATTTCCACGTCGTGCGCGCGCAGGTCGCGCAGGGTGGAGCGCACCTGCTCCATGGTCTCGCCCAGGCCCAGCATGACCCCGCTCTTGGTCGGCACGCCGGGATGCTGCGCCTTGAACTGCTGCAGCAGGGTCAGCGACCACTGGTAGTCGGCGCCCGGGCGCACGTTGCGGTACAGGTCCGGCACGGTCTCGATGTTGTGGTTGAACACGTCCGGCGGCGCATCCGCCAGGATCGAAAGCGCGCGCTCCATGCGGCCCTTGCCGCGGAAGTCCGGGGTCAGGATCTCGATGCGGATGCCCGGGCAGGCCGCGCGCGTCTCGCGGATGCAGTCCACGAAGTGCCCGGCGCCGCCGTCGCGCAGGTCGTCGCGGTCCACGCTGGTGATCACCACGTACTTCAGGCCCATGTCGGCCACCGTGCGCGCCAGCCGCTGCGGCTCGCCGGGATCCAGCGGCCTGGGCCGGCCGTGGGCCACGTCGCAGAAGCTGCAGCGGCGCGTGCACACGTCGCCCATCACCATGAAGGTCGCGGTGCCGTGGCTGAAGCACTCGTGGATGTTCGGGCAGCTGGCGTCCTCGCACACCGTGACCAGGCGGTTCTCGCGCAGCTTGGCCTTGAGCTGCTGGACCGCGTTGCCGGACGGGATGCGCACGCGGATCCACGACGGCTTGCGCAGCACCGGCGCCTCGACGAACGCGACCGGCGAGCGCGCGATCTTGTCCTCCGCCACCTGGCGCACGCCCGGCTCCAGCGACGGGGCGCCATCGGCCACGACGGCCAGCGGGATGCTGCGGGGGACGGTGCTCATGGCGGGATTATCGCACCGAGCCAACGCAAGTCATCACTGCCGAGGACGCCCACCAGCAGGTTGGCGCCCGATGCGGCCTCCGCGGCAGCCACGAACCGAATGGGTGAAAGCCCGCTCGGGCGCAACTCGTATAGTGGCGGGACAGCATCGCGCAAGCCCGGCGCGAAGCATCAGGATGAACCGCATGGTCGACCACGAGCGTTCGCCTTCAGCCACCGGTGATGCCGGTACGGAGTTCGTGACGCTCTGTGCGTGGACGCGTACCGTCCGGTTCGAAGGGGAGTGGATCAGCGTCGAGTCCTACCTCCAGCGACGATACGGCGTGATCGCGAGCCATGGCATGTCGCCGGTCGCGCGCAAGGTGCTGGAGGCCGAAGACGAGGCCTTGGCACACCACGAACCACCGTCCGGACCCCACACGGCTCGGTGCAGCCCGCGACGACTTGCCGCGGTCAGGGCGACGGGCCTGGTCGACAGCACGCCGACCAAGGGGTTCGACCGCATCACCAGGATCGGAGCCCGGCTGCTGCGGGTTCCCGTGACCTTCGTCTCGCTGGTCGAAGCCGACCGGGACTTCTACCTGAGTCACCTGGGCTTCGGCGAGCCACTCGCGTCCAAGCGCCAGCTCACCGGACAGACGTTCTGCCACTTCACGATCGAAGGCGAATCCCCGTTGGTGATTCCCGACACCCGCGCGGACCCTGTCTTCAGGAACGTCCCCACGGTGGAGTCGCTCGGCGTGGCTGCCTACCTCGGGGCGCCCCTCGTCCTGCTGTCGGGGGAAGTGATCGGCGCGTTTTGCGCGATCGACATGGTGCCGAGGGCGTGGACCGACGTGCAGGTACAGGATGCCGTCGACCTTGCCAGTCTCGTGGTGACCGAGATCGAGTCACGCCATATGGCGCTCGGGAACCACTTCGGCGGTGCCGCCATGAGCTGAATGGCCGCGGAGGGCCGCGCAACGTTGGACGTACGCGGCACGCTCAGGCCACCAGCGCCGTCGGCAGGCCCGGCGCATGGCGCGGGGCCAGGCCGAACTGCCGCGCCAGCTGCCCCAGCAACACCGGCGCCACGGCCCCCAGCGAGGACGGGCCGCCGAGGTCGGACAGCGCCACCACCTGCAGGCCCTGGTAGCCGCAGGGATTGATGCGCGCGAACGGGGCCACGCTTTCGCCGGCGATGTTGAAGGCCAGGCCGTGGAAGCTGCAGCCGCGCCGCACGCGGATGCCCAGCGCGGCGACCTTGGCGCCGGCCACGTACACGCCGGGCGCGCCGGGCCTGCGGGCGCCCTCGATGTTCCATTCGGCCAGGGTGTCGATGACGGCCTGCTCGATGCGGCACACGTAGTCGCGCACGCCGAGCTTCAGGCGCCTGAGGTCCAGCAGGGGGTAGGCGACCAGCTGGCCGGGCCCGTGGTAGGTCACCTGGCCGCCGCGGTCGACCTGCAGCACCGGGATCTCGCCCGGCATCAGCACGTGCTCCGGCTTGCCGGCCTGGCCCAGGGTGAACACCGGCTCGTGCTCGACCAGCCACAGCTCGTCGACGGTGGCGTCGGTGCGGGCGTCGGTGAACGCCTGCATCGCGCGCCAGACCGGTTCGTAGGGCTGGCGGCCGAGGTCGCGGACCACCGCGGTCCGCCCGGATTCCCCCGGCGCGGGCGCACTGGCTCCCTCCCCCGCCTGCCCGGGAGGGTTTACAGCGTCCACTTCACCTCGGGATGGTCGCGCAGCGCCCGGTGCGCGCGGTCGTATTCCTCGCGCGAGTTGGCGCGGAACGCGATGCGCACCGAGACATACCGGCCGCTGGAGGAATGCTTCCAGTTGACCGACTCGTGCACCACCTCGATGCCGGCGTCCAGCAGGGCGGTGGGCAGGGCGGTCTCCAGGTCCTTTTCGGCAGCCCCCATCGCGGACAGTTCGAAGGTGCCGGGGAACTGGAAACCGTGCTCGGGGTTGTCGGAGTTGATGTCCATGCGCGCCATCATGGGGGCGCGGGCGGCCCCGTTCAACGCGTGCGCAGCGGCCTCAGACCGACTGCCACCACAGCAGCAGGTCGTGCCACAGGCGCTTGAAGAAGCCGGCCTGCTCCACCTCGGCCAGGGCCACCAGCGGCGCCTGCGCGACCAGCTTGCCGTCCAGCGAGACCTTGACCGTGCCCAGGCGCTGGCCCTTGGCGATCGGCCCCTCCAGGACGGCGGGCAGGTCCATGCTCGCCTTCAGGCGCTCGTACTTGCCGCGCGGGGTGCTGACCAGCAGCGGCTGGGCCACGCCCACCGGCACCGCGTCGCTGCCGCCCTTCCAGACCCTGGGGGTGGCCAGCGCCTTGTTGGGGGCATACAACTCGTGCGACTCGAAGAAGCGGAAGCCCCAGTTGAGCAAGGCCTGCGATTCCACCGCGCGCTGGTTCTCGCTGGTGGAGCCCATGACCACCGTGATCAGGCGCTGGTCCTCGCGCTTGGCCGAGGCCATCAGGCAGTAGCCGGCGGCGGAGGTGTGGCCGGTCTTGATGCCATCCACCGACGGATCGCGCCACAGCAGCAGGTTGCGGTTGGGCTGGGTGATCGGGCCGACCGTGAGTTCCTTGATCTTGTTGTAGCTGTAGGCCTCGGGGAAGTCGCGGATCAGCGCGCGGCCCAGGATCGCCAGGTCGCGCGCGGTGGTGACGTGGCCCTCGGCCGGCAGGCCGTGCGGGTTGGCGAAGTTCGACTTGGTCATGCCGATCTTCTTCGCGTAGGCGTTCATCAGCTGGGCGAAGGCGGCCTCGCTGCCGGCCACGTGCTCGGCCAGCGCGATCGCGGCATCGTTGCCGGACTGCACCACCATGCCCTTTTCCATGTCCAGCAGCGGCGCGGTCTTGTTGACCTCGAATCCGGAATAGCTGCCGTCGGTGCCGGCGCCGCCGGTGCGCCAGGCGTTCTCCGTCATCATCACCTGGTCGGTGGGCTTGATCTTGCCCGCCGCCATTTCCGCGGCGATGACATAGCTGGTCATGACCTTGGTGATGCTGGCCGGCTCGACCGGTGTGTCCACGTTCTCGCCCGCCAGCACCTGGCCGGTGGCGTAGTCCATCACCAGCCAGGCCTTGGAGGTGGCGGGCGCCGGCGCGTCGGGGATCGGCAGGTTGTCGCTGAGCGCGGCGGCCGGCCTGGTGGCGGGCGCCGGGGTCTGGGCGGTGGCAAGGCCGATGCCGGCGGCGGCCAGCGCGGCGAGGAACAGGGTGGATCGCATCGACTGGGACTCCATGGCCGCGCGCGCGGCGGGTGGGACGGGGGAAGGCGCGGGATTCTACGCTGCGTCGTCGGCGGGACGCGGGGCCATCACTCGCGCACGGGGTGCGGCTGACCGAACCCCAGACCCACGACGCGCGCCGACAGTTCCGCGACCTGGGTGGGCGCGACCGGCCCCACGCGCAGGCGCCAGACCTTGCGGCCGCCTGCCTCCGCGTCATGCACGCGGGCGCCGGCGATGTTGGCGCCGCGCAGCAGGGACAACGCGTGCTCGGCGTTGCCGGGATTGGAGAAACTGGCCACCTGCAGGGTCACCGGCAACGTGGCCGGCGCGGCCGAGACGTCGGCGGCCGCCACCGCTGCGGCATTGACCGGGGCGGGCGGGGGCGGCGCAGCCGCCGGGATGGAGGCCGCGGTGGCGCTGGGCGCGGCGGGCGTCGCCGGGACCGGGTCCGGCACCCCGGGGCGCCCGGTGGCCACGCGCACCCGGCGCGAGCGCATCCAGGCATCGAACTCGTCCGCGCTCATGACCTTGCCGTCCTGGCGCATGTCGAACCGGTAGCGGGTGTCGTCCACCGCCGCGGCGGGCGCGGGCAAGGCCGGCGCCGGCTGGCCCGCGTCCGCCAGCGCAGCCGGCAGGCGGTCCACCAGGCGGTCGATGGCGCTGGCATCGCGCCTGGCGGGGGCCTTGGCCAGCACCGGGCCCGGGCTGCCGTCCGGCAGCAGCGCGCGCACCTCCACGCGGGCCACGCCGCGTTCGCGGTAGCCCAGCTTGACCGCCGCGGCGTAGCTGAGGTCGATGATGCGTCCGCTGTGGAACGGGCCGCGATCGTTGACCCGCACCACCACCGACTTGCCGTTGTCCAGGTTGGTGACCCGCGCATAGCTCGGCAGCGGCAGGCTGCGGTGCGCCGCGGTGAAGGCATACATGTCGTACACCTCGCCGCTGGAGGTGCGGCGGCCGTGGAACTTGTTGCCGTAGTAGGACGCGCCGCCCTCCTCCACGTAGCCATCCGCGCTGTCCATCACCTGGTAGCGCTTGCCCAGCACGCTGTAGGCGCGGTTGCCCCAGCGGGCGCGCGGCTCGTGGCGGATCTCCGGCTCCGGGATCGCGTCCACGTCCGGCACGTAGTCCGGCACGGTGTCCTTGACGCCGGGCGCGTACAGGCCGCCCGACACGTAGTCGCCGCGCTTGGACAGGTCTTCCTGCGCGGGGGCGTACGGCGAGACCCGGGGCGCGGCCGGCGCGGCCGGCGCCGGGGCCTGCACCACGCGGCCTGCCGGCGACACCGGGGGCGGGGTGCGCGACGCGGTGCCGCCGGTGGCGCAGGCGGCCAGGGCGAATGGCAGCGCGGCCAGCAGGAGGACGCGCGGGGTCATGCGGGCTCGGGATTGCGGCCGGCGATGGCCTCGGCGAGCTGGTGCACCGCCGTGGCGTACAGGCGCGAGATGTTGTACGTGGTGATCGCCTTGAAGTTGTTGTAGACGATCCAGTACTCCGGACCCGCCGTGCCCTCCAGGGTGATCAGGGTGACCGGCGCGTTGGCGGCCAGCGGGGCGGCCGCCGGGCGGTAGCCCGCGGCGCGCAGGCTGGCCAGGGTCTGGTCCAGGGTCACCGAGTTGCCGGGGTTGACGAAGTCGGCCGCGCCGGCGTCGCGCACGGCGCGCTGCATGACCGGGCCGCCGCGCTGCCATTTGCCCTTCTTCGCGAAGTAGTTGGCCACCGAGGCGAACACGTCGTCCAGGTCGTTGAACAGGTCGATGCGGCCGTCGCCGTTGCCGTCCACGGCGTAGTCGCGGTAGCTGGACGGCATGAACTGGCCGTAGCCCATCGCGCCGGCGTAGCTGCCCTTCAGGCTGGCGATGTCCAGGCGCTGCTCGCGCGCCAGCGCGAACAGCTGCGCGAGTTCGTCGCGGAAAAAGGCCTCGCGGCGGTCCTCGCGCGCAACCGTGGCCGGCGTGCCGCTGCGCGGGTAGGCGAAGGCCAGGGTGTACAGGGCGTCGACCACGTTGTGGCTGCCCTTGTTGCCGCCGTAGCTGGTCTCAACGCCCAGGATCGCGACGATCAGCTCCTTCGGCACGCCGTGGCGGTCCTCGGCGCGCTGCAGCGCCGCGCGGTGCTGGGCCAGGAAGGCGCGGCCACCGTCGATCCGCGCCGGCTGGATGAAGATCGGGCGGTAATCGCGCCACGGCTTGGCCTCCGCCGGGCGCGCCATCGCATTGACGATGCCCTGGCGAACCTGCGCATTCGCCAGCACCGCCTCGATCTCCGCGGCGGGGATGCCGAAGCGCTGCGACGTGCTGCGCACGAACGCGGCGCGCGCGGGGGCGTAGTCGCGCACGTGCGGCGCGGCCGGCACGGGCGGTGCGGGCTGGGCGGCGGGCGGCGGGGGCGATGCCTCGGGCATCGACTTGGGCGGTGGCACGGCGCACGCGGCAAGCGCGAGCACGGCCAGGCAGGGCAAGGCGTGTCGGATCATCGGGCCGGAGGGTACCACGGGGTCGCGCGCGGTCCGCAACGGCGGTTCAGGCAGTCAGCGGTGCACCGGGCGATGCGCCTGCAGCGCCATCACCACGCCGAAGCCCAGCAGCAGGGTCACCGCGGAGGTGCCGCCGTAGCTGAGCAGCGGCATCGGCACGCCCACCACCGGCAACAGGCCGGACACCATCGCGGCATTGACCGTCGCGTAGGCGAACAGGGCCAGGCCCAGGGTCCCCACCAGCAGGCGCGCGTAGCCGTCGCGCAGCTGGGCGGCGATCCACAGGCAGCGCCCCACCACGAACAGGTACAGCGCCAATACCGTGGCCACCCCCAGCCATCCGAATTCCTCGCTGAATACCGAGAACGCGAAGTCGGTGGTGTGCTCCGGCAGGTAGTTCAGGTGCGACTGGGTGCCTTCGCCCCAGCCCTTGCCGGCCAGGCCGCCGCCGCCGATGGCGATCTTGCTCTGCAGGATGTTCCAGCCCGCGCCCATGGGGTCGTTCTCCGGGTCGCGGAAGGTCAGGATGCGGTTCTGCTGGTATGGCCGCAGGAACGCGAACCAGTGGATCGGGGCGAACATGGCCAGCCCGAACACGGTGGCGCCGGCCAGCCCGGCGCTGGCGAACCACCACCAGTGCAGGCCGGCCAGGAACAGCACGAAGCCGCCGCTGGCCAGCACCAGCACCGCGGTGCCGAGGTCGCGCTGGAGCAGGATCAGGCCCACCGGCAGGGCCACGATCAGCAGCGCCAGCGGCAAGCCCGGCAGGCGCAGCGGCAGGCGCTGCCGGTCCAGGTGCCAGGCCAGCATCATCGGCAGGGTCAGCTTGGCCAGCTCCGAGGGCTGGAAATTGAAGAACCCCAGGTTGATCCAGTGGTTGCCGTGCTTGCCGCTGCCGACGAACAGCACCAGCACCAGCGCGGCCAGCGATGCGGCGTAACCCAGCGGCGTGAGTTGCTTGACCAGGTGCGCCGGCACCCGCGAGGCCACCCACAGCACGCCCAGGCCCACCCCGAAGTAGGCGCCCTGCAGGGACACCAGCCGCGTCGATTCGTTGCCCGCGCTGTACAGGGTGACCAGGCCGATCCCCATCAGCGCCACCAGCCCGGCCAGCAAGGGCAGGTCGAGGGTGCGCGTGAACCGCAGCGCGAGGTCCGCCAGCAGGCGCAGCGCGCCGTTCACTGCGCGGCCTCCGCCGGCGGCGGCTCGGCCGCACCCGCGACGGGCGCCGGGCTTGCCAGCGTGGTCGCCATGCCCGCCAGCACGCCGCTGAAGTCGGGCGGCGCGTCGGGCGCCATCGGCACCGAGGGATCATCGGCCCTGGGCGGCTCCGGGATGGCGCCCACCAGCCATGCATCCAGGATCTTGCGCGCGATCGGCGCGGCGGTGGAGCTGCCGTAGCCGCCGCCTTCCACCGCCACCGCCACCGCGATGGTCGGATCCTCGGCCGGCGCGTAGCCGATGAACAGCGCGCGATGGCGCAGGTGCATGGGCAGCGAGCGCGGGTTGACCGCGGCGCTGCCGCGCCGGCTGACCACCTGCGCGGTGCCGGTCTTGCTGGCGATCAGGTAGCCCAGCCCGGCGCGGATGTTGGTGGCGGTGCCGGGACCGTGCACGGTGCCGATCATGCCCTCGCGCACGGCCTGCAGGTGCGCCGGGTTGTCGCTGATCCGGCTGGGCGGCTGCAGCGGGACCGGCGTCCACGCCGCCTGGATCCCCGCGCGCACGTCCTTCACCAGGTGCGGCCGGCGCAGCCAGCCGCCGTTGCCCAGCGCGGCGGTGGCCTGCACCAGCTGCAACGGGGTGACTTTCCAGAACCCCTGGCCGATGCCGGTGATCACGGTGTCGCCCGGGTACCACCTGCCCTGGCTGGATGCATTGGCGGCCTTCCACGCCGGCGAGGGCAGGATGCCGGCGATCTCGCCGGACAGGTCGACGCCGGTGACCCGGCCGAAGCCGTAGCGCGCCATGTATTCGTCCAGGCGGGCGATGCCGAGGTCCAGCGCCAGCCGGTAGTAGTAGGTGTTCACCGACGCGTAGATCGACTTGGCCAGGTCGGTCCAGCCATGCCCGCCGCGGCTGGAGTCGCCATAGCCGCGGCGCTGGCCGCCCAGGTAGAACATCCCGGTGGACAGGATGCGGTCCTCGGCGCGGCGCACCCCGCTGTCCAGCCCGGCCAGGCCCACGAACGGCTTGATGGTGGAGCCCGGCGCCACGCCGCCCAGCACGGCGCGGTTGAACTGGGGGCGCGACGGGTTGTCGTTCAGTGCGCGGTAGTCGGCGTGGCTGATGCCGTTGACGAACAGGTTGGTGTCGTAGGCCGGCAGGCTGACCATGGCCAGCACTTCTCCGGTCCGCGGGTCGACCGCCACTGCCGTGCCTTCCAGCTCGCCGAACGCGGCGACCATCGCGCGCTGCAGGTCCAGGTCGATCGACAGGCGCAGGTCGGTGCCCGGCGTGGCCGGCACGGTGCCCAGCGAGCGCACGGTGCGGCCGTCCACGTTGGTCTCCAGGCGCTTGTAGCCCGGCGTGCCGCGCAGCAGCGCGTCGTAATAGCGCTCCAGGCCGGTCTTGCCGGTATGCGAATACGCGCTGCCGGCCGGGCCCAGTTCCGCCTGGTCCTTCTCGTCGATGCGCCCCACGTAGCCGATCACGTGGGCGAACAGCGGGCCATGGGGATACACGCGGCCCAGGTACGGCACCAGCTCGACCCCGGGGAAGCGCCAGCGGTTCACCGCGAAGCGGGCGGCCTCGTCGTCGGTCAGGCGCAGCTTCAGGGTCACCGCCTTGAAGGGTCGGGTTGCGCGGTACTCCCGCAGGAAGCGCGCGCCCTGCTCCGCGTCGATGGCCACCACCGATTGCAGGCGCGCCAGCAGGGCGGCACCGTCCCCTGCGCGCTCCGGCACCGCGTCCAGGCGCCAGGCCGCCACGTTGTCGGCCAGGATGCGGCCCTTGCGGTCCAGGATCAGCCCCCGCGCGGGCACCGCGGGCACCAGCCGGACCCGGTTCGCCTCCGAGCGCAGGGCGTATTCGGCGTGCTGGACGACCTGCAGCCGGAAGTACCAGCCCGCCAGCGCGGCCAGGCCGGCCAGCACCACGAGGAAACCGACCAGGGCGCGCCGCCGGAACAGGTCCGCTTCGGCCGCATGGTTCTTCAGCAGGCGGGGCGGGCGCGGCACGGGCTAGCCCCGGCGGCCGAGGCGCAGCGCGTCCAGCACCAGCACCAGCGGCGCCCACAGCAGCAAGCCCAGCAGCGGCGCCATCCAGAAGGTCCAGGGCAGTTGCGCCGCGCCCAGCGCCACGTGGATGGCGCTGCCCACCACGCGGTCGTTGAACAGCAGCACGCCGATCGCCAGCGCCTGCTGCGAGAGCGGGAAGAAGCGCAACCGGGCACGGAAGCGGTCCAGGATGAAGGCCATGATCGACAGGCGCAGGGCCTGCTCGCCCAGCAGCCCGCCGAATGCAAGGTCGGCCGCAAGCCCCAGCAGGAAGGCCACGCCCAGCCCGACCCGCTGCGGGGCTTCCAGCACCCAGTACGCCAGCACCAGGGCCAGCCAGTAGGGGCGCAGCGGCTGGATCAGCTCGGGCAGCGGCACCAGCCCCAGCAGCAGCGCCAGCAGCAGGCTCACCGGCAGCACCCAGCCATTGCGGAAGCGGCTCATCGCGCCCCCACTGCCGGCGCGGGCGCGGGCGCGGGCGGCATCGGCACGGCGGGGACCGGGGCATAGCCGCGCAACAGCAGCACGTCGCGGCCGCGGTCGAGCTGCGCGGCGGGAACCACGTCGCCTTGCAGGAAGGCCCGGCTCTCGTCGGGGGCCAGCGCCCCCACCGTGCCCACCGCGAACCCCGGCGGGAAGCGCCGCCCCAGGCCGGAGGTCAGCAGCACGTCACCCGCGCGCACCTCCGCCGACAGCGGCACGTCCAGCGCGCGCAGCAGGTCGCTGCGGCCGCTGCCGTAGACCATCACCCGCACGCCGGTGCGCGCCACCACCGTGGGGATGGCGTGGTCGGGGTCGGTGATCAGCAGCACCGTGGCGGTGCGCGGCGTGGTGGCGATGACCTGGCCCATCAGGCCGCCGGCGTCGATCACCGGCTGGCCGATGCGCACCCCGTCGCGGCTGCCCGCGTCCAGCACCAGGCGCTGGCGGGTGCGGTCGAGGTCGATGTCCAGGATCGAGGCCAGCTGCACGTCCAGGCGGGCGCGCTCGGCACCGGCCAGCAGCCCGCGCAGGCGCGCGTTCTCCGCCGCCGCCGCCTGCAGCCGCGCGTTGCGCGCGCCGCTCACCAGCAAGGCGTTGCGCAGGGTGCGGTTCTCGGGATTCATCG
>CBFGMM010000019.1:0-22229 GCA_965649855.1 uncultured Thermomonas sp. | reverse complement strand
GCGAGGGCGGCCGCACCGTCGGCGCCGGCGTGGTGGCCAAGATCATCAAGTGACGAACCGCCGCCAGCGCGCCTGGCGCGCTGGCGGGTGTCGGTTGGCCAGCCCCGGGTATTGCTGTCGGGGATCCAGCGGTCGATCCTCACGCAGCATCCCCGCGCAGGCGGGGATCCGGCGGTGCAAAGAAAATCGCGGCGCAGGCTTGCATCACGCCCTGCACACCCGCTAGAATGCAAGACCTCCGCGGCAATGTGAATTGCCCGGACAGCGAAAAGAGGTGCAGGACGCGCCTCGTGTTCGCCAGACAGGGAGATGTCGCGTGGCAAGGCCTCGTCCGTTCCGGAGCGTTCCGGAGCACTTCGGCGGGGCCTTTCGGCGCGTTCATGGAATCCCACGCTGGCGGGCCGGTTCACCGGGCCGCCAGTGCGTTTTTCAGGGCTCCACCGCTGCAACGTTGTCCCACGGGGTCCGGCGCACCCAGCCGCCGGGCCTGTCGCTCTTTAGATACGAGGCATTTCCCCATGGCGGACCAGAAGATTCGCATCCGGCTGAAGGCGTACGATCACCGACTGATCGACCGCTCGGCCAGCGAGATCGTCGAAACGGCCAAGCGGACCGGCGCGCAGGTGCGCGGCCCGATCCCGCTGCCGACCAAGATCGAACGCTACACCGTGCTGGTGTCGCCGCACGTCGACAAGGACGCGCGCGACCAGTACGAAACCCGCACGCACAAGCGCGTGCTCGACATCGTCGACCCCAACGACAAGACCGTGGACGCGCTGATGAAGCTCGAGCTCGCGGCTGGCGTCGACGTCCAGATCAAGCTGACCTAAAGGACACTACGATGAGCGCGAAGAAGTATTCGCTCGGCATCGTCGGTCGCAAGGCCGGCATGAGCCGCATGTTCACCGAGGACGGCAAGTCCATCCCGGTGACCCTGATCGAGGCCACCCCGAACCGCATCACCCAGGTGAAGACCGTCGAGACCGACGGCTACTCCGCGCTGCAGGTGACCGCGGGCGTGAAGCGCGCCTCGCTGTTGAACAAGCCGGCCACCGGCCACCTGGCCAAGGCCAAGGTGGAAGCGGGCCGCGGCCTGTGGGAGCTGCGCGTGGAGGCCGACCAGATCGGCGGCTATGAAGTGGGCGGCGAGATCAAGGCCGACATCTTCAGCGAGGGCCAGATCGTCGACGTCCAGGGCATCACCAAGGGCAAGGGCTTCCAGGGCACGATCAAGCGCTGGAACTTCCGCATGGGCGACGCCACCCACGGCAACTCGCTGTCGCACCGCTCGCCGGGTTCGATCGGCCAGCGCCAGACGCCGGGCCGCGTGTTCCCGGGCAAGAAGATGGCCGGCCACATGGGCCACGTCACCCAGACCACGCAGAACCTGCAGGTGGTCAAGGTCGACGCCGAGCGCGGCCTGATCGCCGTGCGCGGCGCCGTGCCGGGTGCGCCGGGCGGCGACGTGATCGTGCGTCCGACGAGCAAGGGAGTCTGACCATGGAACTGAGCATCAACAACGGCAAGACGCTGTCGGTGTCCGACGCCGTGTTCGGCCGCGAGTTCAGCCAGGACCTGGTCCACCAGGTCGTGGTTGCCTACCGCAACGCCGGTCGCGCCGGCACCAAGGCGCAGAAGACCCGTTCGGAAGTCAACGGCACCACCAAGAAGTCGAAGAAGCAGAAGGGCGGCGGTGCGCGTCACGGCGCGCTGACGGCCCCGATCTTCGTCGGCGGCGGCGTGACCTTCGCGGCCAAGCCGCGCAGCTTCGCGCAGAAGGTCAACCGCAAGATGTACCGCGCCGCGATCGCCGCGATCCTGTCGGAACTGAACCGCCAGGGCCGCATGAAGGTGGTCGACGGCTTCGAGCTGGATTCGCCGAAGACCAGCGGCATGATCGCCAGGCTGAAGGACCTGGAGGTGGGCCGTCGCCCGCTGATCGTGACCGAGGACGCCTCCGAGAACGTGTACCTCTCCGCGCGCAACCTGCCGTACGTGCAGGTCCGCGACGTGCAGGGCCTGGACCCGGTCGCGCTGGTGGGTGCCGACACCGTCGTCATCACCGAGGGTGCCGTCAAGAAGATCGAGGAGTGGCTGGCATGACCGCCAATCTGTACGAAGTGATCCGTGCGCCGCGCGTGTCCGAGAAGACCGCGCGCCTGCAGGAAGTCTCCAACCAGTACGTCTTCGAAGTCGCGAAGACCGCCACCAAGGCCGACATCAAGGTCGCGGTGGAGAAGATCTTCGACGTCACGGTCAAGGCGGTGAACGTGGTGAACGTGAAGGGCAAGACCAAGACCTTCAAGTTCCGCCAGGGACGCCGTGGCGACTGGCGCAAGGCGTACGTCACGCTGGCCGACGGCCAGTCGATCGACGTGATGACGACGGCCCAGGCCTGAGGAACGACACATGGCACTGATGACATTCAAGCCCACTTCCGCCGGCCGTCGCTCGATGGTCCGCGTGGTGACGCCGGGCCTGCACAAGGGCGCGCCGCACGCGCCGCTGCTCGAGAAGCAGGGCAAGACCGGCGGCCGCAACCACCACGGCCGGATCACCACCCGCCACATCGGTGGCGGCCACAAGCAGCATTACCGCATCATCGACTTCAAGCGCGACAAGGAAGGCATCGTCGCGCGCGTGGAGCGCATCGAGTACGACCCGAACCGCACCGCGCACATCGCGCTGCTGTGCTACGCCGACGGCGAGCGCCGCTACATCATCGCGCCGAAGGGCCTGAAGGCCGGCGACCAGGTGATCGCGGGCCGCGACGCCCCGATCAAGGCGGGCAACACCCTGCCGCTGCGCAACATCCCGGTCGGTTCCACGGTGCACTGCATCGAGATGAAGCCCGGCAAGGGCGCGCAGATCGCGCGCGCCGCCGGCGCCGGCGTCCAGCTGGTCGCGCGCGAGGGCGTCTACGCGATGCTGCGCCTGCGCTCCGGCGAGATGCGCAAGGTGCCGGCCGAGTGCCGCGCGACCATCGGCGAGGTGGGCAACGACGAGCACAACCTGGAGAAGCTGGGCAAGGCGGGCGCGAAGCGCTGGCGCGGCGTCAAGCCGACCGTGCGCGGCGCGGCCATGAACCCGGTCGACCACCCGCACGGTGGCGGCGAGGCGAAGGCCGGCCAGGGCAACCCGCACCCGGTCACCCCGTGGGGCGTGCCGACCAAGGGTTACAAGACCCGCAAGAACAAGCGCACGCAGCAGTTCATCGTGCGCGACCGCAGGAGCTGATAGGCCATGGCACGTTCACTCAAGAAGGGCCCGTTCATCGATCACCACCTGCAGAAGAAGGTGGAGACCGCGGGCAGCAGCAAGAAGCCGATCAAGACCTGGTCGCGCCGCTCCACCGTGCTGCCGGAAATGATCGGCTTCACGATCGCCGTGCACAACGGCAAGAACCACATCCCGGTGCTGGTCAACGAGAACATGGTTGGCCACAAGCTCGGCGAGTTCGCCCTGACCCGCACGTTCAAGGGTCACGGCGGCGACAAGAAGTCGAAGTGAGGAGATGACCATGGAAGCGAAGGCAATCCTGCGCACCGCGCGCATCTCCCCGCAGAAGGCCCGGCTCGTCGCCGACCAGGTGCGCGGCCTGTCGGCCGAGCGCGCCGTCAACCTGCTGAAGTTCTCCGACAAGAAGGCCGCCGCCATGATCCGCAAGGTCGTGGAGTCCGCCATCGCCAACGCCGAGAACAACCAGGGCGCCGACGTCGACGAACTGAAGGTCAAGACCATCATGGTGGACGAGGGTCCGTCGCTGAAGCGCTTCATGGCGCGTGCGAAGGGCCGTGGCACGCGCATCACCAAGCGCACCAGCCACATCACCGTGGTCGTGGGCGAGGGCAAGTAATCATGGGTCACAAAGTCAATCCGATCGGCATCCGCCTGGGCATTTCCAAGGACTGGAACTCCAAGTGGTACGCCGGCAAGAAGCAGTTCGCCGAGTACCTGACCGCCGACCTCAAGGTCCGCGACATGCTGCGCAAGAAGCTGGCGCAGGCCGGGATCAGCAAGATCCTGATCGAGCGCCCGGCGAACAACGCCCGCGTGACGATCCACACCGCCCGCCCGGGCGTGGTGATCGGCAAGCGCGGCGAGGACATCGAGAAGCTGCGCAAGGAAGTGAGCGACGTGATGGGCGTCCCGGCGCACATCAACGTCACCGAGGTGCGCAAGCCCGAGCTGGACGCGCAGCTGGTCGCCGAGTCCATCGCGCAGCAGCTGGAGCGCCGCATCATGTTCCGTCGCGCGATGAAGCGCGCGGTGGGCAACGCGATGCGCCTGGGCGCGCTGGGCATCAAGGTCAACGTGGCCGGCCGCCTGAACGGCGCGGAGATCGCGCGTTCGGAGTGGTACCGCGAAGGCCGCGTGCCGCTGCACACGCTGCGCGCCGACATCGACTACGGCTTCGCCGAGGCGAAGACCACCTACGGCATCATCGGCATCAAGGTGTGGGTCTACAAGGGCGAGATCTTCGATTTCGCGCAGATCGGCCAGGAGAAGCAGGACGATTCACCGGCACCCCGCGGCGACCGCGGCGACCGTGAGCGCCCGCGCGGACCGCGCCGCGACCGCACCGACCGTGGCGAGGCGAGGGACTAACCATGTTGCAACCCAAGCGAACCAAGTACCGCAAGGTCCACAAGGGCCGTAACGAGGGCCTGAGCTGGAACGGCAACGCCGTCAGCTTCGGCGAGTTCGGCCTGAAGGCGACCGCCCACGGCCAGCTCACCGCGCGCCAGATCGAGGCCGCGCGCCGGTCCATCAGCCGCTACGTGAAGCGCGGCGGCAAGATGTGGATCCGCGTGTTCCCCGACAAGCCGATCACCAAGAAGCCCATCGAGGTCCGCATGGGCTCCGGCAAGGGCAACGTGGAGTACTGGGTGGCCCAGATCCAGCCGGGCCGCATGATCTACGAGATCGAGGGCGTCGACGAGGCGACCGCGCGCGAGGCGTTCCGCCTGGCCGCCGCCAAGCTCTCGGTCACCACCACTTTCGTGACCCGGACGGTGCGCTGATGGAACTCAAGCAACTGCGTCAGAAGTCGGCGGACGAGCTGAAGGCCCATCTGGTCGAACTGCAGAAGGAGCGCTTCGCGCTGCGCATGCAGAAGGCCACCGGCCAGCTCGCCAAGACCCACGAGTCCCGCCGCGTGCGGCGCGAGATCGCTCGCGTCAGCATGCTGCTCGGTGCGAAGAAGTAAGGGACAGCCGAAATGACTGAACAAACCAAGAAGCTGCACACGGTCGAAGGCCGCGTGGTCAGCAACAAGATGGACAAGACCGTGACGGTGCTCGTGGAGCGCCAGGTCAAGCACGCGCTGTACGGCAAGTACATCCGCCGCTCGACCAAGCTGCACGCCCACGACGCCGAGAATTCGTGCAACGAGGGCGACACCGTCCGCGTGGCCGAATGCGCGCCGCTGTCCAAGACCAAGAACTGGCGGGTGGTGGAAATCCTCGCCCGCGCGGCCGAGTAAGGAGAGACAGCCATGATCCAGACCCAGAGCTATCTCGACGTCGCGGACAACTCCGGCGCCAAGGAAGTGATGTGCATCAAGGTGCTCGGCGGCTCCAAGCGCCGTTACGCCGGCATCGGCGACATCATCAAGGTGTCGATCAAGGACGCGATCCCGCGCGGCAAGGTGAAGAAGGGCGACGTCTACGACGCCGTCGTGGTCCGCACCCGCAAGGGCGTGCGCCGCGCCGACGGTTCGCTGATCCGCTTCGACGGCAACGCCGCCGTGCTGCTCAACAACAAGCAGGAACCGATCGGCACCCGCATCTTCGGGCCCGTGACGCGCGAGCTGCGCACCGAGAAGTTCATGAAGATCGTCTCGCTCGCCCCCGAAGTGCTGTGAGCTGAGGACCAGGACATGAATCGCATCAAGAAGGGCGACCAGGTGGTCGTCACCACCGGCAACAAGAAGATCAAGGGCCAGACCGGCGAAGTGCTGCGCGTCGATGGCGAGCGCGTGTACGTCTCCAACCTGAACCTGGTCAAGCGCGCCACCAAGCCGAACCCGCAGGCCGGCCAGCCCGGAGGGCTGATCGAGCGCGAGGCGTCGATCCACATTTCCAACGTGATGCTGCTGAACCCGGCGACGGGCAAGGGCGAGCGCGTTGCCACCAAGGTGCTGGAGAATGGAAAGCGCATCCGCGTGTTCCGCTCCAGCGGCGAGGCCATCTGACATGAATACCCGCCTGGAAAAGTACTACCGCGACGAAGTGGTGCCGAAGCTCATGGAGCAGTTCGGCTACACCAACCCGATGCAGGTCCCGCGCCTGCAGAAGATCACGCTGAACATGGGCGTGGGCGAGGCCGCGACCAACAAGAAGATCCTGGAGAACGCGGTGGCCGACATGGCCAAGATCGCGGGCCAGAAGCCGCAGGTGACCAAGTCGCGCGTGTCGGTGGCGTCGTTCAAGATCCGCGACGGCTGGCCGATCGGCGCCAAGGTGACCCTGCGCCGCGCCAAGATGTACGAGTTCCTGGACCGCCTGATCAACATCTCGCTGCCGCGCGTGCGCGACTTCCGCGGCGTGTCGGGGCGTTCGTTCGACGGCCGCGGCAACTACAACATGGGCGTGAAGGAGCAGATCATCTTCCCGGAGATCGACTTCGACCAGGTCGACGCGATGCGCGGCATGGACATCGCCATCACCACCACCGCGAAGACCGACGCGGAGGCCAAGGCGTTGCTCGAAGCCTTCCGCTTCCCGTTCCGCAACTGAATCATTCCGGACAAGGACCGACATGGCCAAGACCTCCATGATCAACCGCGAGGCCAAGCGCGCCAAGCTGGCCAAGCAGCACGGCGCCAAGCGCGAGGCCCTGAAGAAGATCATCGCCAGCGCCGATGCCTCGTACGAGGACAAGATGGCGGCGGCGACCAAGCTGCAGAAGCTGCCGCGCGATTCCTCCGCCTCGCGCCAGACCACGCGCTGCTCGCTGACCGGCCGCCCGCGCGCCGTGTACGCGAAGTTCGCGCTTGGCCGCAACAAGCTGCGCGAGGCCACCATGCGCGGCGACGTGCCGGGCCTGCGCAAGGCGAGCTGGTAAGCCACACAGCTGCTATACTGGGCGGCTCCCGCCCGTGAACGGCAGGAATCCCGACGGGCCCGCAGCGTTGCGGGCCTTCGGCCGCGACAGGCGCCGCATGCTTTTCCAACGCGCGGCGTCCACAACCCGACAGATTTTCGCGAAAGCGGATATCGGTGCTACTCATCAGGTGAATCCATGAGCATGACTGATCCCATCGCCGACATGCTGGTCCGCATCAGGAATGCGGCGGCGGTCGGCAAGCAGACGGTGAAGATGCCGTCGTCCAAGACCAAGGTCGCGATCGCCAACGTCCTCAAGGGCGAGGGCTACATCGCCGACGCGCGCGTCACCCAGCTCGGCGCGAAGGCCGAACTGGAGATTGCCCTCAAGTACTACGAGGGCAAGCCGGTGATCGAGACCCTGAAGCGCGTGTCGCGCTCGGGCCTGCGCAACTACCGCGGCAAGGACGCCCTGCCCAAGGTGCTGAACGGCCTGGGCGTGGCGATCATCTCCACCTCCCGGGGCATCATGACCGACTCGCAGGCGCGCCAGCAGGGCGTCGGCGGTGAAGTCCTGTGCATCGTGGCCTAAGGGAGTAACGACCATGTCCCGAGTCGCCAAGAAGCCGGTCGCCATCACCAAGGGCGTCGAGCTCACCATCCAGCCGGAATCGATCAGCGTGAAGGGGCCGAAGGGCACCCTCAGCGTGCCCAAGCCGGCCGGCATCGAAGTCACGATCGAGGACGGCAATGCCCAGCTGTCGGCGAACGATCCGTCGCTGGTGCCGCTGACCGGCACCCTGCGCGCGATCGTCGCCAACATGGTGCACGGCGTGTCCACCGGGTTCGAGCGCAAGCTCGAGCTGGTCGGCGTGGGTTACCGCGCCGCCATGCAGGGCAAGGACCTGAACCTGTCGCTGGGTTTCTCGCACCCGATCCTGTTCCCGGCCCCGGAAGGCATCACCATCAGCACCCCGACCCAGACCGAGATCCTGGTGCAGGGCGCGGACAAGCAGCGCGTCGGCGAAGTCGCCGCCAAGATCCGTGGCTACCGCCCGCCGGAGCCCTACAAGGGCAAGGGTGTGAAGTACGCCGGCGAAACCATCATCCGCAAGGAAGCCAAGAAGGCGTAATCCCGCACCGGGACATTGCGTTTTCAGCTTTCGGAGACAAGACCATGGAAAAGAAGACCGCCCGCCTGCGCCGCGCCAAGTCCACCCGCGCGCGCATCCGCGAACTCGGCGTGCCCCGCCTGTCGGTGCTGCGCACCGGCCAGCACCTGTATGCGCAGCTGTTCACCGCCGACGGTTCCAAGGTGCTGGCTTCGGCCGCCACCGTGGAGTCGGACGTGATGTCCGGCCTGAAGAACGGCAAGAACGCCGAAGCCGCCGCCAAGGTGGGCCAGGTGATCGCCGAGCGCGCCAAGGCCGCGGGCATCGAGAAGGTCGCGTTCGACCGTTCGGGCTACCGCTACCACGGCCGCATCAAGGCGCTGGCCGACGCCGCGCGCGAAGGCGGCCTGCAGTTCTGATTGCCGGGCTGCCGGGGCCGTGCCCCGCGCCGCCCACTCGCTTGCCGATGCAAGGTGCATCGGACGCACGCGCCGGTTGCGGCGCCTGCGGTTCGCCCGCTCCACACCACAACCATAAGCGGCCACGCCGCAAATCCCTTCAATACGACGAGAGTTCGAAATGGCAGAGCAACGCGAATCCCGCGGCCGCGACCGCGGCCCCCGCGAGGAGAAAGTCGACGACGGCATGATCGAGAAGCTGATCGCGGTCAACCGCGTCAGCAAGACGGTCAAGGGCGGCCGCCAGTTCACCTTCACCGCGCTGACGGTGGTGGGCGACGGCGCCGGCAAGGTCGGCTTCGGCTACGGCAAGGCGCGCGAAGTGCCGGTCGCCATCCAGAAGTCCATGGAATACGCCCGCAAGGCGATGACCACGGTCGACCTGGACAACGGCACCCTGTTCCACCAGATCAAGGCCAACCATGGCGCCGCCAGCGTCTTCATGAAGCCGGCGTCCGAGGGTACCGGCGTGATCGCCGGTGGCGCGATGCGCGCCGTGCTGGAAGCGGTGGGCGTGAAGAACGTGCTGGCCAAGGCCACCGGCTCGCGCAACCCGATCAACCTGGTGCGCGCCACCATCCGCGGGCTGGAGTCCACCCACTCGCCGGCCAAGATCGCCGCCAAGCGCGGCAAGAAGGTGGAGGACCTGGTCCATGGCTAAGCAGGAAGCCGGAAACGGCACCGTCACCGTCCGCCTGGTCAAGGGCCTGCGCGGCACCCAGGCGCGCCACCGCCTGTCGGTCAAGGCGCTGGGCCTGGGCAAGCTCAACAGCGTCCGCACGCTGAAGGACAGCCCGCAGGTGCGCGGCCTGATCAACCAGCTGCACTACCTGGTCAAGGTTGAGGATTGATTCCATGAAGATGAACACTCTGAGCCCCGCCGAAGGCGCCCGCCAGGCGCCGAAGCGCGTCGGCCGCGGCATCGGTTCCGGCCTGGGCAAGACCTGCGGCCGCGGCCACAAGGGCTCGTTCGCGCGCTCCGGCAAGGGCAAGATCAAGGCCGGCTTCGAGGGCGGCCAGATGCCCATGCAGCGCCGCCTGCCGAAGATCGGCTTCCGTTCGAAGTCGGCCAACGACACCGCCGAGGTCCTGCTGTACAAGCTGGACGCGCTGCCGGCCGGCGACGTCGACTTCGCCGCCCTGCGCGCCGCCAAGCTGGTGCCCAGCACCGCCAAGCGCGCGAAGATCGTGGCCAAGGGCGAGGTGTCGAAGGCCTACACGCTGAAGGGCGTGGCCGCGACCGCGGGCGCGCGGGCCGCGATCGAGGCCGCCGGCGGCAAGCTGGCGGAGTAAGCACGGCATGTCGCGAAGCGCGGGTGCGTTGTCGGGTCTGGCGGGCGCGGGCAAGTTCACGGAACTTCGCTCGCGCCTGCTGTTCGTCCTGGGTGCGTTGATCGTTTACCGGATCGGTTGCTTCATCCCGGTCCCCGGCGTCAACCCCGAGGCGATGCTGCAGCTGATGGAGCGGCAGGGCGGCATCGTGGACATGTTCAACATGTTCTCCGGTGGCGCGCTGGAACGCTTCAGCCTGTTCGCGCTGAACGTGATGCCGTACATCTCGGCGTCGATCGTGGTGCAGCTGATGACGCAGATGCTGCCCAGCCTCAAGGCGCTGTCCAAGGAAGGCGAGTCGGGCCGCCGCAAGATCACCCAGTATTCGCGCATCGGCGCGGTGTTCCTGGCGATCTTCCAGGCCGCCGGCATCGCCATCGCGCTGCAGGGGCAGGGTGGCGTGGTCTACAACCCGGGCCCCGGGTTCGTGATGACCGCGGTGGTCTCGCTGACCGCCGGCACCATGTTCCTGATGTGGATGGGCGAGCAGATCACCGAGCGCGGGATCGGCAACGGCGTCTCGCTGATCATCTTCGCCGGCATCGTGGCCGGCCTGCCGGGCGCGGTGGTCAACACCCTGCAGCAGGCCAACAGCGGCGACATGCAGTGGATCACGGTGTTCTTCATCCTGGCCATCGTGTTCGCGGTGATCTGGTTCGTGGTGTTCGTCGAGCGCGGCCAGCGCCGCATCACGGTCAACTACGCGCGCCGCCAGGGCGGTCGCAACGCGTACATGAACCAGAGCTCGTTCCTGCCGCTCAAGCTCAACATGGCCGGCGTGATCCCGCCGATCTTCGCCTCGTCGATCATCATGTTCCCGGCCACCGCCTCGACCTGGTTCGGCCAGTCGGGTGGCGCGTCGGCGGGCTTCCTGCAGAAGGTCAGCCAGCTGCTGGCCCCCGGGGAACTGCTCTACATGGTGCTGCTGGCGGCGTTGATCATCGGCTTCGCGTTCTTCTACACGTCGCTGGTGTTCAACTCGCAGGAGACCGCGGACAACCTGAAGAAGTCGGGCGCGCTGATCCCGGGCATCCGGCCAGGCAAGGCGACCGCAGACTACGTGGACGGCGTGCTGACGCGCCTGACCGCGGTGGGATCGATCTACCTGGTCCTGGTCTGCCTGCTGCCCGAGGTCATGCGCACCCAGATGGGCACGTCGTTCTACTTCGGCGGCACGTCGCTGCTGATCGTGGTGGTGGTGGTGATGGACTTCATCGCGCAGATCCAGGCGCACCTGATGTCCCACCAGTACGAGAGCCTGCTGAAGAAGGCGAACCTGAAGGGGCGCGGCGCGCGCTGAGTCCCCGGCGGTGGCCCGGGTCGCCCCGGGCGTGGCACAATGGCGGTACCTCGGGCGGCCCGGCCGCCCACGAACAACGCGCCGGCGCGGGACACCACGCACCCGCACGGCAACATGGGCGACCTCCGCAGCGGTTCCGGGCGGGGGTGGTCCGGGACCGACCCCTGCGCTGGAGGAGCGCGGGGGCAGGGCAGGGCGGCCTTCCATGCGGAAAGCCACCCGGTCGCTGCCAGTCCCGGACCGTCGCCGGAGCATGGGCACACTCCCCATGCCGGGTCGCGGCCGGTTGGCCGGGGCTTCCTGAAGACACCGGAACCTTGCTAAACTTTCATGTTCCCTGCGCCGGGTCCACGGATCCAGCGCCATTTCGTATCGGAGATCGCCTTATGGCGCGTATTGCGGGCGTCAACCTGCCTGCCCAGAAGCATGTCTGGGTCGGGCTGCAAAGCATCTACGGCATCGGCCGTACCCGTTCCAAGCAGGTCTGCGACTCGGCCGGCGTGAATTCGTCGACCAAGATCCGCGACCTGTCCGAGCCGGAGGTCGAGCGCCTGCGCGCCGAAGTCGGCAAGTTCGTGGTGGAGGGCGACCTGCGCCGCGAGATCGGCATGGCGATCAAGCGCCTGATGGACCTGAGCTGCTACCGCGGCCTGCGCCATCGCCGCGGCCTGCCGCTGCGCGGCCAGCGCACCCGGACCAACGCGCGCACCCGCAAGGGCCCGCGCAAGGCCATCAGGAAGTAAGGAACAGACATGGCCAAGCCTGCAGCAACCAAGACCAAGAAGAAGATCAAGCGCGTCGTCACCGACGGCATCGCCCACGTCCACGCTTCGTTCAACAACACCATCATCACCATCACCGATCGCCAGGGCAATGCGCTGTCGTGGGCCACTTCGGGCGGCGCGGGTTTCCGCGGTTCCCGCAAGTCGACCCCGTTCGCCGCGCAGGTCGCCGCGGAGAAGGCCGGCAAGGCCGCTCTGGACTACGGCGTGAAGTCGCTGGAAGTGCGCATCAAGGGCCCGGGCCCGGGGCGCGAGTCGGCCGTGCGTTCGCTCAACAACGTGGGCTACAAGATCATCAACATCATCGACGTGACGCCGATCCCGCACAACGGGTGCCGTCCGCCGAAGAAGCGTCGCGTCTGACGCCGGGGAGCACTAGAACATGGCTCGTTATATCGGTCCCACCTGCAAGCTCGCCCGCCGCGAAGGCGCCGACCTCGGTCTGAAGTCGCCGGCGCGCGCGCTCGATTCCAAGTGCAAGCTGGAGCAGAAGCCCGGCCAGCACGGCGCCAACGTGCGCAAGGGCAAGCTGTCCGACTACGCCACCCAGCTGCGCGAGAAGCAGAAGGTCAAGCGCATCTACGGCCTGCTGGAGCGCCAGTTCCGCAACTACTACAAGAAGGCCGCGACCAAGAAGGGCAACACCGGCGAGAACCTCCTGCAGATGCTCGAGACCCGCCTGGACAACGTCGTCTACCGCATGGGCTTCGCGGTCACCCGGCCGGCCGCGCGCCAGCTGGTGTCGCACCGCGGCGTCACGGTGAACGGCAAGTCGGTCAACCTGCCGTCCTACGCGGTCAAGGCCGGCGACGCCATCGCCCTGTCCGAGAAGGCCGCGCGCCAGCTGCGCGTCAAGGAATCGCTGACCGTCGCCGAGCAGATGAACCTGTCGCCGTCGTGGGTCGAGGTCGATTCCGGCAAGTTCGCCGGCGTGTTCAAGGCCGTCCCGGACCGCGCCGAACTGCCAAGCGACATCAACGAAGCGCTGATCGTCGAGCTGTACTCGAAGTAAGCCATTGCCACCGGCCTGCGCCACGCGCGCGGGCCAGCAGGAGACACCACGAATGACGGTTACCGCCACCCAAGTGCTGCGTCCGCGCGGCCCGCAGATCGAGCGCATCGCCGACAACCGCGCCAAGGTCGTGATCGAGCCGCTGGAACGCGGCTACGGCCACACCCTGGGCAACGCGCTGCGTCGCGTGCTGCTGTCCTCGATCCCCGGTTTCGCGATCACCGAGGTCGAGATCGACGGCGTGCTGCACGAATACACCACGGTCGAAGGGCTGCAGGAGGACGTGCTGGAGGTCCTGCTCAACCTCAAGGACGTCGCCATCCGCATGCACAGCGGCGACTCGGACACCCTGGAGCTGCGCAAGCAGGGCCCGGGCCTGGTCACCGCCGGCGACATCAAGACCAGCCACAACGTCGAGGTGCTGAACCCCGACCACGTGATCGCCAACCTGACCAAGGACGTGGCGCTGAACATGCGCCTGACCATCAGCCGCGGCTTCGGCTACCAGCCGGCCGCCGCGCGTCGCCGTCCGGACGAGGAAACCCGCCAGATCGGCAAGCTGATGCTGGATGCCTCGTTCTCGCCGGTCCGCCGCGTGGCCTACGCGGTGGAAGCCGCGCGCGTCGAGCAGCGCACCGACCTGGACAAGCTGGTCCTGGACATCGAGACCAACGGCACCATCGACGCCGAGGAAGCCGTGCGCACCGCCGCCGACATCCTGTCCGACCAGCTGTCGGTGTTCGGCGACTTCACCCACCGCGACCGCGGTGCGGCCAAGCCGGTCGCCAGCGGCGTGGATCCGGTGCTGCTGCGCCCGATCGACGACCTCGAGCTGACCGTGCGTTCGGCCAACTGCCTGAAGGCGGAGAGCATCTACTACATCGGCGACCTGATCCAGAAGACCGAGGTGGAGCTGCTGAAGACCCCGAACCTGGGCAAGAAGTCGCTCACCGAGATCAAGGAAGTGCTGGCCCAGCGCGGCCTGTCGCTCGGCATGAAGCTGGAGAACTGGCCGCCGGCCGGCATCGCCAGCCACGGCATGCTGGGGTAAGCGAGCGCGTTCAGGCGATGCCATCCGGCATCGCCTGCGCGAGCGAACGCCCGGGCGCCATGCGCTAGGGCCGGGGTGCAAACGCGGCGCAGCCGCGGCTCCCGCCCTGCTTTTGATGTCATCGCACGCTGTTTTTATCGCCTCACCGCACCACCCGCCGACGAACCACAGTTCGCGGCACGACCGGCAAGGGATGCCGGCACGGACCAGCGCAGTCCACCCGCCCGGGACAATGGGCAAACGCCAGGATGGCGACAGCGAAACCCAAGGCTCCACCCTTCACTACAGCCCCAAGGAATCCCAGCCATGCGCCACCAGAAAGCCGGCCGCAAGTTCAACCGCACCAGCGCCCACCGCGGCGCGATGTTCTCCAACATGGCCGCCTCGCTCATCAAGAACGAGCTGATCCGCACCACCCTGCCCAAGGCAAAGGAACTGCGCCGGGTCGCCGAGCCGCTGATCACGCTGGCCAAGACCGACGGCGTCGCCAACCGCCGCCTTGCGTTCTCGCGCCTGCGCGACAAGGAAGCGGTGGGCACGCTGTTCACCGTGCTGGGCCCGCGCTACGCCAGCCGCCCGGGTGGCTACCTGCGCATCCTGAAGTGCGGCTTCCGCGCCGGCGACAACGCGCCGATGGCGTACGTGGAGCTGGTGGACCGTCCCCAGGCCGCCGACTGATCCTGACCGGCCGCACCGATCCAGAAGGACCCCGGGAACTCCCGGGGTTTTTCGTTTCATGGGCATCTGGTCGATAATCGGCGGGTTCCCACGCAAGGCAGGCGCATGAATCCGTTCCGCTGGTCGTTCCGCCAACAGTTCCTGCTGGGATTCGCCATCTGCGCCGCGCTTCTGGGCTTCGCGTTCTACGTGCAATTCCAGCTGCGGATCGAGCCGTGTCCGTTCTGCATCTTCCAGCGCATCGCCTTCGCCGGGCTGGGGCTGGTGTTCCTGCTTGGCGCGATGCACGCACCACGCACGGCGGGCGCGCGCAAGGCATGGGGGATGGCGGCGCTGGTGCCGGCCGCGATCGGCGCGGGCTACGCGGGCCGGCACAGCTGGGTGCAGCTGTATCCGCCGGAGTTTTCCACCTGCGGCCCGGGCCTGAACTTCATGCTGGAACAGAATTCCTGGCTGGGGGTGGCCCGCAAGGTGCTGATGGCCAATGGCGACTGCAGCAACATCGACTGGCAGTTCCTTGGCCTCAGCATGCCGATGTGGGCGCTGCTGTGGTTCGTCGCGCTCGGCATCGGCGCGGTGTATGCGGGATTCCGCAAGCGCAATACGCACCGTTTCCACCGCTGACGGTTGCGGCGCTTCGCCGCGGGCGCGATGATGCGTCGCAGCATCATCGAACAGGCATCCATGGCCACTCCCCATCCCATCCCGCGGTCCGCCGAGCCCTCCTGGTCGCCGGCCAGCTGGCGCGAACGTCCGGCGCTGCAATTGCCGCAGTACCCGGACGGCGCAGCGCTGGCGGCGGCGCAGGATGAACTGCGCGCGCTGCCGCCGCTGGTGACCTCGTGGGAGATCCTGGCGCTCAAGCAGCAGCTGGCCGACGCGCAGGACGGGCGACGATTCCTGCTGCAGGGCGGCGATTGCGCCGAAACCTTCGCCGAATGCAACTCGGGCGTGATCTCCAACCGCCTGAAGGTGCTGCTGCAGATGAGCCTGGTGCTGGTGCACGGGTTGAAGCTGCCGGTGGTGCGGGTGGGGCGTTTCGCCGGCCAGTACGCCAAGCCGCGCTCGGCCGACACGGAGACCATCGGCGGCGCCACGCTGCCGAGCTACCGCGGCGACATGGTCAACGCGCCGGAATTCAGCGCCGCCGCGCGCACCCCGGACCCGCGCCGCATGGTCAAGGCGCATGCGCGTTCGGCGATGACCATGAACTTCGTGCGCGCGCTGGTGGATGGCGGCTTCGCCGACCTGCACCATCCCGAGTACTGGGACCTGGGCTGGGTGGGCCATGCGCCCCTGGCGCACGAGTACCAGCGCATGGTGGGCGCGATCGGCGACGCGGTGCGGTTCATGGAAACCCTGGCCGGTGGCCAGGTGCACAACATCAACCGCGTCGATTTCTACACCTCGCACGAAGCCCTGCTGCTGCCGTACGAGGAATCGCTGACCCGGCAGGTGCCGCGCCAGCACGGCTGGTTCAACCTGTCGACCCATTACCCGTGGATCGGCATGCGCACGGCTGCGCTGGACGGTGCGCACGTCGAATACTTCCGCGGCATCCGCAACCCGCTGGCGATCAAGGTGGGCCCGTCGGTGACGCCCGACCAGTTGCTGCGGCTGGTGGACGTGCTCAATCCGGACGACGAGCCCGGCCGTCTGGCCTTCATCCATCGCATGGGCGCGGCGCAGGTGGCGGACAAGCTGCCGCCGCTGCTGGACGCGGTCAGGCGCGATGGCCGGCGGGTGCTGTGGATCTGCGACCCCATGCACGGCAACACGGAGTCGACCGCCAACGGCTACAAGACCCGTCGCTTCGACAACATCCGCGGCGAGCTGGAGCAGGCGTTCGACGTGCACGCCGCGGCGGGCACGCGCCTGGGCGGCGTGCACCTGGAGCTGACCGGCGAGAACGTCACCGAGTGCCTGGGCGGCGCCCGCGAGCTGACCGAGATCGACCTGCAACGCGCGTACCGCACCACGGTCGATCCGCGCCTGAACTACGAGCAGGCGCTGGAGATCGCGATGCTGATCGTGCGCAAGCGCGGGGAAATCCCCGGCGCCTGAGCCGTCGGCCGTGCGCGCCCGGCTACTTCGTGCCGGACAGCACCACGGTGGGCAGGAACCGCGGCGGCGTGCGCGCCTTGCTGGCCTGTTCGTAGGCGAATGCCAGTTCGATCAGGCGCGCCTCGCTCCAGGCCGGCCCCATGAACGCGATGCCCAGCGGCAGGCCGTGGGCGTGTCCCATGGGCACGGTGATGCTGGGGTAGCGCGCGACCGCCGCGGCCCCGTAGCCGGCGCCGGTGAAATGGTCGCCATTGAGCGGGTCGATCGGCCATGCCGGCGACATCGCCGGCGCGACCAGGGCGTCGAGGCCTTGCCTGGCGAGCGCGGCGTCGATGCCGTCCGGTCCCGCCAGCCTGCGCGCCCGGTCGCGGGCCCGCACGTAGGCCGCGTCGGTGAGCGGCCCCTTCGCCTGCGCCTGCTCGAAGATCTCCTGGGCGAAGAACGGCATGGCCCGGTCCGCGTTGCGCGTGTTGAAGGCGATCAGGCCGGCCAGCGTCCGGTGTTGCGCACCGCTTTCGGACAGGTAGCGCTCCAGCCCATCCTTGAACTCGTACAGCAGCACCTCGAACTCGTCCTTGCGCCATGCGCCCAGCGTCGGGATCGTGGCATCGACGACGGTGGCGCCGGCCGCCCGCATTGCGGCGATCGCGCGCTCCATCGCCGCATCCGTATCCGGCTGGTAGCCCATCGAGGCGCGCACCACGCCGATGCGCGCGCCTCGCAGGGCATCGCCCTTCAGGTGCGCGCCGTAGTCGATCGCGGGGCCTTGGGCGCGCTCCCCGGACGCGGGATCCGCCGGGTCCGGCGCGGCAAGCACCGTGAGCAACGCGGCGGCGTCGGCGACGCTGCGCGCCATCGGCCCGGCGGTGTCCTGCGACACCGAGATCGGGATGATGCCGCTGCGGCTGACCAGACCGACGGTGGGCTTGATGCCGACCAGCCCCGCCACCGCGGACGGGCACAGGATGCTCCCGTCGGTCTCCGTGCCCACGCCCACCGCCGCGAGGCTGGCCGCGATCGCGCTGCCGGTGCCGGCGCTGGATCCGCACGGGCTGCGGTCCAGCGCGTAGGGATTCCGGGTCTGCCCGCCGCGGCTGCTCCACCCGGAGGTGGATCGGGTAGAGCGGAAGTTCGCCCACTCGGACAGGTTGGTCTTGCCCAGGATGACCGCGCCTGCCGCGCGCAGGCGCGCCACCAGGAAGGCGTCCGCCGTCGGACGGTGATCGGCCAGCGCCAGCGAACCGGCGGAATTCACCATCGGCACCGCGTCGATGTTGTCCTTCAGCAGGACCGGGATCCCATGCAGCGGCCCGCGCACGGTGCCGGCCTTGCGCTCGGCGTCCAGCGCCTCGGCATCGCGCAGGGCCAGCGGGTTCGTCTCGATCACCGCGTTGAGCAGGGGGCCCGCGTCGTCGATGGCGGCGATCCGGTCCAGGTACGCCCGCGTCAACGCGCGGCTGGTCAGGCGGCCGGCCTGCATCTGCGCCTGCAGGTCAGCGATGCTCGCTTCCTCCAGCGCGAATTCAGCCGAAGCGGGTTGCCCGGGCGGAGGGGTCGCGTCGCGCGTGCAGGCCGGGGCAGCCAGCACGCAGGCGGCAAGCAGGAGGCAGAGTGGGCGCATGCGGCGGCTCCGGGAATCGAAGCGCAGCATCGCGCGCATCGCGCGCGCGGGCAACACGGTGCGGATCAGGCGGCCGCGGGACCCGCCAGCGGCCAGGCCGCCAGCGACACGTAGGCGCCGGGCGCGGTCTGCAGCAACTGGACCCGGTCCACGTGCAGGTGTTGCGCCATCGCCAGCGCGGGCAGTACCGGCGGCGCGGCGACGCGCGGCAGGTACGCCAGCGTGACATGCGCCGGCTGCGGCCGTTCCCTGGCGAACCCGCTGGCCTGCATGGTGGCTTCGAGGCGCCTGATCAGCGCCGAGAGCGCGTCCGACGCAGCCACCCTGGCGACGAGCACGCGCGCATGCGGCCAGTACTGCGCGCCGACCAGGGTCGCGCCTGCCGCCGGTTGCCCCGCGGCCAGTCCGGCCATCGCGGCATCGATGCGCGCGCGCTGCGCGGCATCGACCGTCTCGCCCAGGTAGCGCAGCGTCATGTGCCACTGGGCCGGGCTGCGCCAGTCATGGCGCGGCGCGCCGGCTGGCAGCGCCTCCTCGATCCGCGAGCGCAGCCGGGCCAGCTCGGCCTGCATGGCCGCGTCCGGCATCCAGCCCAGGAACACCCCCATGCGCGCGTGCCCGTTGGCTCAGGCGCTGCGGCTGGCCCGCTTGCGGTCGCTCTCGGTGAGCAGCTTCTTGCGCAGGCGGATTTCCTTCGGCGTGATCTCCACCAGCTCGTCGTCGTCGATGAAGTCCAGCGCCTGCTCCAGCGTGTACTTGATCGCGGGGGTCAGCTGGATCGCATCGTCCTTGCCCGAGGCGCGCATGTTGGTGAGCGGCTTGGTCTTGATCGCATTCACCGTCAGGTCGTTGTCCTTGCTGTGGATGCCGACCAGCTGGCCCTCGTACACCTGGTCGCCCTCGGCGGCGAACAGCTTGCCGCGCTCCTGCAGCGGACCCAGGGAGTAGGCCGGCGTGGCGCCCGGCGCGTTGGCGATCATCACGCCGTTCAGGCGCTTGGCGATCGCGCCGGTTTCCTTCGGGCCGTAGTGGTCGAACACGTGGAACAGCAGGCCCGAGCCCTGGGTCAGGGTGCGGAACTCGTTCTGGAAGCCGATCAGGCCGCGCGCCGGGATCATGTAGTCCAGGCGCACGCGGCCCTTGCCGTCGGATTCCATGTTCTTCAGCTGGCCCTTGCGGGTGCCCAGCTTCTCCATCACGCCGCCCTGGTGGATCTCCTCCACGTCGACCACCAGCTGCTCGATCGGCTCCATCAGCTGGCCGTCGATCTCCTTGATGATCACCTCGGGGCGCGACACCGCCAGCTCGAAACCCTCGCGGCGCATGTTCTCGATCAGCACCGACAGGTGCAGCTCGCCGCGGCCGGACACCAGGAACTTGTCGGCGTCCTCCAGCTGCTCCACCTTCAGCGCCACGTTGTGCACGGTCTCGCGCTCAAGGCGGTCCTTGATCTGGCGGCTGGTCAGGAACTTGCCGCCGGAGAGGTCCTTGTTGCCGGCGAACGGCGAATTGTTGACCTGGAAGGTCATCGAGATCGTCGGTTCGTCCACGGTCAGCGCGGGCAGCTGCTCCGGGTGGTCGATGGCGCAGATGGTGTCGGAGATGGTCAGCTCCTGGATGCCGGAGATGGCGACGATGTCGCCGGCGTCCGCGCTGTCCTGCTCGATCCGCTCCAGGCCCATGAAGCCCAGCACCTGCAGCACCTTGCCCTGGCGCTTCTTGCCCTCGCGGTCGATCACCGCCACCGGCATGTTCTTCTTCAACGTGCCGCGCTGGATCCGGCCGATGCCGATGACGCCCACGAAGTTGTTGTAGTCCAGCTGGCTGATGCGCATCTGGAACGGGCCGTCGGTCGCCACCGGCGGGGCCGGCACGTGCTGCATGATCGCCTCGTACAGCGGGGTCATGTCGCCTTCGCGCACCGAGTCGTCCAGGCTGGCGTAGCCGTGCAGCGCCGAGGCGTAGACGATCGGGAAGTCCAGCTGCTCGTTGGTCGCGCCCAGCTTGTCGAACAGGTCGAACACCTGGTCGATCACCCAGTCCGGGCGCGCGCCGGGACGGTCGATCTTGTTGACCACCACGATCGGCTTGAAGCCCATCGCGAACGCCTTCTGGGTGACGAAGCGGGTCTGCGGCATCGGCCCGTCCATCGCGTCGACCAGGATCAGCACCGAGTCGACCATCGACAGCACGCGCTCCACCTCGCCGCCGAAGTCGGCGTGGCCCGGGGTGTCCACGATGTTGATGCGGTTGCCCTGCCAGGTGATGGCGGTGTTCTTGGCCAGGATGGTGATGCCGCGTTCCTTTTCCTGGTCGTTGCTGTCCATCACGCGGTCGGCCAGCACGGTGCGCTCGTTGAGCGTGCCGGACTGCTTGAGCAGCTGGTCGACCAGGGTGGTCTTGCCGTGGTCGACGTGGGCGACGATGGCGATGTTGCGGAGGCGTTCGATGGACATGCGCAAAGCGCGCCCGGTTTTTGCCGGCGCGGCCGTTCAGGAAAGGAAGCCGGCTATTATAGCGGCCCCCGGCGAGCGCCGCCTGACCGATACCTCAAGGAACCCCCATGTCCCTGATCGCCACCTTCGACACCGACCGCGGCCCCATCAAGGTCGAGCTGGCCGCGGACAAGGCGCCGCTGACCGTCGCCAATTTCGTGAACCTGGCCAGGCGCGGCTTCTACGACGGCCTGAACTTCCATCGCGTCATCCCGGATTTCATGGTGCAGGGCGGTTGCCCGAACGGCACCGGCACCGGCGGTCCGGGTTACCGCTTCGAGGACGAGATCGTGCCGACCCTGCGCCACGGCCGTGGCGTCCTCTCGATGGCGAACGCCGGTCCGGGCACCAACGGCAGCCAGTTCTTCATCACCCACGTGTCCACCCCGTGGCTGGACGGCAAGCACACGGTGTTCGGCAAGGTGGTCGAAGGCCTGGACGTGGTGGATGCGGTGCGCCAGGGCGATGCGATCAAGTCGGTCAGGATCGACGGCGATGCCGACGCCGCGCTGGCCGCGAAGGCCGACCGCGTGGCGGAGTGGAACAGGATCCTGGCGGCTTGAGAGGCCCTGCGGGACGCATCACTTCAGCCGCAGCGTGTCCAGCATCGCGCTGACCCTGGCCTGGTCGCGCGGGTAGTAATGCTCGGCCGGGGCATAGAACAGGGCCAGCGCCAGTCCCCTGTCGTGCTCGAAGGCGGCGGCCATGGCGCGGTACTTCAGGCCCTGGGCGTTGTCCATCGCCATCTCGAAGCGCAGGCCCTCGCGCCCGCCGAAGGTCGCCGGGCGCAGGTTGCTGGTGGTGACGTTGACCGCCCCGGCGGCGCGCATGCCGTCCACGATCAGGTCGCGCAATTCGTCCGGGCGCATGCCGCGGCGGTAGAAGGCGCCGTCGGGCCGACGCCGGGTCTGCCGTTCGCCCAGGAAGATGAACTCGCGTTCGCGCACGGACGGGATGAGGTGCAGGCTGTTGAGCAGCGGCCCGTCCATCGTCCAGAGCTGCTCGCGGTAGCCGCTCATCCGCGTCCACTCCATCCCGGCGTCGATCACCAGGCCGCCGCCCGCGGACTGGGTGCCGGGTCGCACCAGCGGTCCCCCGCCCGCGCAGGCGGTGAGCAGGCATGCGAGAACGAGCGCCAGCAGCCAGCGCGTGTCCCTCATCGGGCACCTCCGAGTCGGTCGAGTTCGCGTTGCACGAAGGCGCGGTCTTCCGCGCCCGGGGCCTGCGCCAGGTAGCGCTGCAGGGCCGCCCGCGCCGCGGGGAGGTCGCCTGCCG
>CBFGMM010000018.1:0-24584 GCA_965649855.1 uncultured Thermomonas sp. | reverse complement strand
AGATCGACGCGGTGGGCCGCCACCGCGGCGCGGGCCTCGGCGGTGGCCACGACGAGCGCGAGCAGACCCTCAACCAGCTGCTGGTGGAGATGGACGGCTTCGAGGGCGGCGAGGGCGTGATCGTGATCGCCGCGACCAACCGCCCCGACGTGCTCGATCCCGCGCTGCTGCGCCCGGGCCGCTTCGACCGTCAGGTGGTGGTGGGCCTGCCCGACGTGAAGGGCCGCGAGCAGATCCTCAAGGTGCACATGCGCAAGGTGCCGCTGGCCGACGACGTGGTGCCCA
The DNA here is from genome assembly GCA_965649855.1 of uncultured Thermomonas sp. Taxonomy (GTDB): domain Bacteria; phylum Pseudomonadota; class Gammaproteobacteria; order Xanthomonadales; family Xanthomonadaceae; genus Thermomonas. The sequence goes on along the minus strand of CBFGMM010000018.1, from coordinate 24,299 downwards.
TGACCATCGCCCGCGGCACGCCCGGCTTCTCCGGCGCCGACCTGGCCAACCTGGTCAACGAGGCCGCCCTGTTCGCGGCGCGCGAGAACGCCAAGGACGTGCGCATGGACCATTTCGACCGTGCGCGCGACAAGATCCTGATGGGCACCGAGCGCCGCTCGATGGCGATGAGCGAGCAGGAGAAGACCCTGACCGCCTACCACGAGGCGGGGCACGCGATCGTCGGCCGCCTGGTGCCGGAGCACGACCCGGTCTACAAGGTGACGATCATTCCGAGGGGAAGGGCCCTGGGCGTGACCATGTACCTGCCGGAGGGCGACAAGTACAGCTACAACCGCACCGCGATCGAGTCGCAGCTGAGCTCGCTGTACGGCGGCCGGGTGGCCGAGGAACTGATCTTCGGCGAGGACAAGGTCACCACCGGCGCGTCCAACGACATCGAGCGCGCCACCAAGATGGCCCGCAACATGGTGACGAAGTGGGGCCTGTCCGAACTCGGCCCGATCACCTTCGGCGAGGAGGACGACGAGGTGTTCCTGGGCCGCTCGGTGACCCAGCACAAGAGCGTGTCGGACGACACCGCGCGCCGGATCGACGAGGTGGTGCGCGGGATCCTGGACCGTGCCTACGAGCGCACCCGCGGCATCCTGACCGAGAACATCGACAAGCTGCACACCATGGCCAAGCTGCTGCTGGAGTACGAGACGATCGACGTGCCGCAGATCGACGCGATCATGGAGGGCCGGGAGCCGCCGCCGCCGATGGGCTGGAGCAAGCCCGCGAGCGGCCCCAGGGAAGACGCGCCGCCGCCGTTGCCGCCGATCGGCGGACCCGCCGCGCAGACCTGACGCACGTTGCCAGCGCGTCCCGAACAGGCCAGAGTCCGCTCTGGCCTTTTTCGTTGGGCGCACGCGATGTTCGACACATCCCCCACCCTCGACTGCGGCGGCCGGATCCTGACGCTGGACCGCCCCCGGGTCATGGGCATCGTCAACGTGACGCCGGATTCGTTCTCCGACGGCGGGCGGCATGCCTCCGCGGACGCCGCCATCGCCCACGGGCTGCGGCTGGTGGAGGAGGGCGCCGACCTGCTGGACGTAGGCGGGGAATCGACCCGCCCGGGCGCGGACGCGGTGCCGCTCGAGGAGGAGCTGCGCCGGGTGATCCCGGTGGTGCAGGCGCTGGCGCAGCGGACATCCATCCCGATCAGCATCGATACCAGCAAGCCACAGGTCATGCGCGCGGCGGTCGAAGCCGGGGCCGGAATGATCAACGACGTCTTCGCCCTGCGTCGCGAGGGCGCGTTGCAGGCGGCTGCGGACCTGGGCGTGCCGGTGGTGCTGATGCACATGCAGGGCGAGCCGCGCGGCATGCAGGAGGCCCCCGCCTACGACGACGTGGTCGGCGACGTGCACCGCTTCCTGGCCGAGCGCATCTTCGCCGCGGAGATGGCGGGCATCGACAAGCGCAAGATCGTCGTGGACCCCGGTTTCGGCTTCGGCAAGACGACGTCGCACAACCTGCAGCTGCTGGCCCGGTTGCGGCGCTACACCGAACTGGGCGTGCCGGTGCTGGCGGGCCTGTCGCGCAAGCGCACCATCGGGGAACTGACCGGGCGCGAGGATCCGCAGGCGCGGGCCGCGGGCTCTGTCGCCGCCCACCTGATCGCGGCGCAGCACGGCGCGATGCTGCTGCGCGTGCATGACGTCGAGCAGACCGTGGACGCGCTCAAGGTCTGGCATGCGGTGGCGGCCGTGCCCGTGCCCCGGGCGTCGGCGAAACCCGCGATCGCCTGGCCCGAGGACTGACGCACGCCGGGCGGCGCGCCCGCACTGCGGTAGAGTGCGCCGGGGCCAACCGGAGCGCATGCATGACCGCCAGCACGCCGTTGCTGATCACGTTCGGGATCTACCTGCTGGCGATGGTGGGCATCGGCTTCGTGGCCTGGCGTCGCACCCGCGATTTCGACGACTACATCCTGGGCGGGCGCTCGCTGGGCGGCTACGTCACCGCGCTGTCCGCCGGCGCCTCGGACATGAGCGGCTGGTTGCTGATGGGCTTGCCGGGTGCGCTGTACGTGGGCGGCGCGTCGGAGGCGTGGATCGCGATCGGCCTGGTGCTGGGCGCATGGGCGAACTGGCGCTTCGTGGCGGGCCCGCTGCGCGTGTACACCGAGCGCACCGACAACGCGCTCACGCTGCCGGACTACTTCACCACGCGGTTCGCCGCGGACGGCAAGCTGCTGCGGATCGTGGCGGCGGTGGTGATCCTGGTGTTCTTCGCGGTGTATGCGGCCAGCGGCATCGTGGCCGGCGCGCGCCTGTTCGAGAGCGTGTTCGGCCTGCCGTACGCGCAGGCGCTGTGGTGGGGCGCAGCCGCCACCGTGCTGTACACCCTGATCGGCGGGTTCCTGGCGGTGAGCTGGACCGACACCGTGCAGGCCACGCTGATGATCTTCGCGCTGCTGCTGGTGCCGGTGATCGTGCTGCTGAGCGTGGGCGGCCCGGCCGAAAGCCTGCGCCTGGTGGAGCAGGTGGACCCGGCGCGGCTGGACTGGCTGCGCGGCGGCGAGCTGGGCGTGGTCGGCATCGTCTCGCTGCTGGCCTGGGGCTTGGGCTACATGGGCCAGCCGCACATCCTGGCGCGCTTCATGGCCGCCGACTCGCTGGCGGTGATCCCGCAGGCGCGGCGCATCGCGATGACCTGGATGGTGCTGTGCCTGGCCGGCGCGATGGCGGTGGGCTTCCTCGGCATCGCCTGGTTCGCCCAGCATCCGGAGCAGGCGGGCGCGGTGGCGGAGAACCCGGAGCGCGTGTTCATCGCGCTGTCCAACCTCTTGTTCAACCCGTGGATCGCCGGCGTGCTGCTGTCGGCCATCCTGGCCGCGATCATGAGCACGCTGAGTTGCCAGCTGCTGGTGTGTTCCTCCGCGCTGACCGAGGATTTCTACCGCGGCTTCGTGCGACCGGACGCGGGCGAGCGCGAACTGGTGTGGATCGGCCGGGCGATGGTGCTGGGGGTGGCGCTGGTCGCGATCTTCGTCGCGCGCGACCCCGGCAGCCGCGTCCTGGGCCTGGTCAGCTACGCCTGGGCGGGCTTCGGCGCCGCGTTCGGGCCGGTGGTGGTGCTCTCGCTGTTCTGGGCTCGGATGACCCGCGAAGGCGCGCTGGCCGGCATCGTGGCGGGCGCATCGACGGTCATCGTCTGGAAACTGCTTGCCGTCGACCGGATGGGCAGCGCGTTGTACGAAATGGTGCCGGGCGTGATCGCCGCGACGCTGGCGGTGGTGGCCGTGAGCCTGCTGACCCGCGCGCCGGGTCCCGAGGTGATGGCCCGCCACCAGCAGGTGCGCCTGAGCCTGCGCGAGCAGGGCTATTGAGCAGGCCGCGGCCGCGCGGATGACCCTGGACGCGCGCCCGCGCGCGGTCGCGCTGCTGGGCCCCACCGCGTCCGGCAAGACCGCCTATGCGCTGGCGCTGGCGCGGCGCATCGGCGGCGAGATCGTCAGCGTGGATTCCGCGCTGGTGTACCGCGGGCTGGACATCGGCGCGGCCAAGCCCACCCGCGCCGAGCGCGCCGCCGTGGCGCACCACCTGGTCGACGTGCGCGATCCGTGGCAGCCGTATTCGGCGGCGGAGTTCGCCGTGGACGCGCGCGCCGCGGTGGATGCCATCGTCGCACGCGGCCGCGTGCCGATCCTCGCCGGCGGCACCGGCCTGTACTTCCGCGCGCTGGTGGACGGCCTGTCCGACATGCCGCCCGCGGACGCGGGCGTGCGCGCCGAACTGGCTGCCGAAGCGGGCGAAGCGGGCTGGGCGGCGCTGCACGCGCGGCTGGCGCGCCTGGATCCGGCGGCCTCGGCGCGCATCCATCCCACCGACGCGCAGCGCATCCAGCGCGCGCTCGAGGTGCAGCGCGTGAGCGGCAGGCCGATCAGCGACTGGCAACGCGCGGCGGCAGGCCGCAGGCTGCCTGTCCGCGTGCTGCGCCTGGCGCTTGCGCCCACGCGGCGCGCCACCCTGCACGCGCGCATCGAGCGTCGCTTCGATGCCATGCTCGCGGCCGGGTTCCTCGACGAGGTCCGCGCCCTGCGCGCGCTGCCGGCGCTCGCCATGCATTCGGATCCGCTCGGGCTCCCGGCTGTGCGTGCGGTCGGCTATCGTCAGGCCTGGGAACACTTGGACGGGGCCACCTCCGCGGAGGAATTCCGCGCACGCGCCATCGCGGCCACGCGGCAGCTGGCCAAGCGCCAGTTCACCTGGCTGCGCGGCCAGCCCGAACTGCGCTGGTTCGATCCCGTGACCGCGGCCACGGAACTCGATGCAGCGGTGCATGCATTCCTCGGCACCCGACCCTGACCCCGCGCAAGCACGCCGCGCTGCGTTACCATCGGGCTGCGTCCCCCGCCTCGCGGGAGGGCGCGGGGCCGGGGAGGCGCATCGCGTCGGGCCCACGAACACAAACAACAACAACGAACGCTGGGGAAATCCATGTCCAAGGGGCAGTCTTTGCAGGATCCGTTCCTGAACGCGTTGCGCCGCGAGCGCGTGCCGGTGTCGATCTACCTGGTGAACGGGATCAAGCTGCAGGGCACCATCGAGTCCTTCGACCAGTTCGTGGTCCTGCTGCGCAGCACGGTGAGCCAGATGGTCTACAAGCACGCCATCTCCACCGTGGTGCCCGCCCGCAACGTGCGCATCAGCCCGACCGGCGCGCTGCAGTCGGCGGACGAGGACGCGGACGAGGCGATCGACGCGGCCTGAGCCCCGGGGGCTTGCATTCGGGGCATCCGCCCGCATCTGCTCGGCAATGCCCACCCAACTGTTCGAACGCTCGCGTCGCGGCGAGCACGCCCTGCTGGTCCAGCCCCACGCCGGAGGTCCGCCGGGCGACGGCGTATTGGAAGAGTTCGGCGAGCTGGCCCGGTCCGCGGGCGCCAGCGTGGCCGCGGTGCTGACCGCCAAGATCGACCGGCCCAACCCCGCGACCCTGATCGGCAGCGGCAAGCTGGAGGAACTCAAGGCGGCCTGCGAGGCCACCGGCGCCGACCTGGTGCTGGTCAACCATCCGCTCAGCCCGGTGCAGGAGCGCAACCTGGAGCGCGCGCTCGAGCGGCGCGTGGTCGACCGCACCGGGCTGATCCTGGACATCTTCTCGCAGCGCGCGCGCAGCGCGGAGGGCAAGCTGCAGGTCGAGCTGGCCCAGCTCAAGCACGTGGCCACCCGGCTGGTGCGCGGCTGGACCCACCTGGAGCGCCAGCGCGGCGGTTCCATCGGCCTGCGCGGCCCCGGCGAAACCCAGCTGGAAACCGACCGCCGCCTGCTGCAGAAGCGGGTGGACATGCTGCAGAAGCGGCTGGAGAAGGTCGAGGTGCAGCACACCCAGATGCGCCGCGCGCGCGTGCGCAGCGAGCTGCCGCGGGTCGCCCTGGTCGGCTACACCAATGCGGGCAAGTCGACCCTGTTCAACACGCTGACCGGCGCGGATGCCTACGCCGCCGACCAGTTGTTCGCCACGCTGGACCCCACCGTGCGTCGCATCGAGCTGCCCGGCGGCGGCGTGGTCCTGGCCGATACCGTGGGCTTCGTGCGCGACCTGCCGCACGAGCTGGTGGCGGCGTTCCGCTCCACCCTGAGCGAGGCGCGCGAGGCCGACCTGTTGCTGCACGTGGTCGACGCGGACGACCCGCTGCGCGACGAGCGCATGGCCCAGGTGGACGCGGTGCTGCGCGAGATCGGCGCGGGCGACATCCCTCAGCTGCTGGTGTTCAACAAGATCGACCGCATCGAGGGCGCGCTGCCGCGCATCGACCAGCGCGGCGAGGACGGCATCGCCGCGTGGGTGTCGGCGCGCGACGGGCTGGGCATCGACCTGCTGCGCGACGCGCTGGGCGAGCGCCTGGGGCTGCAGCGGGTCGCCGGCGACATCCTGCTGCCCACCGATGCCGGCCGCTTGCGCGCGCGCCTGCACGAGCTCGCGGCGGTGCGCTCCGAGGCGCACGACGCGGAGGGATGGCGCCTGCACGTCGACCTGCCGGTGGCGGACGCGGCCCGGCTGGCGGCGCGCGAGGACGGCGCCCCGCTGCGCGCGCTGCTGCCCGACCCCGCCGAGTCCTGACCCCGCGCGCCCGACTCGGTAGAATCGGCCGCGACAACAACACATCCGAACGCCGCGGCTCGCGGCAGCAAGGGAGCAGGCATGGCCTGGAACAAACCCGGCGGCGGTTCGCCCGGAAACAAGATGCGCAGCGGCGGGTCCGGCGGGATCGGCAACCTGTGGCGGCGCCTGCCCAGCCTGGGCGGGGGCGACGGCATGCTGCGCTGGATCTGGGTGCTGCTGGCGCTGTGGATCGCGTTCAACTGCTTCGTGCTGGTGGGCGAGCAGGAGCGCGGCGTGGTGCTGCGCTTCGGCAACTACGCGCGGGTGATGCAGCCCGGCCCCAACTTCAAGCTGCCCTGGCCGCTGGAGATGGTGACCAAGGTCAACGCGACCGGCGTGCGCGAGTACAACAACACCGTGCCGGTGCTGACCCGCGACGAGAACATCGTGATCGTCTCGTTCAACGTGCAGTACCAGGCCGCCGACCCGCGCATGTTCCTGTTCGGCACGCGCGATGCCACCGAAGTGCTGGAGCAGACCGCGATCAGCACCGTGCGCGAGCAGGTCGGCCGGGCCAGCCTGGACACCGCGCTGAACGCGCGCGGCCCGCTGTCGGTGGCGGCCAAGGCGGCGCTGCAGGCCTCGCTGAAGGCCTACCGCACCGGGCTGACCGTGACCCAGCTCAACCTGCAGGACGCGCGCCCGCCGGAGGAGGTGAAGCCTGCGTTCGACGAGGTCAACAGCGCCCAGCAGACCAACGAGCGCCTGGTCAACGAAGCCAATGCCTACGCCGCCAAGATCGTGCCCGAGGCGCGCGGCGAGGCCGCCCGCGTGCGCGCGGTGTCCAGCGGCTACAAGACCGCGTCGATCGCACGCGCAACCGGCGACGCGGCCCGTTTCAACCTGGTGGTCGAACAGTACCGCGCGGCGCCGGAAGTGACCCGCAAGCGCCTGTGGCTGGACACCGTGCAGGACGTGCTGGCCAACAACCGCACCGTGGTGGGCGGCGATGGCCGGCAGCTGATCTACGTGCCGATGCAGGGCGCCGGCGGCACCGCGCCCGTGGGCCAGCCGATCGTGCCCGAACTGGTCGCGCCCACGGTGGGCGCGGTCGAGGAGCCAGCGCGCGGCGCGCGCACCGGCCGCCCGGCCGGCCGTGAGGAGTCCAGCCGATGAACCTTCCCCGTTGGGCCACCGCCGTGGTGGTCGTCCTGGTCCTGCTGATGGGCTCGGTGTTCGTGGTGCGCGAGGGGCAGACCGCCATCGTGCTCAACCTGGGCCGCATCGCCCGCGCCGACCTCGGCCCCGGGCTGCACTTCAAGATCCCGCTGGTGGAGTCCGCGCGGGTGTTCGACCGCCGCCTGACGGCCAACGCGTTCTCGCCGGAGCGCTACCTCACCTCCGAGCGCAAGGACGTCAGCGTGGATTTCGTGGCGATCGGCTACATCAACGACGCCACCGCGTTCTACCGCGCCACCGGCGGCGACGAGGGCCGCGGCACCGAACTGCTGGCGCCGATCGTCAAGGATTCGCTGCGCAACGAGATCAACGCCCGCACCCTCACCCAGCTGGTCTCCGGCGACCGCGAGGAGCTGATCGCCAAGCGCCTGCCCGCCATCAACGTGGGCGCCAAGATGCTGGGCGTGAACATCGTCGACATCCGCTTCAAGCAGATCGAGCTGCCCTCGGACAGCGACGTGCTGCCGCAGGTCTACAACCGCATGCGCGCCGAACGCCAGCAGGTCGCGGCGCGGCTGCGGGCGGAAGGCGAGGAGCAGGCGCGCGAGATCCGCGGCCAGGCCGATCGCGACCAGGCGGTGATCCTGGCCGAGGCGGAGCGCGACGCGCAGGTGCTGCGCGGCGAAGGCGACGCCGAGGCCACCCGGATCTACGCCGACGCGGCCAACCGCGACCCGTCCTTCTTCGCCTTCCAGCGCAGCCTGGAGGCCTACCGGCGCGCCTTCGGCGAAGGTCGCTCCGTGATCGTGCTGGAGCGCGACGATCCGTTCCTGCAGTACCTGCGCAACGACCGCTGATGGCCGACCTGTGGGCGGCGCTGTGCCTGGTCGCGATCCTGGAGGGCCTGGTGCTGTTCGCCGCGCCGCGGGGCTGGAAGCGGGCCGCCGAGCAGCTGCAGCAGATGCCGGACGAGCACGTGCGGCGGGTCGGCGCCGTGGTGCTGGTGGCCGGGCTGGCCTCGCTGTGGCTGGTGCGCGGGGGCTGAGGTCGCGGGCGCGGCGCGATCCGCGTAAAATGCCGGAAAGCCGGGGCCTGCCTCGGCTTTTCTCACGTCTGGAGCAAGCACATGGGTCAGTCAGTCGTCGTTCTCGGCGCGCAGTGGGGCGATGAGGGCAAGGGCAAGATCGTCGACCTGCTGACGCAGGACATCGGCGCGGTGGTGCGCTTCCAGGGCGGCCACAACGCCGGCCACACGCTGGTGATCGGCGGCAAGAAGACCGTGCTGCACCTGATCCCGTCGGGCGTGCTGCGCGACGACGCGCTGTGCCTGATCGGCAACGGCGTGGTGCTGCATCCCGGCGCGCTGCAGAAGGAGATCGCCGAGCTGGAGGGCAACGGCGTGGAGGTGCGCAGCCGCCTGAAGATCTCGCCCGCCACCCCGGTGATCATGCCGTACCACATCGCCCTGGACCAGGCGCGCGAGAAGGCCGCCGGCAAGTCGGCGATCGGCACCACCGGCCGCGGCATCGGCCCGGCCTACGAGGACAAGGTGGCGCGCCGCGGCATCCGCATCGCCGACCTGCACTATCCCGGCGAGCTGGCCGAGAAGCTGCGCGCGGCGATGGATTACCACAACTTCGTGCTGACGAAGTACCTTGAGGTCGACGCGGTCGACTACCAGCGCACGCTGGACGAGGCGCTGGCGTTCGGCGAGTACGTTGAGCCGATGAAGGCCGACGTGGCGGGGATCCTGCACGAGCTGCGCAAGCAGGGCCGCAAGGTGCTGTTCGAGGGCGCCCAGGGCTCGCTGCTGGACATCGACCATGGCACCTATCCGTACGTGACCTCCTCGAACACGACGGTGGGCGGCGCGCTGGCGGGGACCGGCGTGGGCGCCGACGCGATCGACTACGTGCTGGGGATCGCCAAGGCGTACGCGACGCGCGTCGGCGGCGGTCCGTTCCCGACCGAACTCGACGACGCGGTGGGGCAGGGCATCCGCGACCGCGGCCAGGAATACGGCGCCACCACCGGCCGGCCGCGCCGCTGCGGCTGGATGGACATCGTGGCGCTCAAGCGCGCGGTGGCGATCAACGGCATCAGCGGGCTGTGCATCACCAAGCTGGACATCCTGGACGGGATGGAGACGCTGAAGATCTGCATCGCCTACGAGTACCGCGGCAAGCGCACCGAGTACGCGCCGCTGGACTCGGCGGGCTGGGAAGACTGCAAGCCGGTGTACCTGGAGTTCCCGGGCTGGCAGGAATCCACGGCCGGCATCACCGAGTGGGACAAGCTGCCCCCTGCCGCGCGCGCCAACCAGCGCGCGCGGGAGGAACAGGCCGGTTGCCAGCTGGCGATCGTCTCCACGGGCCCGGACCGCGACGCCAACATCGTCCTGCGCGACCCGTTCGCCTGAGCGCCCGCCGCCGCCTGGCGGCCTTCCGCGATCCGCCGGCTACCCGCGCAGCTTGGCCAGCATCCGCGCGTAATCCTTGCGGTATTTCCGGGCGGCCTGCTGCTTGGCGGTCTCGCTGAGGATCTTGCCGGTCACCTGGAAGAACTTCTTCTCTTCCTCGCGCAGGTGGTGGTGCACCTTTTCCGACAGCTTGCGCGCCACCGCCAGCCACTGGCCGCCCTCGGCATCGGCCTTGTGCAGGTCCTCCACCAGTTCGTCGATCTGGTGGTGCTCGTGCAGCGCATGCCGGCTGGAATCCAGCCCGGCATCGTCCATCAGCGCCGGCGCATACAGGAAGCGCTCCTCGGCCGCGGCGTGCGCGGCCAGCTCGGTGTGCAGCTGCTTGAACAGCGAGATGCGGTCCTGCGTGCCGGGCCTGGCGCGCAGCAGCTTGCGGCACAGGCTGCGCTGGATCTCGTGGCTTTCGCGCAGGGCGTCGTAGATCGTTTCGGTCACCACAGGCGGTACTCTGCGAGCAGGGTGTAGGCGCGGCCGCGCGGATCGGCGATGCGGGTCTCCCAGCCGGCGCCCGCCGCGAAGTCGTTCATGTGCGCGGTGAACGGCGGATCGGTGTCCAGGATGTTCTTGATCCCGAAGCCGAGCTTGAGCCGGTCGATCCCGGTCCAGGTCAGGCTGTAGTTCCAGATGCTGTAGTCGTCGACGCGCGGGTTCCAGTTGGCCGGGATGTAGGTCGTCGGCGAGGTGGGCGTGGCGCTGACGCTGATCGGTTCCTCGTCCCGGTAGCCGTCGCGGTAGACCTGCACCAGGCCGTGGGTGAACGCGCCGCGGCTGAAGCCGAAGGCCAGCGTGTGCTTCCAGCGGATCGGCAGGTTGAAGTAGCGCACGTACTGGCCGACCAGGTTGCCGCCGTAGGGCAGCGACTCCAGCGGCTTGGTCTGGAACCGGTTGATGTAGCTGCCGTTGAGGTTGACGTTCCAGCGCCCGCCCATGGCCTCGCCGTTGAGGTTGGCGTCCACTTCGACGCCGCGCATCAGGCTGCCGCCGGAGTTGATGAAGCGGCGGTCGATGGCGACCACGTTGCCGGTGGCGTCGCGGATCCAGTTGTCGCGGAACAGGTCGTAGTAGTCGATCAGGGTCTGCCGCGGCGCCGCGCGGATGGTGCTCTCGCGCTCGATCTCCCACCAGTCCAGCGCGACGTTGAAGCGCGGGCCCGGCGAATAGACGAAGCCGAGGCTCTTCTGCGCCGATTCCTCAGGCTGCAGGTCCGCCTTGCCGCCGAACAGTTCCACCGGGCGGATCACCTCGCAACCGGCCACGTTCGGGTTGGCGCGGCCGCCGGGGCAGCTCTCGGGGTCGGCCAGGTCAAGGCCGGTGTAGAGCACTTCGCTCACGCCGTTGAACAGCTGGTTGAAGCTGGGCACCTTGAAGCCGGTGCTGTAGGCGCCGCGGAACAGCAGGGTCTCCAGCGGCTGCCACTTGAACGAGACCTTGGGGTTGGTGGTGCCGCCGAAGCCGCTGTAGTGGTCGTAGCGCCCGGCCAGGTTGAGGTCCAGGCTCTTGAGCAGCGGCAGCTGGAACTCGACGTAGGCGGCCTTGATGTCGCGGCTCACGTTGCCCAGCGCGTTGGCATCGTCGAACGGGGCGTTGAACACCGTGCGCTTGTCGGCGCGCTGGTCGCCGTCGAACTTGAACTCCTCGCGGCGCAGGTCGATGCCGGTGGCCATCGCGATCGCGCCGCCCGGCAGGCCGAGGAAGGGCAGGTCGCCCGACACCGAGGCATCGAAGGTGGTCACCAGCGATTCGCCGCCATACAGGGCGACCCCGCGCGCGGAGGCCGCCTCCAGCGCGGCCATCGCCGCCGGCGTCTGCTCCTGGCCGGGCGCCAGGAACGGGTTGAGCAGGCCGCTTCCCAGCGCGGTCTTCAGCGCGTCGGTGTAGTGGAAGCCGCTGCCCAGGATCGAGACGGACTTGCTGGAGCCGCGGGTGATCGCGGTGTCGTAGCTCCAGTCGCCCAGCAGGCCGCCGATGCCGGCGACGAAGCGGTAGGAATCGGTCGTGGTCTCGATCTGGCGCGGCCCGCAGGCCAGGCAGCGCCAGCGGTAGGCGATCGGCGCGCCATAGGTCAGCTGGCCGGCCCCGAAGTACGCCGCCAGCGCGTTGTAGACGCCGTCGTAGGTGGGCTTGGTCAGCGCGTTGAGCGGGTACCAGGTGGTCGGGCCCAGCGCGGTGGCGGCGGTGGAGGTGCTGGACGAGATCTGGTTCGGCTCGAAGGTCTTGGCCACCTCCACCTTGGACGCGTTGAGCTCGAAGTAGGCCTCGTGCGCCGCGGACAGCCGGAACGTGGCGCGCCCCACGAAGTCCACGCTGTCCTGCGGCTGCTGGATCACCGCCGCCTTGGGGTAGTCCCAGGCGCAGGCGTACTTCGACGCCGGCACTTCCCACAGCCGGAAGTCGTACGGGCCCATGTCGGGTCCGGCGGCCTCGCAGCCGGCGGCGCCCGGCAGGTTGAAGATGTTGACCGCGGTCAGGCGCGTGTTGTTGCCCGGTTCGAGCACGCCGTTGCGCAGCAGCGAAGTGGCGCCGACCCCGGTGGTGCCCAGGCTGAAGACGGTCGCGAACGGCGTGCCGCGGGTGTCCGGCGACAGGCCGCGGTCGGCCTGGAAGGTGTTGGAGAAGTCGCGGTCGCTGCCGCGCAGGATGGTGTTGCGCTTGACGCTGAGGGTGCCGAACACGTTCCAGCCGTCGGCGTCCAGGTCGCCGGTGCCGGCCAGCAGGCTGCTGCGGTAGACATCGCCGCCGCCGGCCTCGGTCACGTCGACGAAGCCGGACACCTGCGCGCCCCGGAAGTCGCGCTTGGTGATGAAGTTGATCACGCCGCCGATGGCGTCGGTGCCGTAGATCGCCGAGGCGCCGTCGCGCAGCACTTCCACCCGCTCGATCGCGGCGAACGGGATGGCGTTGAGGTCCACCGCGCGGCCCTTCAGGCCGTGGGTGGCCACGCGCCGGCCGTTGAGCAGGACCAGGGTCGCGTCGGCGCCCTGGCCGCGCAGGTTGGCGCCGGACACGCCGTTGTTGCCGCGCTGCTCCTCGTTGACGATGCCGGCGTTGCTGGCCAGGTTGTCGGAGCTGTTGCCGGCCACGTTGAGCAGCATCAGCAGCTGCTCGGCCGAGGTGATGCCCTGCTGGTCGATCTGCTCCTTGGTGAAGGAGGTGATGGGCAGCGCCTGCTCCACGTCGGCCCGGCGGATGCGCGAGCCGGTCACGGTCATCCGGTCGAGCGTGCGCACGCCCTCCGGCTGGGTCGCCGGGGCGGGTGCGTCCTGCGCGAGCGCGGGCAGCGAGATCGCCGCCGCGAGGGCGACGCAAAGGCAACGGAGCTTGGGCATCGGGCGAGCGTGCATCGGGTCCCTCCCCTGAGGAAAGTCGTGGTCGACGGTGGACGCATCCGGTGGCCTCCACCGGATGCTCGCCGCTCGCCATGTCCCCGTGCGCGCGGCAGTGCGTCCTGCCGCCTAATCTAGTCGCTTTTCCGGCCGCGCGGGAGTGCGTGCGGCCGGCCCGGCCCTCAGCCGGCCATGGGTTCGCTGAAGGCCTCCGGCTCGCCCTTGAAGTCCCCGATCGGCACGCACGCGCAGAACACGTTCTTGTCGCCGTACACGTTGTCCACGCGCGCCACCGGCGGCCAGTACTTCTGCTGCCTCAGGGTCGCCAGCGGGAACACCGCCAGCTCGCGCCCGTAGGCGTGGTGCCATTCGGCCGCGGCGGCCTGGGTCGCGGTGTGCGGGGCATGCTTGAGCGGGTTGTCCTCGCGGTCCAGCTCGCCGCGCTCCACCATCCGGATCTCCTCGCGGATCTGGATCATCGCGTCGATGAAGCGGTCCAGCTCGTGCAGGGATTCGGATTCGGTGGGCTCGACCATCAGCGTGCCGGCCACCGGGAAGCTGAGCGTGGGCGCGTGGAAGCCGAAGTCGATCAGGCGCTTGGCCACGTCCTCGGCGCTGATGCCGGTGGCGTCCTTGATCGGGCGCAGGTCGAGGATGCACTCGTGCGCCACCAGCCCGTTGCGGCCGGTGTACAGCGTCTCGTAGTGCGGCGCCAGGCGGGTGGCGACATAGTTCGCGTTGAGCAGCGCGACCTGGGTCGCCTTGCGCAGCCCTTCGCCGCCCATCATGGTGATGTACATCCAGCTGATCGGCAGGATCGACGCACTGCCGTAGCTGGCGGCGCTGACCAGCGCGCCCTTGCCCACGCCCCCGGTGAGGAAGCCGTCGTCCTGCACGGCCTTGGGCAGGAACGGCGCGAGGTGCGCCTTGACCGCGCACGGGCCCACGCCGGGACCGCCGCCGCCGTGCGGGATGCAGAAGGTCTTGTGCAGGTTCAGGTGCGAGACGTCCGATCCCCACTTGCCGGGCTTGGCCACGCCGACCAGCGCGTTCATGTTGGCGCCGTCGGTGTAGACCTGGCCGCCGTGGGCATGCACCACCTCGCAGATCTCGACCACGTCCTCCTCGAACACGCCGTGGGTGGACGGGTAGGTGAGCATGATCGCGGCCAGGCGCTCGCTGTATTTCTCCGCGTTGCGGCGGATGTCCGCGACATCGACGTTGCCGTTCGCGTCGCACTTGGTCACCACCACCTGCATGCCGCACATCTGCGCGCTGGCCGGGTTGGTGCCGTGCGCGGACTCGGGGATCAGGCAGATGTCGCGGTGGGCCTGCCCGTTGGCCGCGTGGTAGGCACGGATCGCCAGCAGGCCGGCATATTCGCCCTGCGCGCCGGAGTTGGGCTGCAGGCTCACCGCGTCGTAGCCGGTGCACTCCACCAGCATCGCCTCCAGGCCCTCGATCAGCTCGCGGTAGCCCGCGGTCTGGTCGGCCGGCGCAAGCGGGTGGATGTTGGCGAACTCGGGCCAGGTCACCGGGACCATCTCGGCGGTGGCGTTGAGCTTCATGGTGCAGCTGCCCAGCGGGATCATGGTCCGGTCCATCGCCAGGTCCTTGTCCGCCAGCGCGCGCATGTAGCGCAGCAGCTCGTGCTCGCTGTGGTGGGTGTTGAACACCGGGTGGGCGAGGAAGTTCGAGCTGCGGCGCAGCGCGTCGGGGATCAGCGAGGGCGCGGTCGCGTCCAGCGCGTCGATGTCGGGCAGCGCGGCATCGTCGCCGCCGAAGATGCGCCACAGCAGGACGATGTCGTCGCGGGTGGTGGTCTCGTCGAGGGAGATGCAGACGTACTCGCCCCAGGCCTTGCGCAGGTTGGCGCCCATCGCCTGCGCGCGCGCGATGAGCGCGTCGGTGCGCTCGCCGGTCTTCAGCGAGATCGTGTCGAAGGCGGTGCCGTGGTGGTCGTTCGCGTAGCCCAGCTGCGCCAGCCCGGCCTTGAGGATCGCGGCGAGCCGGTGCACCCGCTGCGCGATCCGGGTCAGGCCCTCCGGCCCGTGGTAGACCGCGTACATGGATGCCATCACCGCCAGCAGCACCTGCGCGGTGCAGATGTTGGAGGTCGCCTTCTCGCGGCGGATGTGCTGCTCGCGGGTCTGCAGGGTCAGCCGGTAGGCGGGCTTGCCCTCGGCATCGATCGACACGCCGATCAGGCGGCCCGGCATGCTGCGCTTGAAGGCGTCGCGGCAGGCCATGAACGCCGCGTGCGGGCCGCCGAAGCCGAACGGCACGCCGAAGCGCTGGGTGTTGCCGACGACGATGTCGGCGCCCATCTCGCCCGGCGGCTTGAGCAGGGTCAGCGCCAGCAGGTCGGTGGCGAACACCGCCAGCGCGCCGCGCGCGTGGATCGCCTCGCAGTCCGCGCTCCAGTCGTGCAGCCAGCCGCTGGAGGCGGGGTACTGGACCAGCACGCCGAAGAAGTCGCCGCGCTGGATCGCCGCGTCCCATTCCGCGGTGGAGCCGGCCAGCTCGATGGCGATGCCCAGCGGCTCGGCGCGCGTGCGCAGCAGCTCGATGGTCTGCGGGTGGGTGTCGCCGGAAACCAGGAAGGTGTTGGATTTCGATTTGGCCGAGCGCTTGGCCAGGGTCATCGCCTCGGCCGCGGCGGTGGCCTCGTCCAGCAGCGAGGCGTTGGCGATCTGCATGCCGGTGAGGTCGGCGCACATGGTCTGGAAGTTGATCAGCGCTTCCATCCGGCCCTGCGAGATCTCCGCCTGGTACGGGGTGTACGCGGTGTCCCAGGCCGGGTTCTCCAGGATGTTGCGCAGGATGACGTTCGGCGTGTGGGTGCCGTAGTAGCCCTGGCCGATGAAGCTGCGCATGACCCGGTTCCTGCCGGCGATCGCGCGGATCTTCGCCAGCGCCTCCACTTCGCTGATCGCCTCCGGCAGGGCCAGCGGCGCGGGCGACTTGATCGAGGCGGGGACGATCGCATCGGTCAGCGCGTCGAGGGACGCATGCCCCACCACCTCCAGCATGGTGGCGATCTCGGCCTCGTTGGGGCCGATGTGGCGCGCCACGAAGGCGTCGTGGTGCTCGAGCGAGCGGAGCGAAGGCTGGGACATGGCGGGTTCCATCGGGCGTGGGGAGGGTCGGTCGCCCGGCGGCCGGGTGTCCGTTGCGCCCAGCCCTGTCCTTTTGCCTGAGAGTTTGGAGGCGGGCAGCGGTTCGGCTGCGCGCCTCGTGCCCCTTCGGCGCCGGTGGCGCGCCAGGGGCGCGGCCGGTCTCTCCAGAGTGTGGTCACACGGCGGTCTTCGGCCTGAGCGATTCCGGGCGGTTGCGCCTTCGGCAGCGCGCCTGGCCTGGGGCCCGCGCGCTTCTCCCTCCGTGCGCCGCCAGTATACCAACGGCATGCGCGCACCCGGGGCGGGGCGCGTAGCATGCGCGGATGCCGCCGGCCGCCCCATCGACCCGTCGACTGGCCCTGCTGCTGGGCGGGCTGGCCATGTTCGGCCCGTTCTCGATCGACACCATCTTCCCGGCGTTCCCCAGCATCGGCGCGGACCTGGGCGCCGACAAGCTGGCGATGCAGCAGACCATCAGCGCCTACCTGGTGGCGTATGCCGCGATGAGCGTGGTGCACGGGCCGCTGTCGGACGCGATCGGGCGCCGGCGGGTGATCCTGGCGGGGCTGGCGGTGTTCGCCATCGCCTCGGTGGGCTGCGCGCTGTCCACCTCGTTGCCGATGCTGCTGGGCTTCCGCGCCCTGCAGGGCCTGAGCGCCGGCGTCGGGCTGATCGTGGGCCGCGCGGTGATCCGCGATGTGCTGCACGGCCACGACGCGCAGCGCCTGATGAGCCAGGTCACGATGATCTTCGGCATCGCGCCCGCCATCGCGCCGATCATCGGCGGCTGGCTGCTGGGCTGGACCCACTGGCACGGGATCTTCTGGTTCCTGGTCGCGTTCTCGCTGGTGCTGATCGCGGCGGTGTGGGCACTGCTGCCCGAGACCCATCCGCCCGCGCAGCGCGTGCCGCTGGAGGCCGGCGCGATGCTGCGCGACTACCGGCGCATCTTCACCAACCCGCGCTTCCAGCGCCTGGCGGCGGCCGGCGCGTTCAACTTCGCCGCGCTGTTCCTGTACATCGCCTCCGCGCCGGCGTTCGTGCTGGACCACCTGCGGCTGGGCGAGAACGGCTTCGGCTGGTTCTTCGTCCCCACCATCGGCGGCATGATGCTGGGTGCATTCCTGTCCGGGCGCGCGGCCGGCCGGATCAGCGGGGCGCGGCTCACCGCCATCGGCTTCGCGCTGTGCGGCGTGGCCGCGGTGGCGAACATCGCCTACAGCGCCCTGGCGCCCGCGCCGGTCCTGCCATGGGCGGTGCTGCCGATGGCGCTCAACGCGCTGGGGATCGCCCTGGTGTTCCCGATCCTGACCCTGGCGATCCTGGACATGTATCCGCGCCAGCGCGGCAGCGCCTCGTCGCTGCAGGCGTTCACCGGGCTGGTGCTGCACACCGTGGTCGCCGGCGCGATCTCGCCGATGCTCAGCGACGATGTGCTGCAGCTGGCGCTGGGCGCGGGGCTGTTCACCTTGCTGGGCTGGGGCTTCTGGCGCTGGGAAATGCGCCTGCACGCGCACATCCCCGAGGCCGTGCCGGAAGCGGCCGCGCTGGAACCCACCGAACGCCTCTAGGCGACCGCCATGCGCGCCCGGCGCTGCCAGAGGTACACCGGCACGCCCGCGGCCAGCAGCACCACGCCCCACAGCAGGGCCTCGGCGCCGGCGCCCATCAGCGCGTACAGGCTGTAGGCCAGCGCCAGGCCGGCCACCAGCCGCCCGCGGCCACCGGTCTTCAGCCAGGCCGCGCTGGCGGCCGCGTACGGCAACAGGATCGCGGCGGTGGCCAGCAGCAGGATGAAGGTGAACAGGTCGACCAGCGAGCGGCTGTAGTTGGCGATCACCAGCACGCTGGCCAGGCTGGCCCCGACCAGCAGGCCGAACACCGGCGTGCCGTTGGCATCGGTGCGGGCGAAACGCCGCGGGAACAGGCCGTCGCCCGCCGCCGCCAGCGACACCTGCGCGCAGACCAGGACCCAGCCGTTGATCGCGCCGAAGGTGGACACCGCCGCCAGCGCGGCCACCGCCACCACCGCCCCCGGCCCCCACAGGCGGCCGGCGGCATCGGCCATCGGCGCCTGCGATTGCGCCAGTTCGGCCGCGGGCACCAGGCCCAGCACGGCGGTGCAGGCGACGATCGTGGCCAGGCCCGCCAGCAGGGTGCCCAGCACGGTGGCGCGCGGAATGGTGCGCGCCGGGTCGCGGATCGCGCCGGCCGGCACGGTGGCGACCTCCAGCCCGCAGAACGCCCACATGGTCAGGATCACGGTGGCCTGCGCGACCTGCGGCAGCGGCTTGCCGCTGGGATTGAAGGGCACGTAGTTGCCGGCGTCCACGAACCACAGCGCGACCAGCCCGAACAGCAGCAGCGGCAGCAGCTTCAGCGCGGTGACCAGCACCTGCACCCCGCCGGCCTGGCGCAGCCCGGCGATGTTGATCGCCGCGCACGCCCAGACCGCGAGCAGGGCGCAACCGGCGCCGCGCGCGGGGGTCGCCGTCAGCGCCGGGAACAGCGCCCCCATGCTGCCCGCGAAGGCGACCGCGATGGCGGCGGTGCCGGACCAGATCGAGACCCAGTAGCTCCAGGCGATGCCGAAGCCGGCCGCGTCGCCGAACGCACGGCGCACGTAGGCATACGGCCCGCCGGTGCACGGCCAGTGCACCGCCAGCCGCGCGAAGGTGGCGGCCAGCAGCAGCGCGCCGCACAGGCTGATGCCCCAGCCCACCAGGCTGGCCGCGCCGTACGGCGCCAGCGTGGCCGGCAGCATGAACACGCCGCTGCCGATCATGCTGCCAACCACCAGCGCGGTGGCCATCCACAGGCCGAGTGGGCGCGGCGCGGCGGCCGGCGCTCCCGCGGCGACGTTCATGCCCGGGTCCCGGCGCTGGCGTGGCCGGCAGGCGCGTGATCGCCGCGGTAGGCCGCGCGCAGCAGCTCGTGGAAGTGGTGCACGCCCGTTTCGCGCAGCGGGTTCAGGCGCCCCGGCACGTAGGACCCAGACGCATAGCCGCGCTGCACGTCCTCGCAGATGCCCAGGTCCTCGTGCTGCACTTCGTCGCTGAAGGCGAGGTCCGCGTCGCGCCGGGCCAGGTCGCCGGCATCCGCGTAATAGGTGTCGAACAGCACGCGGCAGCGGTCCACCCCCAGCGGCACCACCGTGTTGGTCTGCATCCGCCCCGGCAGCAGGTTGAGCATGGTGTTCGGCCACAGCCAGTAGTAGAGCGCGTCGCCGCTGCCATACAGCGACGCGTCGCTTTCGAGCGGGCTCCACTGCAGCGAATGCCAGCGCGCCAGCTCGGTGCGGTAGCTGCGGTAGTCCAGCAGCCGGTTCAGGCCCGGGTGCACGTGCGGGACGTGGTAGCCCTCGAGGAAGTTGTCGACGTAGACCTTCCAGTTGCAGGCGATGTCGTAGCTGGTGCGATGGTGGCCCGCGTAGCGTTCCAGGCCACGCTCCGCCCCGAGCCGCGCATCGATACCGGTGACGAAGGCATCGAAGTCCGGCGACTGCGCCGCGTCCACCGCCGCGAACACCAGGCCCTGCCAGACCTTGACCGCCAGTTGCGGCAGGTGGATGCCGGCCACGTCGAACCCTTCCGCATCCTTCATTTCCGGCGCGGAACGCAGCTGACCGTCCAGCGCGTAGGTCCAGCCGTGGTAGCGGCAGCGCAGCGCCTTCGCGCCCAGGCCATCGCACTGCGCGATCGGCCCGGCGCGGTGCCGGCAGACGTTGTGCATCACCCGCACCACGCCATCGGCACCGCGCACCGCGATCACCGGCAGGCCGGCGAGGTCCGCCACCACGTGGTCGCCCGCGCCGCGGAGCTGCGAGACGTGGGCCACCAGCTGCCAGGCGCGGTCGAAGATGGCGGCGCGGTCGATGCCCGGCATCGCCGGTTCCACGTAGTAGCGCGCGGGCAGGGCGGTCGCGGTGGGCTGCGCTTGCGGGGCGAGGTCGGGATGCATGCGCGCAGTATCGCTTCGCACGCGCCGCTAAAGCGAAGGCCGGCGGATGCCGGCCCTCGCCAGGTGCCGCTGGTCCGCTGCCTCAGCCCGGGCGGGCAGGCGTGGCCGCAGTCGCCGGCGCGGTCCACCCGCAGGACTGGTTGGCGTTCTGCTCCTTCAGCCAGGCCTGCAGCGGGGCGAAGTACTCCAGCACCGCGCTGGCGTCCATCTTCTCGCCGCCGGTCAGTTCCTTCATGGTCTGCTGCCACGGCTGGCTGTTGCCCTTGGACAGCATGGCCCAGTAGCGCTGGCCGGCTTCCCTGTTGCCGTAGAAGCTGCAGTCGTACAACGGGCCTGTGTGCCCGGCGGCGTCGCACAGCGACTTGTAGAACTGGAACTGCAGCACGTGCGAGAGGAAGTAGCGGGTGTACGGCGTGTTGCCCGGCACGTGGTACTTGGCGCCCGGGTCGAAGAACTCCTCGCCGCGCAGGGTGGCGGGCGCCACGCCCTGGTAGCGGGCCTTCAGGTCCCACCACGCCTTGTTGTACTGCTCCGGCTTGATCGTCCCGTCGAACACGCCCCAGCGCCAGCGGTCGATCATCAGGCCGAACGGCAGGAACGCCACCTTGGCCAGCGCCATCCGCATCTGCGCGTTGATCAGCGCCTGCTGGCTCTGCTGCTGCTCGCCCACCAGGCCCACCGACGCCAGGTAGGAGGGCGTCATCGACAGCACGATGGTGTCGCCGATCGCCTCGTGGAAGCCGTCGTGCGCGCCGCCCTGGAACAGCGGCGGCAGCTTGTTGTAGGCCAGGTAGTAATACACGTGGCCCAGCTCGTGGTAGATCGTGGTCAGTTCTTCCTCGGTGGGCGTGATGCACATCTTGGTGCGCACGTCGCCGGCCATGTTCATGTCCCACGCGCTGGCGTGGCAGACCACGTCGCGCTCCAGCGGCTTGGTGAACTGGGTGCGCTCCCAGTAGCTCTGCGGCAGTTTCGGCATGCCCAGCGAGACGTAGAAGTCCTCCGCGCGCTCGGTCATCTTCTTCGCGGTGGCCACGGCCGCGGCCCGGGTGGTTTCCACCTCGCGCTGCGCGGCGCTGGCGCCGGGCGCCGCGGGCTTGGCGCGCTCGGCGGCCAGGTCGGCCTGCGCCATCGCCCGCAGCGCGCTGTTCACGTCCAGGCTGCCGGCGCCGGGGTAGGGCTGCATCAGGTCCCACAGGTTGCCCCAGTCCTGCTGCCACAGGTTGCCCATCAGGTGCGCCGGCAGCAGGCCGCCCGCCACCTCGCCCTTGTCCTTCCCGTACGTGGCGTCCAGCTTGCCGCGCGCGTAGCAGTGGAGCTGCTCGTACAGCGGCTTGACCTGGTCCCACAGGCGGTCGGTCTCGGCCGACAGCTCGGCCGGGCTCATGTCGTAGCCGGAGCGCCAGACCTCGCCGGCGTCGGCGAAGCCCATGTCGCGCGCGCCCTCGTTGACCAGTTCCACGAAGCGCACGTAGTCCTTGCGCATCGGCTGGCTGATCGTGTGCCAGCCCTCCCACGCCTGCAGCTGGGCATCGTAGTCGCGGCTGGTGGCCAGCACTTCGCTGAGCTGGCCGATGTCGCGGCAGACCTGCGCATCGCCCTCGCCGGTGCAGTGGGTGCCGGCGCCGTACATGCCTTCCATGCGCGTGGCGATGCGGGTGAGCTCCTCCAGCTTGGCCGGGTCGCGCGGGGCCGGCATCGCGGTCATCAGCTTGATCAGCTTGATCGCGCGGGCGGTCTGCGGCGAGAGCTGCTGCCCCTCGAAGCGGCGCGACTGCTCGATCCAGCCGTTGAGCTGCGACAGCCAGCGCTCGTTCGCCTTGGCCGCCAGCAGCTGGCTGTCCTCGGTGATGTAGGTGCTGGAGATCCACTGCGCCGCGGCCAGTTCCTCCGCCAGCTTGCGCAGCTCGCCGTTGACGCGTTCCACGAACTGGTCGGCGGTTTCGCCGGAAGGCGCCTGGGCGACGCCCGGGGCGGCGGGCGCCGGCGTGGCTTCGCGGGTGCAGGCGCCAAGGCCGATGGCGCCGGCGATGGCAAGGGCGAGCAGGGCGTGGCGTGGCGTCACGGGGCGATCCTGGGCTGCGCGCGCGGGCGCGGGGACCGCAAGGCTAGACCGCCGTCGCAGGCTGTCGCAAGTCGCCCTGTTCATGCAGGGGCAAGGCCAGGGTGCGCTGCGCGGTCGCGATGCCGCGCGCCTGCAGCCAGGCCCAGGCCGCGTCGGCGTCGCGCTCCACGTAGGCGCGCGCCGACCCCAGGCGGAAGGTGTAGCCCCACGCGTCCATGTCGGCCAGCACGCGCGCGCGCCCGACCCCCGGCAGGGCGTCGGCCAGCAGCGCCTGCAGCACGCACACCGCGTCCTCTTCCTCGACCGAGTCGGTGGCGTCGGTGTGCACGCCGGCGCGGCGCCCGGGCGGCAGCACGATCAGGTGGCCCGCCTCGTGCAGCAGCGAGTGCACCGGGGTGTCCGCGCGCGCGTGCACCACCTCGCCGATGATCCCCGCCTCGCAGTCGCCCCAGTAGCTGCCGGGGATCGGCTGGCCATCCGCCACGCGCGCCAGGTGCAGCCCGTAACGCGCCAGCAGCGCGGCCGGCGCGTCGAAGCCGATGTCGGCCAGTGTCAGCACGCCGCCGTACCCGCGCGGATCAGGCGCCGGCGCGCGCTTCCGGCAGGGCCACCGAGATGTCCAGCACGTCGTGCTCGCCGTCCTTGACCACGTCCACCTTGACGGCTTCCGCGTCCACGTTGACGTACTTGCGGATCACCTCCAGCAGTTCCCGGCGCAGCAACGGCAGGTAGTCGGGCTGGCCGTGCGCGCTGCGCTCCTGCGCGATGATGATGCGCAGCCGGTCCTTGGCGACCGAGGCGGTGTTCTTCTTCGGCTTCAGGAAATCGAAGATGGACATGCCTCAGCCTCCGAACAGCTTGCTGAAGAAACCCTTCTTCTCCAGCTGGGTGAAGCGCATCGGGCGCTCGTCGCCGAGCAGGCGGGCCACGGCGTCGTCGTAGGCCTGGCCGGCGCTGGACTCGGGATCCATGATCACCGGCTCGCCCTTGTTCGACGCGTTGAGCACGTCGCCGGACTCCGGCACCACGCCCAGCGTCTTCAGGCCCAGCACTTCCTCCACGTCGGCGATCGAGAGCATCTCGCCGGCGTCCACCCGCACCGGGCTGTAGCGGGTGAGCAGCAGGTAGGCCGTCACCTCGCCCTCGCCGATCTCGGCGCGCCGGGTCTTGCTGGCGAGCAGGCCCAGGATGCGGTCGGAGTCGCGCACGCTGGAGACTTCCGGGTTGACCACCACGATCGCCTTGTCGGCGAAGTACATGGCGAGGAACGCGCCCTTCTCGATGCCGGCGGGGCTGTCGCAGACGATGAAGTCGAAGCCCTCGTCGGCCAGGTCCTTGAGCACCTTCTCCACGCCTTCCTTGGTCAGCGCGTCCTTGTCGCGGGTCTGCGACGCGGCCAGCACGAACAGGTTGTCGAAGCGCTTGTCCTTGATCAGGGCCTGCTTGAGGCTGGCCTCGCCGTGCACCACGTTGACGAAGTCGTACACCACGCGGCGCTCGCAGCCCATGATCAGGTCGAGGTTGCGCAGGCCGACGTCGAAGTCGATGACGGCCACCTTCTTGCCGCGGCGGGCGAGCCCGGTGGCGATGCTGGCGCTGGTCGTGGTCTTGCCCACGCCGCCCTTGCCCGAGGTGACTACGATGATTTCGGCCAACTTGGCTTCCTCCGTTGCGGTGGGCGGCGCAGGATCAGTCCAGCGCCGCGATCTTGAGTTGCCCCTGCTCCAGCCAGACCTGCACGGCCTTGCCGCGGAGCTCCACGGGGATGTCTTCCAGTACCTTGTAGTGGCCCGCCACGGCGACCAGCTCCGCGTGGAACTCGCGGCAGAAGATACGCGTACCGGCGTCGCCCTGCGCGCCGGCCAGCGCGCGCCCGCGCAGGGCGCCGTAGACGTGGATGGAGCCGTCCGCGATGACCTCGGCGCCGGCGCCAACGGCGCTCAGCACGGTGAGGTCGCGGTTCTCGGCGTAGACCTGCTGGCCCGAGCGCACCGGCGCGGCCTGGATCAGCCCGGGCGAGGCCTGCGCCGGAGGGGCGGCCTGCGCCAGTCCATGCCGATCACCTTCGCCACCAG
>CBFGMM010000017.1:0-25033 GCA_965649855.1 uncultured Thermomonas sp. | reverse complement strand
GCGGCGTGGGCGATGTTGTAGCGGTCCACCTCGAAGTGGCGGCGCAGGTTGGCGCGGGTGTCGCTGCGGCCGTAGCCGTCGGTGCCCAGCACGCTGTAGCGCATGGGCACGTATTCGCGGATCTGGTTGGGGAAGGCGCGCACGTAGTCGGTGGCGGCGATGGCCGGGCCTTGGCGGCCTTCCAGCTGCTGGGTGACCCAGGGCTTGCGCGGGGCCTTGGCCTCCGGGTGCAGGCGGTTCCAGCGCTCGGCGTCCACGCCGTCGCGGGCCAGTTCGTTGAAGCTGGGGCAGGACCAGATGTCGGCCTTGATGCCGAAGTCGGCGTCCAGCAACTCGGCCGCTGCGATCGCCTCGCGCAGGATGGTGCCGCTGCCCAGCAGCTGCACGCGCAGTTCGCCCTTCTTCGGCTTGCCGGCGTCCTTGAGCAGGTACATGCCCTTGATGATCCCTTCGGCGCTGCCCTCCGGCATCTCCGGGTGGGCGTAGTTCTCGTTCATCAGGGTCAGGTACCAGTACTCGTCGCGCTGCTCGGCCATCATTCGCTGCATGCCGCGCTGGACGATGGTCACCACTTCATACGCGAACGTGGGGTCGTAGCTGCGCACGTTGGGGATGAAGCTGGCCTGCACCTGGCTCTGGCCGTCCTCGTGCTGCAGGCCCTCGCCGTTGAGCGTGGTACGGCCGGCGGTGGCGCCTAGCAGGAAGCCGCGCGCGCGCATGTCGCCGGCCTGCCAGGCGGAGTCGCCGATGCGCTGGAAGCCGAACATCGAGTAGTAGATGTAGAACGGCAGCATCTGCAGGTCGTTGGTGCTGTAGCTGGTGGCCAGCGCCATCCAGCTGGCGAACGCGCCGGCCTCGGTGATGCCTTCCTCCAGCACCTGGCCGGCCGCGTCCTCGCGGTAGAACATCAGCTGGTCGGCGTCCACCGGCTTGTACTTCTGGCCCTGCGGGGCGTAGATGCCCAGCTGGCGGAACAGGCCCTCCATGCCGAAGGTGCGCGCCTCGTCGGCCACGATGGGCACGCAGCGCGGGCCCACCTGCTTGTCGCGCAGGATGATGTTGAACATCTGCACGAAGGCCATGGTGGTGCTGATCTCGCGCTCGCCGCTGGACTTGAGCAGGCGCTCGAAGGCCTCGAGCTTCGGTACCTCCAGCGATTCGCTGGCCTTCTGCCGGCGCTGCGGCAGGTAGCCACCCAGCCTCGCGCGGCGCTCGCGCATGTATTCCATTTCCGGCGACTTCTCGTCGGGGCGGTAGAACGGCACCGCGCCGTCCTTGAACTGGTCGTCGTCGATCGGCAGCCTGAAGCGGTCGCGGAACGCGCGCACCGCCTCGTCGTCCAGCTTCTTGGTCTGGTGGGTGGGGTTGAGCGCCTCGCCGGCCGCGCCCATGCCGTAGCCCTTGACCGTCTTGGCCAGGATCACGGTGGGCTGGCCGGTGGTCTTCACCGCCGCGTCGTAGGCCGCGTGCACCTTGTGCGGATCGTGGCCGCCGCGGTTCAGGCGCCAGATGTCGTCGTCCGACATGTTGGCCACCAGCGCGCGGGTCTGCTCGTACTTGCCGAAGAAATGCTCGCGCGTGTAGGCGCCGCCGAAGGCCTTGCAGTTCTGGTACTCGCCGTCCACGGTTTCCATCATCAGCTTCTTCAGCTGGCCGTCGTGGTCCTTGGCCAGCAGCGGGTCCCAGTAGCCGCCCCAGATGGTCTTGATCACGTTCCAGCCGTGGCCGCGGAAGGCGCCCTCCAGCTCCTGGATGATCTTGCCGTTGCCGCGCACCGGGCCGTCCAGCCGCTGCAGGTTGCAGTTGATGACGAACACCAGGTTGTCCAGGCCCTCGCGGCCGGCCACGCCGATCGCGCCCAGGGACTCGGGCTCGTCGGTCTCGCCGTCGCCCAGGAAGCACCAGACCTTGCGGTCGGACTTCGGCATCAGCCCGCGCGCCTCCAGGTACTTCCAGCTGCGCGCCTGGTAGATCGCGGCCAGCGGGCCCAGGCCCATCGACACCGTCGGCGTCTGCCAGAAGTCCGGCATCAGCCACGGGTGCGGATAGCTGCTGATGCCGCGGCCGTCCACCTCCATGCGGAAGTTGTCCAGCTGCGATTCGCTGATCCGGCCCTCCAGGAAGGCGCGGGCGTAGATGCCGGGGCTGCTGTGGCCCTGGATGTACAGCAAATCGCCCGGGTGATCGGCGCTGGGCGCGCGCCAGAAATGGTTGAAGCCCACGTCGTACAGGGTGGCGCTGGAGGCGAAGCTGGCGATGTGCCCGCCCAGCTCCCCCGGCTTGCGGTTGGCCCGCACCACCATCGCCATCGCGTTCCAGCGGATCATCGAGCGGATCCGCCACTCCATGGTGGCGTCGCCCGGGAACGCCGGTTCCAGGTGGGTGGGGATGGTGTTGATGTATTCGGTGGTGGGCGCGAACGGCAGGTGCGCGCCGGCCCGGCGGGTCAGCTCGACCATGCCTTCCAGCAGCTGGTGCGCGCGCACCGGGCCGTCGTGGTCGATGACGGCCTTGATCGATTCGATCCACTCGCGCGATTCCTGCGGATCCGGGTCGTTCTGCAATACCTCGTTCAACCAGTTCATGCGGCGCTCCGGGTCCCGGGATCAGTCGTCAGGACCCGAGTCTAGCAAGGCAGTGGACCGGCCCGCCGCGCCGAAGTTATTTTCACCCGGGGGGAATAGCCATGGGTCCTGCGACGGCCCGGAGCGACGCTGTCCACGTGACTGCGCGAAGCGTGAAGATTCCTTTACGGCTCCCGTCGCTATCCTTCCGAAGCCTTCATGCGAGACGGTACCGGCGGCCACCGGAGGGCCGCAGCGCCGGCAGGCGCCTATCATCACGCTCCCGCCAACCAGGTCCGTCACGCGCAATGCCCGATTCGGCCGCCCGCCTCCGCCGCTCGCTTGGCCTGACTGCACTCGCGGTGGTGCTGGTGCTGCTCATCGTGATCGGCCCCTTCCTGCTGGTGCGCGAGGCCGCCCGCCGCAGCATGGAGGCCTCGCAGGCGCTGAACCACACCTACGAGGTGGAAACGGCCGCGCATTCGCTGATGTACGCGCTGCGCAACCGCGAGTCCGCGGCGCTGGCCTATGGCTTCGGCCACGATTCCCCGGTGATCCGGGCGCGCCTGGCGGAAAGCCGCGACCACATCCCCGACCGCCTGGCCCGCCTCACCCGGCTGACCCGCGACAACCCCGAGCAGCAGGTCCGCATCGGCCGGCTGGCGGCGCAGGCCGAGCAGCGCGGCCAGATGATTTCCGAAATGATCGCCCAGCCCCCCGGCAACGGCACCCGCGAACAGATCGCCGCGCTGCTGGACCGCAACCAGTTGCGCCTGGTGGCCGACGAGATCGTGCAGATCGAGCAGGGCCTGTTGCAGAGCCGCGAGGCCGAGGCCACCCGCCTGGCGCGGCGCAGCACCACCATCACCTGGGTCGCCATGGTCATGCAGCTGCTGCTGCTGGCCGGGCTGGGCCTGCTGCTGGCGCGCCTGACCGGTTCGCGGCGGGAGGCGGAGCGGCTGGCGACGCGCTCCAGCGCGCGCGCGCAGGCGGTGCTGCAGACCGTGCGGGAGCCGGTGGTGGTGCTGGACCGCAACCTGTGCGTGGTGATGCACAACCCGGCGTTCGGCGAAGTGTTCGGGCTGGACGCATCGGCGGTGGGCTGCGCCATCGACCAGCTGGCGAATGGCGCCTGGACCAATGGCGACACCCGCCAGCGCCTGCAGGACGTGCTGGGGCGCGACCGCGAGCTGTGGGACCACGAGCTGGCCTTCCGCGACGGCGCCGGGCTGGAACGCACGCTGCTGGTGAACGCGCGCAGGATGGTGCTGCCCGACAGCGAGGACGAGGTGGCCCTGGTCACCGCGAACGACGTCTCCGCGCAGAAGGCCGCCGAGGTGCAGGTGCGCGAGCTCAACCGCCAGCTGCAGGGCAAGGTGGACCAGGTCTCCGAGGTCAACCGCGAACTGGAGGCCTTCAGCTACTCGGTCAGCCACGACCTGCGCGCGCCGCTGCGCCACATCGGCGGCTTCGCCGACAAGCTGGGCCGCCACCTGGGCGAGGGCAAGGACGAGAAGACGGTCCACTACCTCGGCACCATCAGTTCGTCCGCCCGGCGCATGTCGCAGCTGATCGACGACCTGCTGGTGTATTCGCGGCTGGGGCGCAGCGCGCTGCGCCTGCAGCCGGTGGACATGCAGTCGGTGGTGGACGAGATCCGCGCGATGCTGGACGCCGGCAACGCGCACGACCGACCGGGCCACCGCATCGAATGGCGGGTGCAGCCGCTGCCGATCGTGGTCGGCGACGAGAACATGCTGCGCCAGGTCTGGCTCAACCTGCTGACCAATGCGGTGAAGTACAGCGCCGGATCCGAGCCGGCGCGGATCGAGGTCACCTACCAGCGCCAGGCCGACGGCGACTACCTGTTCCAGGTGCGCGACAATGGCGTGGGCTTCGACATGGCCTACGCCGGCAAGCTGTTCGGCGTGTTCCAGCGCCTGCATGCGGTGAGCGAGTTCGAGGGCACCGGCATCGGCCTTGCCAGCGTGCGCCGGGTCCTGACCCGCCACCACGGCCGGGTCTGGGCGGACGCCACGCCCGGCGAGGGCGCCACCTTCAGCTTCACCCTGCCCGCCTCGGCGGACTCCCCCCTTACCGGACCCTCTCCATGACGCCGATCATCCGCTCCATCCTGCTGGCCGAAGACAGCCCCGCCGATGCCGAGATGGCCATCGACGCGCTGCGCGAGGCCCACCTGGCCAATCCCATCGTGCATGCCTGGGACGGCATCGAGGCGCTGGACTACCTGCTCTCGCGCGGCAAGTTCGAGGGCCGCACCGACGGCATGCCCGCGGTGGTCCTGCTGGACATCAAGATGCCGCGCATGGACGGGCTGGAGGTGCTGCGCGAGCTGCGCAGCAACGAGGCGCTGAAGCGGATCCCGGTGGTGGTGCTGACCTCCTCGCGCGAGGAAACCGACCTGGCGCGCAGCTGGGACCTGGGGGTCAATGCCTACGTGGTCAAGCCGGTGGATTCCGAGCAGTTCTTCACCGCGGTCAAGACCCTGGGCCGGTTCTGGGCCGTGCTCAACGAAGCGCCGCCGGAGGATTGAGGCCAGGTGCTGCGCATCCTGCTGGTGGAGGACAGCCGCGACGACGCGGACCTGGTCCGGTTCGCGCTGGAAGACGCGGGCCTGGCGTTCGAGTTGCTGCGCGTGGGCGACGAGGCCGCGCTGCGCGACGCGGTGGCCAGCTTCGCGCCCGACGCCGCGGTCAGCGACCTCAACCTGCCCGGCTACTCCGGCCTGGCCGCGCTGGCGCTGCTGCGCGAGCTGCGGCCCGACATGCCGCTGGTGCTGATGACCGGCGGCGGGGTGGACGCCGTGCCTCCGGTCGCGGCCACCGTGCTGGACAAGTCCGACCTGGCGCGCCTGCCCGCCCTGCTGCAGGGCCACGCGCGCGCCTGAGCGCCATGCGCGCTCAGGCCTCCTGCCTCATCCCGGCGCGGATCTGCGCCTCCACCGCCACGATCGCGGTCATGTTGACCACCCGCCGCGAGGTGGCCGCGGGGGTCAGGATGTGCGCCGGCTGGTCCAGCCCCATCAGGATCGGGCCGATCGCCACGCCGCCGGTGGCCACCCGGATCAGGTTGTAGCCGATGTTGGCGGCGTCCAGGTTGGGCATCACGAACAGGTTGGCGCGCCCCTTCAGGGTGGTGCTGGGGAAGATGCGCTGGCGCAGCGCCTCGTCCCAGGCGGTGTCGGCCATCATCTCGCCATCCACCTCCAGCTTCGGCACGCGCCTGCGGATGATCTCCAGCGCGCGCCGCATCTTGCCGGCGCTGGCGTCCGCGTGGCTGCCGTAGTTGGCGTGCGAGAGCAGCGCGACCTTCGGCTCGATCCCGAACAGGCGCATCCGGTAACTGGCCTGCAGGGTGGCCTCCGCGATCTGCTCGGCCGACGGGTCCAGCTGCACGTGGGTATCGACGAAGAAGCTGATGCCGTCGTCGTTGATCACCCCGGTCATCGCCGCGGTGCCCTGCACCCCCGGCTCGAAGTCGAAGATGCTGCGCAGGTAGCCCAGCTTCTTGTGGTAGCGCCCCACGATGCCGGTGATCAGCGCGTCCGCCTCCCCGCGCTCGACCATCAGCGCGGCGATCAGGGTGGGACGCGAGCGGATCAGGTTCTTGGCCGCGTCGGGGGTCACGCCGCGGCGCTCGGTCAGGGCGTGGTACTGGCGCCAGTACTCGTCGAAGCGCGGGTCGTCGTTGATGTTGGTGAGCTCGAAGTCCACCCCGGCGCGCATGCGCAGGCCCAGCTTGGCGATCCGGCTTTCGATCACCTCCGGCCGGCCGATCAGGACCGGGAAGGCCAGGCCTTCGTCGATCACCGTCTGCACCGCCTGCAGCACCACGAATTCCTCGCCCTCCGCGTACGCCACGCGCTTGCGGTCGGCGCGCGCGCGCTCGTACACCGGCTTCATCAGCAGGCTGCTGCGGTGGATGAACTGGCTCAGCTTCTCCCGGTAGGCGACCAGGTCCTCGATCGGGCGGGTGGCGATGCCCGAGTCCATCGCCGCCTTCGCCACCGCCGGCGCCAGCATGGTCAGCAGGCGCGGGTCGAACGGGCGCGGGATCAGGTAGTCGGCGCCGAAGCGCGGCACCTCGCCGCCGTAGGCGCTGCCCAGGTCGGAGGCTTCCTTGCGCGCCAGTTCGGCGATGGCGCGCACGCAGGCCAGCTTCATCGCCTCGTTGATCTCGGTGGCCCCCGCGTCCAGCGCGCCGCGGAAGATGTAGGGGAAGCACAGCGCGTTGTTGACCTGGTTCGGGTAGTCGCTGCGGCCGGTGGCGATGATGCAGTCCGGGCGCACCGCGATCGCGTCCTCCGGCAGGATCTCCGGGTACGGGTTGGCCAGCGCCAGGATGATCGGGCGCGCCGCCATCGTGGCCACCATCTCGGCCTTGAGCACCCCGCCGGCGGACAGGCCCAGGAAGATGTCCGCGCCGTGCACGATGTCGGCCAGGCTGCGCTTGTCGGTGTCGCGCGCGTAGCGCTGCTTGTCCGGGTCCATGTTGCCGCGGCCGGTGTACAGCACGCCGTCCCGGTCCACCGCCAGGATGTTCTCCGGGCGCATGCCCAGCGCCACCAGCATGTCCAGGCAGGCGATGCCCGCCGCGCCGGCGCCGGCGGTGGCCAGGGTCACGTCCTGGATCTTCTTGCCCGCCACTTCCAGCGCGTTCAGCACCGCCGCGCCGACGATGATCGCGGTGCCGTGCTGGTCGTCGTGGAACACCGGGATGTTCATCCGCTCGCGCAGCTTGCGCTCCACGATGAAGCACTCCGGCGCCTTGATGTCCTCCAGGTTGATGCCGCCGAAGGTCGGCTCCAGGCTGGCGATGATGTCGACCAGCTTGTCGGGGTCGCGCTCGCTGATCTCGATGTCGAACACGTCGACGTCGGCGAACTTCTTGAACAGCACGCCCTTGCCTTCCATCACCGGCTTGCTGGCCAGCGGGCCGATGTCGCCCAGCCCCAGCACCGCGGTGCCGTTGGTGATCACCGCCACCAGGTTGCCGCGCGCGGTCAGGCTGCTGACCTGGTTGGGATCGGCGACGATCGCCTCGCAGGCATAGGCCACGCCCGGCGAGTAGGCCAGCGCCAGGTCGCGCTGGGTGACCATCGGCTTGGTCGCGCTGATCCGGATCTTGCCGGGCGGATCCTGCCGGTGGTAGTCGAGCGCGGCCTGCTTCAGGTCGTTGGCGGAGCTGGGGGTATCGGACATCGTTCAGGCGCCCTGTTCGGGACAGCGATGATACCCGCTCGCCCCCGCGCGGCCGCCGCGGGCGGGAGGCCCCGGCCGGGGAACGCCGCGTCCCGCACCGGTGCGATCAGAGGTCGGTGACGGTTTCCGCATCCACGATCTGCTCCAGCCGGATCCGGTTGGCGAACAGCGAGAACGCCAGCATCCCGGCCAGCCCGTTCGCGCGGGCCACCCATTCCGGCAGCCAGCGCGGCGGCAGCAGGTCGCCGCTGTCGAACAGCGGCTCGAAACGCTGCACGTCGGCCAGGGTCATCTTGCCGGCGAACAGCATCCGGCACAGGCGCAGCTTGCGGTGCTTCAGCGCCCAGCGGAAGAACGTGTGCACGCCGATCAGCCCGCGCAGGTAGACGGTGTCCTTGGTGAAGGCCGCGCCGCCGGTGGTGGGCACGCCGCGGAACACCCGCTGCGCGGAGGTGAAGCTCTCCACCGCGTTCTGGCCGGCGTCCAGGAAATAGCGGAACACCTGCAGGAAATCCGCGCCCTCCAGCGCCATCGCCACCGCCTCGATGCGCAGCGACACGCGCTTCATGCGTTCGATGTCGATGCTGCCGGTGATCTGCTCGGCGAAGGTGGCCAGCCCCTCCTGGGTGGCGGTGGTGCGCGGCGAGGACAGCGCGAGGCTGGGCAGCAGGACCTGCTGCTGGCCGTTCAACGCGCTCAGCGAATGCACGAAGGCCTCGTGCTGCAGCAGCTGGTGGCGGTCGTAGTCGGAGAACGCGGCGCCCGCGCGCAGGCGGATGCGGGTCGGCCCGGCCGCCGCCTTGGCGATCAGGTCCGGGTCCAGCTCCACGCTGATCACCCGCGCATCGAAATAGTCGTCCAGCGCGGCCTGCAGCTGCAGCGCCAGCGAGGTGGCGGAGATCGCCACCTGCTCGGAGGGCGCCAGCAGCTCGCGGTCCAGTTCGCCCGCGATGGCGATGAAGTGGTTGGCCGCCTCGCGCGTGGTCGCGCCGCCGGGCAGCACGTAGTCCGGCTTGCCGAACAGCGCGATGGACAGCTCGGTCACCCGCGGCGTGCCCAGGTGTTCCAGCAGCTGCGCGGCCAGGTCCCAGCTGCGCGCGGATTCCACCAGGTAGATGCCCAGCGGATGCGCGGGATCGGCCGCGGCGGCCACGGCCTCGAACTCCCGGCGCGCCGCGGAGAAGTCGTGCTTCGGGTACTGGTGCGCGGGCAGCCGCGCCTGCCCGCGGGCGTGCGCCGCCAGGAACGCCTGCTGTTCGCTGGCCGGCCAGCTGGCCAGGCTGAGCAGGCGGATCGCCCGCGCCGCCGTGGCCATGCGCGCATCCAGTGCGGCGTGGTGGGCCAGGTCGGGGGCGCGCGCCGCGTCGGCCATGTCAATCGTGCCCGCGGGTCCCATCCGTGCGCCGGGGCGCCGGCCTGCCGGGCCGCGCGGCGGCCTTCTGCGCCAGGCGCGTGGCCAGCTGGCTGGCGGCCCCCGCGACTTCCTCGCTGAGCTTCAGGAAATTCGCCACGCGCTGCGCCTCGATGACACCGTCCTCGATCGCCCTGCGCACCGCGCACCCGGGTTCCTTCAGGTGCCGGCAGTCGTTGAACCGGCATTGCGCGGCCAGCGCCTCGACATCGGCGAAGCTTTCGGCCACGTCTTCCTCGCCGGTGGGCTTGAGCTCGCGCATGCCGGGGGTGTCGATCATGCAGGCGCCGGACGGCAGCGGGATCAGCGCGCGGTGGGTGGTGGTGTGGCGGCCGCGGTCGTCGCTTTCGCGCACCGCGCCGGTCTTCATCTTCTCGACGCCGAGCAGGGTGTTGGTGAGGGTGGACTTGCCCGCGCCGGAACTGCCGACCAGCACGATGCTGCGCCCCCCGCCCAGCCACGGCTCAAGCGCGGCCACGCTGGCGCGGTCCTTCGCGTTCACCGCCAGCACCGGCGCGCCCAGCGCACGCAGGTCCTGCATCGCGGCCTCGACGTCGGCGCCATCCCTGTCCGACTTGGTCAGCACCACCACCGGCTCCACCCCGCTGCCGCCGACCAGCAGCAGGTAGCGCTCGATCCGGCGCGGGTTGAAGTCCGCGTCCAGCCCGCAGACCACGAACACGGTGTCGATGTTGGCCGCGATCACCTGCTGCTTGTAGTGCTCGCCGGCCGCGCCGCGCTTGATCGCGGAGAAGCGCGGCAGCAGGGCCACGATGCGCAGCGCGTTCGGCGGCTCGCCCTCGACCAGCACCCAGTCGCCCACCGCGGGGCGCGACTCCGGCGTGCTCTCGCCCCGGCGGTAGCTGCCGGCGCGCTGCCACTCCGGCAGCGATTCGGCGCGATGGGCCGCCTCCACGGTTTCCGCCACCAGATAGCCGCTGCGATGCTGTTCGCTGATGCGCGCCGGGCGCGCCTGCGGGTGCATCGCCAGCAGCGCGGCCCAGGCCGGGTCCAGGGTCGGCGGCGTCCAGCGCCAGCCGATGGCCTGCAGGGGGGTCATGCGCCGGGAGACGTCGTCATGGGGCGATTCTACTCGGCGGCAGGAGGGGGTTGCCCACGCCGGGCAAGCTCCCACCCTTCTCGTACTTCGCAGTTTTTTTTCGCGCCCCGTCTAGCCTAGCCAGTCGGTGCGACGGCGAGACCGTCGGGTGATTCGCGTAGCGGCATTTCGAGCCGCGTAGCGAATTAACCGGCGGTAGGCGCCGGCGCTGCGAGGACCCCGCCTTTCCGCTAGGCTTCCCGCCTCGTTTCCCGCCCCGCGCCCCGATGTCCCTGCCCAGCCTCCAGACCCGCGCCCGCCTGTCCGAAGTCCGCTACGAGATCCGCGGGGAACTGGCGCGGCGCGCGCGCGAACTGGAGGCGCAGGGCCGCACCCTGGTCAAGCTCAACATCGGCAACCCCGGCGCGTTCGGGTTCCGCGCGCCGGAACACCTGCAGCGGGCGATCGCCGACCACATCGCCAACACCGATCCCTACACCCATCAGCAGGGCCTGCCCGAGGCGCGCGAGGCGATCGCCGCCTTCCACCGCGCGCGCGGCACGCCCAACGCCTCCCCGGAACGCGTGTTCGTCGGCAACGGCGTCAGCGAACTGATCGACATCTCCCTGCGCGCGCTGCTGAACCCGGGCGACGAGGTGCTGCTGCCTTCGCCGGACTACCCGCTGTGGTCGGCGGCGACCATCCTCAACGACGGCCGCCCGGTCTACTACCGCTGCGACGAGGCCAACGGCTTCCTGCCCGACCCCGACCAGATCGAATCGCTGGTGTCCTCGCGCACCCGCGCCATCGTCCTGATCAACCCGAACAACCCGACCGGCGCGAACTACCCGCGCGCGCTGCTGGAGCGGATCGTCGCGGTGGCCGCGAAGCACCGCCTGCTGCTGATGGCCGACGAGATCTACGACGGCATCCTGTACGACGACCACGCCTTCCAGCCGCTGGCGCCGCTGGCCGGCGACCTGCCCTGCCTGAGCTTCGGCGGGCTGTCCAAGGTGCACCGCGCCTGCGGCTGGCGGGTGGGCTGGGCGGTGCTGAGCGGCGACCCGCTGGCCAGCGGCGACTACCACCACGCGATGGACCTGCTTGGCGCGCTGCGCCTGTGCGCCAACGTGCCGGGACAGTTCGCGATCGAGCAGGCGCTGCACGGCGGCGACACCATCGGCGAACTGGTGCGCCCCGGCGGCCGCCTGCATGCCACCCGCCAAGCGCTGCTCGAATGCTGCGCCGCCAGCGGGCACCTGCAGCTGGTCGCGCCGGCCGGCGCGCTGTACGGCTTCCCGGCGATCGTGGGCGATGCCGCGCACGGGCTGGACGACCACGCCTTCGCCCTGCAGCTGCTGGAGGAGGAGAACGTGCTGGTGGTGCCCGGTTCCAGCTTCAACGTGCCCTACCGCAACCACTTCCGGGTGACCCTGCTGCCGGAGGCGCCGGTGCTGCGCGAGGTGTTCGCGCGCATCGACCGGGTGCTGTCGCGCCGCGCCAGCGAGGCCGGGCGGCGCGCCGCGGTGGCCTGAGGATGCTGCGCTATCTCGCGCTGGGCGATTCCTACACCATCGGCGAGGGCGTCGATCCCGCCGGCCGCTGGCCGGTGCAGCTCGCCGCGGGCCTGCGCGACGCCGGCATCGCCATCGCCGATCCACGCATCATCGCAACCACCGGCTGGACCACCGGCGAACTGGCGGCCGCGATGGATGCGGCCGAGCCGTTGGGCGGCTGGGACTTCGTCAGCCTGCTGATCGGCGTCAACAACCAGTACCGCGGCTGCCCGCTGGACGAATACGAGATCGCGTTCGCGCACCTGCTGGAGCGCGCGGTCGCGCTGGCGGGCGGGCGCGCGCAGCGGGTGCTGGTGCTGTCGATCCCGGACTGGGGCGCCACCCCGTTCGGCGCGGCCAGCGGGCGCGGGCTGCAGCGCATCGGGGACGAGATCGACGCCTACAACGCCGCCGCGGAGGCCACCTGCGCATCCCATGGCGTGGCCTGGGTCGACGTCACCGCGATCTCGCGCCGGCACGCCGGCGATGCGGCGATGCTGGTCGACGACGGGCTGCACCCGTCCGCCGCGATGTACGCGGAGTGGACCGCCGCCGCCCTGCCCGCGGCGCGTGCGCTGCTGTCGGGCGACTGAGCCGGCAACGCCGGCGCCGGCCGTCGTGCCCGCGGCACGCGTAAAATCGTCCTCCCCCGCTCCCGGAACGTCCCCATGGCCCTCGACCCCGCCGTCCGCGCCCGCATCGACACGCTGCTGGCCGCCAATCCCGTCGTCCTGTTCATGAAGGGCAACCCGCGCGCGCCGCAATGCGGCTTCTCGGCCAAGGCGGTGGGCGCGCTGGATGCGGCCGGCGCCAGCTTCGCGCACGTGGACGTGCTGGCCGATCCCGAGATCCGCGAGGGCATCAAGGCCTACGGCGACTGGCCCACCATCCCGCAGCTGTACATCGGCGGCGAGCTGGTCGGCGGCTCGGACATCATCCTGCAGATGGCCGGCAGCGGCGAACTGCACGCCGCGCTGGGCCTGCCGCCGCCGGACCGCACGCCGCCGGAAATCACCGTCACCCCGGCCGCCGCCGCGATGCTGCAGCAGGCGCTGGCCGACGCGGGCGAGGGCTACGCGCTGCAGGTCGACATCGACGCCGGCTACAACGCGCGGCTGCAGCTGGCGCCGGTGGATGCCGGCGCGATCGCCAGCGAGGTGGGCGGCATCCGCGTGCAGTTCGACGCGGCCAGCGCGCGCCGCGCGCGCGGCATGGCGATCGACTGGGCCGACGACCTGCGCGGCCGCGGCCTGGTGATCGACAACCCCAACGCGCCGCCCAAGGTACGCGCCCTGGCGCCGGGCGAGGCGCGCGACCGCGCGCAGGCCGGCGGCCTGACCATCGTCGACGTGCGCCCCGCCGAGGAGCGCGCGCAGGCCGCGATCCCGCTGGACCATGCCACCTTCGACGACGGCGTGGAGGAGGTCGAGGCGCTGCCGAAGGACACCCCGCTTGCCTTCCTGTGCCGCAGCGGCGGGCGCAGCGCGCAGGCCGCGGAGCACTTCCGCGCGCTGGGCTTCACCGAGCTCTACAACATCACCGGCGGCACCAACGCCTGGGCCGAGATCGACCCGTCCGTGCCCCGCTACTGAGGCGTCAGCCGCGCCTGATCGCCGCCAGCGCCGCGAGCGCATCCGCGCGACCGGCGGCCAGGTCCACCATCGGCGGCGGATAGCCCTTCGGCAGCGTGGCGGTCCACGGCGCATGCCGCTGCGCCGCCGGCAAGCCGGCCAGTTCCGGCACCCAGCGCGCGATGTACGCGCCCCGTGGGTCGAACTTCTGCGCCTGCAGCACCGGATTGAACACCCGGTGGTAGGGCGCGGCATCGGCGCCGGTGCCGGCCACCCACTGCCAGCCCAGGGTGTTGTTGGCCAGGTCGGCGTCCACCAGGGTGTCCCAGAACCAGCGCGCGCCGTGCGACCAGTGCGCACGCAGGTGCTTGGTCAGGAAGCTGCCCACGATCATCCGCACGCGGTTGTGCATCCAGCCCGTGGCCCAGAGCTCGCGCATGCCGGCGTCCACGATCGGGATGCCGGTGCGGCCGTGGCGCCACGCCTCCAGCTGCGCGTCGGTGGGCGCGGCCCAGGCGAAGTCGTCGAAGCGCGGGTTGAAGTTCGCCTCCGGCGTGCGCGGGAAGTGGTGCAGCAGGTTGTGCGCGAATTCGCGCCAGCCGAGTTCCTTCAGGAAGGTGTCGCGGTCGCCCGCTGGTGCGGCGTCCTGCAGGCGGTCGGCGATGCGCCACGGCGCGATCTCGCCGAAGTGCAGGTGCGGCGACAGGCGCGAGGTGCCGCGCAGCGACGGGATGTCGCGGCGGGTCGCATAGCCGTCCAGCGCATCGTCCACGAAACGCCCGAGCGCCGCGCGCGCGCCGGCTTCGCCGGGGGTCCACGCCTCCCAGAATCCGCTGTCCCAGCGCAGCGCCGGTGCGAGCCCCAGCGCATCGACGTCGACCGCGCCGTCCAGCGACGGCGGCGCGGGCAGGGTCGCCGGCGCTGCGGACGCCGCAGGCAACCGCCACTGCTTCAGCGCCGTGCGCCAGAACGGGGTGAACACCTTGTACGGATCCCCGGACTGGGTCTGCACCTGCCAGGGCTCGAACAGCAGCGCGCCGTTGTGGCTGCGCGCGTCCAGGCCCCTGTCCCGCAGGTCGCGCTTGAGCGCCGCATCCCGCGCCTCGCTGGCCGGCTCGTAGCGCCGGTTCCAGTACACCGCCCTGGCGCCGCTCGCCGCCGCCGCGCGCAGCAGCGCCGCCTGGGTGGGGCCGCGCAGCACCTGCAGCCGCGAGCCGCGCGCGCGCAGCTCGGCGTCCAGCGCACGCAGCGACCGGTCGCGCCACGCGTCCGATGCCGCGCCGGGCGCCCAGCCGCCCTCCTCGTCCGGGGCGTGCACGACCACCGGGACCGGCGCCAGGCCCGCGCGCAGCAGCCCCTGCAGCGCCGGGTTGTCGTCCAGCCGCAGGTCGTTGCGGAACCACAGCAGCGCGCAGTCCATCCCGTTTCCTAGAAGCCCCCGCCGGCGTCCAGCCACGCCTGCTCTTCGGCGGTGCTGGTACGGCCCAGCGCGGCGTTCCGATGCGGGAAGCGCCCGAACCGGGCGATCACCTCGCGGTGCGCGCGGGCATAGTCCAGCCCCTCGCCCGGGCCCAGCGCCTCGAACAGCGCCACCGCGCGCGCCTGGTCGGCCATCGCCTCGGAATGTTCGAACGGCAGGTACAGGAACATGCGCAGCGCCGGCTCCACCCGCGCGTCGAAGCCCGCGTCCAGCGCGCGGTTCGCGTAGTGCAGCGCCAGCCCGTCGGTGGCGTAGGCGTGGGCGCTGCCGCGGTGGATGTTGCGCGGGATCTGGTCCAGCAGCAGGACCAGCGCCAGCGCGCCGTCGGCATCCTCCATCCAGTGCCCGAACTCGCGCCGCGCCGCGGCGTGGTGCGCCTCGTGCCAGCGCGCGCGGCACTGGGCATCGAACGCCTCGCCGCCGTTGAACCATTTCGCCATGCCGGCGTTGCGCCAGAAATCCAGCAACTCCGCGGGGGTCGCCATGCGTGCTCCAGGGGTGTGGGCCAGCCGGCATCTTGCCCCGCCCGGCGTGCACGCGGCGCGCGCTACTCGTCGAACCGCAGGTGGCGCACCGACTTGCCGTGGCGGCGGATCAGGCGCAGCGCCTCGATCCCCACCTGGATGTGGTTGCGCACGAACTCCGCGGACACGCGCGCGTCGCTGGCCTCGGTCTTGACCCCCTCGGGGATCATCGGCTGGTCGCTCACCAGCAGCAGCGCGCCGCAGGGGATCCGGTTGGCGAAGCCGGCGGCGAAGATGGTCGCCGTCTCCATGTCGATGGCCATGCAGCGCATCGCGCGCAGCCGCGCCTTGAACGCGTCGTCGTGCTCCCACACGCGGCGGTTGGTGGTGTAGACGGTGCCGGTCCAGTAGTCCAGTTCGAGATCGCGGATCATGGTGGACACCGCGCGCTGCAGCGCGAACGCCGGCAGCGCCGGCACCTGCGGCGGCAGGTAGTCGTCGCTGGTGCCCTCGCCGCGGATGGCCGCGATCGGCAGGACCAGGTCGCCCAGCTGGTTCTTGCGCTTGAGCCCGCCGCACTTGCCCAGGAACAGCACGGCCTTCGGGGCGATCGCCGACAGCAGGTCCATCACGGTGGCCGCGTTGGGGCTGCCCATGCCGAAGTTGACCAGGGTGATCCCGTCGGCGGTGGCGCTGGGCATGGGCCGGTCGATGCCGACCACCGGCGCGCCGGTCATCTCCGAGAAGTGCCCCAGGTAGCCGCCGAAGTTGGTCAGCAGGATGTGCTGGCCGAAGCCGTCCAGCGGCACCCCGGTGTAGCGCGGCAGCCAGTTGTCGACGATGTCCTGCTTGCTCTTCATGGCCCGTGGTCCTGCGCGGTGCGTCACGCTCGTGCGCACAGTTTCACATGCGCCCATGACCACGGTCATGTGGCGCGCGGCGCGTCCACGCGCTACGGTGCGGGGGCTCGCACGCCTTGCAACGGGGAACTTCACGCATGTCCAAACGACTGACCGCCGCCATCGCGGCGGCCCTGCTGGCGGGTTGCGCCAGCGCGCCGCCCAAGTCCGCCTCCAGCGGTCCCGCCTACGACTTCGCGCAGGACCCGTACCCCAGCACCTACCGGCGCATCGCCGCGCCGCCGGTGCTGATCCGCGGCGCCACCGTGCTGACCGGCACCGGCAGCCGCCTGGACAACGCCGACGTGCTGCTGCGCGACGGCCGCATCGCCGCCGTCGGCGCCAGCCTGGACGCACCCGCCGATGCGGTGCGCGTGGACGGGTCCGGCAAGTGGGTGACGCCCGGCGTGATCGACATCCATTCCCACCTGGGCGTCTACCCCAGCCCGGCCGCCAACGCGCACAGCGACGGCAACGAGGCCACCGCGCCCAACACCGCGCAGGTGTGGGCGGAGCACTCGGTGTGGCCGCAGGATCCCGGCTTCCATGCCGCGCTGGCCGGCGGCGTGACCAGCCTGCAGGTGCTGCCCGGCAGCGCCAACCTGATCGGCGGGCGCGGGGTCACGCTGAAGAACGTCTCCACCACCAGCTACCAGGCGATGAAGTTCCCGGGCGCGCCGTGGGGGCTGAAGATGGCCTGCGGCGAGAACCCCAAGCGCGTGTACGGCCAGAAGGGCGGCCCGTCCACCCGCATGGGCAACGTGGCCGGCTACCGCGCCGCGTTCGCCGACGCCGCCGACTACATGAAGAAGCGCAAGGCCGGCGGCAAGGACGCGGAAGCCAAGCGCGACCTCAAGCTGGACACCCTGGCCGGCGCGATCAACGGCGACATCCGGGTCAACATCCACTGCTACCGCGCCGACGAGATGGCGATCATGCTGGACCTGGCCAAGGAGTTCGGCTTCAAGATCGCCTCCTTCCACCATGGCGTGGAGGCCTACAAGCTGGCCGACCGGCTGGCCGCGGAAGGCGTGTGCGGCGCGCTGTGGGCGGACTGGTGGGGCTTCAAGATGGAAAGCTTCGACGGCATCCAGGAGAACATCGCGATCGTGGACCGCGCCCCGGGCGGCTGCGCGATCGTGCATTCCGATTCCGGCGAGGGCATCCAGCGCCTCAACCAGGAGGCCGCCAAGGTGATGGCCAACGCGCGCCGGGTCGGCATCCAGATCAGCCCCGAGCACGCGATCCGCTGGATCACCGCCAACCCGGCCAAGGCGATGGGCATCCTGGAGCAGACCGGCACCCTGGAGACCGGCAAGATGGCCGACGTGGTGGTGTGGAGCGGCAACCCCTTCAGTTCCTACGCGCTGGCCGAGCAGGTCTACGTGGACGGCGCGCGCCTGTTCGATCGCCGCGACCCGGCGCGCAGGCCGGTGTCCGACTTCATGCTGGGACAACCGCAGGCGCAGGGAGGCGTGCGATGAAGAACTCGATCGTGAACCGACTGGCGCGCGCGCTGGCCGTGGCCCTGCTGGCCGCCAGCGGCGTGGCCTCGGCCCAGGACGTGTTGATCCGCAACGCCACCGTGCACACCGCCTCCGCGCGCGGCACCCTCCAGGCCACCGACGTGCTGGTGCGCAACGGGCGCATCGCGGCGGTGGGCAGCGGACTGGCCGACGCAGGCGCCAGCGTGATCGACGCGCAGGGACGGCCGCTGACGCCGGCGCTGTTCGGCGGCATCAACGACATCGGCGTGGAAGAGGTCTCCGGCGAATCCTCCACCGTCGACCACACCGTGGCGCTGGGCGCGGGCGCAGCCGACATGCAGGTGCGGCCGGAATTCGACGTGACCCTGGGCTACAACCCGGAGTCGCTGCTGGTGCCGGTGGCCCGGGTGGAAGGCATCGGCTGGACCCTGCTGTCCGCGGGCAGCCGGCCGGGTGGCTCGCTGGTGGCGGGACAGGGCGGCGTGGTGCGCCTGGACGGCAGCCTGGACGCGGTGGGTCCGCGCGCGCTGTTCGTGACCCTGGGCGCCGGCGCGGCCTCGCTGTCGGGCAGCTCGCGCGCGGCGCAGTGGATGCTGCTGGACCAGCTGATCGACGAGGTGCGCGGGCGCATCCCGCAGGACTCGCAGTTCGCGCTGCTGACCCCTGCCGGCCGCGCGGCGCTGGCGAAGTACATCGGCGGCGGCGGACGCGTGATGGTGCGCATCCACCGCGCCGCCGACATCGCCCGGCTGCTGCGCTGGGCGCGCGAGCGCAACGTGCGGATCGCGCTGGTGGGCGCCTCGGAGGCGTGGAAGCTGGCGCCGCAGATCGCCGCGGCCGGGGTGCCGGTGTTCGTGGACACGCTGGCCAACCTGCCGGCCGACTTCGATTCGCTGGGCGCCACCCTGGAGAACGCCGCGCGCCTGCACGCGGCCGGCGTGCAGGTCTCGTTCGAGGTGGGCGGCGACAGTTCCCACAACGCGCGCAAGATCCGCCAGCTGGCGGGCAACGCGGTCGCCAACGGCCTGCCGTGGGAGGCCGCGCTGGCGGGCCTGACCCGCATTCCCGCCGCGGCGCTGGGCGTGGAGGGGCAGGTCGGCAACGGCATCGCGGTGGGCCAGCGCGCCGACCTGGTGCTGTGGACCGGCGACCCGCTGGACGTGGCGCACGTGGCCCAGCAGGTGTGGCTGGACGGCCGCGCGATCCCCATGACCAGCCGCCAGACCGAACTGCGCGACCGCTACCTGCGCACCACGCCGGACCCGGCCGCGGGCAGCCTGCCGCGGGCCTACCCGGCCGGCGCGCGCTGATCCACCCGAAGCCCTCCGGCAGGCGTAGGCTTGCCGGCGGGCATGGGGCCCCGGGGAGTCCACCATGATGTTCGAGGGGATCAACTGGCTGGCGGTGCTGGTCGCCGCGGCCTCCGCGTTCGCGTTGGGTGGTGTCTGGTACGGGCCGCTGTTCAAGCGGGCCTGGTGCCGCGAGAACGGCATCGATCCCGATGCGCCGCCCAAGGGCCACCCCGGCATGGTGTTCGGCACCGCGTTCCTGGCCGCGCTGGTCGCGGCCGCGGCGTTCGCGATCATCCTGCGCCCCGACCCGCCGCTGTTCATCGCCCTGCACGCCGGCTTCCTCACCGGCCTGGCCTACGTCGCCA
Organism: uncultured Thermomonas sp.; assembly: GCA_965649855.1. Lineage (GTDB taxonomy): Bacteria > Pseudomonadota > Gammaproteobacteria > Xanthomonadales > Xanthomonadaceae > Thermomonas. The sequence goes on along the minus strand of CBFGMM010000017.1, from coordinate 5,683 downwards.
TGAGCTTCGGCATCAACTACGCCTTCGCCGGCCGCAGCTTCCGCTTGTGGCTGATCGACGGCGGCTACCACACCCTGCAGTTCACGCTCTACGGGCTGATCCTGGGCCTGTGGCACTAGCGGCGCGTCGCCAAGTCCACGCGGCGCTAACGCCGCCTGCCTAGCCTGTGGCATCCCCGACACTGGACTGCCGATGGCCACCCGCTACCTGATCCGACTGCCCGATCCCGCGGAAGCGCGCGGAAACGACCCGGCCCTGGCCTTCCGCGCGCAGGGTGCGGACGCGTTTGCCCAGGAGCTGCAGGACGCCCTGCGCGGCGACGGGCTGTTCCAGCGCTGGCGCGCGATCCAGGAGGACCCGGAGGGCGTGGACCCCGCGCTGGGCGCCACCGATCCGGCCGCGCAGGTGAGCGGCATGCAGGAAGACCTGCGGGTGGACCTGAGCGTGGTCACCGCGCTGCCTTCGTCGGTGCTGCGCCAGCGGCTGGGCCTGCTGGCGGGCAAGGGCTGGCAGCTGCGCGACGTCACCGCCGCCTGAGCCGCCTCACGGCTGCTGCCGCTGGCGCGCCAGCGCCGCCAGCAATGCGGTCCGCCCGTGCACGCCTTCGCGTTCGAACGCGGCGTGCAGGTGGGCCTTCACCGTTTCCGGGCTGATCGCCAGCACCCGCGCGATCTCCTTGTTGCTGAGCCCGCTGGCCACGCGCGCCACCACGTCCCGCTGGCGTTCGGTGAGGGTCCATGCCGGCGTCGGCGCGTCCTCCACCCGGCCTGTCGCGCCCGCGCGCGGCACTTGCAGCAGGTCCGCCACCAGGCGCGGGGCGGCGACGAACAGTCCGGAGGCCGCCGCTGCCACCGCGCGCAGCAGTGCATCCACGTCCAGGTGCTTGTCCAGGCACCCGCTCCCGCCCGCGGCGACGCAGCGTTCCAGCGCGGCCAGGTCGGCGTTGCGGTAGAAGCACAGGCGCGGCGGCGTCGGCAGGTTGGGCCGGCGCCGCGCGCGGTTGGCCTGCGGATCGTCCCCGTCCAGCAACAGCAACGCGACCGGCTGCGCCATGCACCGCCGCGCCTCGCCGCTGGCATACGCACCCAGCCAGTGGGTCTCCGAGCGCAACGCGAACACCCGCTGCATCCGCGCACGCCACGCGCGGTCGGCCCCGATCGCCAGCAGCGCCAACCCCGCCATGCAGCCTCCAACCGGTTCGCGTGGACGCGTCACTCCCCGCAACGCAGGGGCGCGCCGGCACCGGACACGCCCACCCGCACCCGTTCGGGCGATGGGAACCGCCGGATGGCTGGCGGAGGCTTGCCCCCAGCGCACGCCGCCGCAGTCCGCGCGCGGGCGCGCCGCCACTGAGGAGAACCCCCATGCAACGACTCAACCTTCCCGGCAGCCCCCGCGCACGCTGGCTGGCCCTGGCCGCCGCCGCCGTGCTGGCGCCCATCACCGTGATGTCGATGGTCAACAGCGACGTCTTCGAACTGGATGGCAATGCCCTGTCCGACGGCAGCGACGACTGGGACAAGGTCGCGCTGGGCACCAGCGCCGCCACCCCCGCCGTATTCCTGCGCGACGCCATACCGCCCGCCGCGGACCGCATCTTCATCGGCGGCGGTTCCAAGGACGAACGCGACATCTCCGGCCCCGGCCAGACCTGGTCGCACACCACCGGCGAGCCACCGGACAAGAACGACATCCAGCATGCGTTCGCGGGCGCCTATTTCGACGACAACGGCGACCTGCTGATCTACTTCGGCGCCGACCGCTTCAGCAACAGCGGCGACTCCGCGGTGGGCTTCTGGTTCTTCCAGGACAACGTGAGCGTCAACCCGGATGGCAGCTTCAGCGGCAAGCACGTGCCGGGCGACATCCTGATCACCAGCGACTTCCGCAACGGCGGCGGCGTCAGCGTGATCAACGTGTTCAAGTGGGTGGGCGGGCGCGACCCGCTGGTGCAACTGCTGCCTGGCGTGGCCATGCAGCCCGGCAGCGGCGATGCGCCGGCCTGCCTGCAGCAGGACGGGATCGACGTGGCCTGCGCCATCTCCAACCGCAGCCCCACGCCCGTGCCCGCGACCTGGCCCGGCGGCTACGCCTTCAAGGGCGGCGGAAACGACGGGATGTTCCCGACCAGCACCCTGTTCGAGGGCGGGGTGAACATCACCCGGCTGCTGGGGCCGAGCGCGTCGTGCTTCAGTTCGTTCATGGCGATGACCCGCACGTCGGCCTCCACCACCGCGCAGCTCAAGGACTTCGTGGTCGACCGCTTCCCGCTGTGCGGCATCAACGTGTCCAAGACCTGCAACGGCAGCACCGACATCGCCCCCAGCGGCGACCGTTACCGCAACGAGTACACGGTCTCGGTCACCAACGTGGGCGCCGGCACGGTGCACGGCGTCAGCTTCACCGAGCAGGCCCTGCTGGACGGCAACCACAGCTGCCGGCTGACCGCGATCAACGGCACGCCGCTGGCCAACCCCAAGGTCCTGATGCAGGGCGTGGCCGAACCGCTGGTGGCCAGCCTGGCCAAGGATGCGAGCGCCACCGCCACGGTGCAGTGCGACACCATCAACAATCCCTTCGACAACGAGGTCAGCGCGAATGCGTACGCGGCGCAGCCGGTGCAGGGCCAGCCGCTGCCGCTCCTGCTCGCCGCGGACACCGTGGGCACGTCGCCGCAATGCGACCCGTACCAGGTGCTGGGGCAGCTGACGATCTACAAGACGTGCGCCAACCGCTACGCCAACGGCGTGCTGACCACGCCCGCGGTGACCATGGATGCGAGCCTCACGCCCCGCGTGTGCGTGGACATCAGGGTCGAGAACGACAGCACGCAGCGGGTGGACGCGATCGCGATCGTCGACGACATGCTTCCCGCCGGCGCGATCCCGGCGCCCTTCAGCCTGGCGCCCGGTGCAGGCACCACGTTCCAGGACCTGTGCTACACGCCCACCGGCGGCGACGACCCGCTGGAAACCAACCCGGGCCGCATCAGCTTCAGCGACCAGGCCTACGCGGAAGGCAGCGGCGCGCTGACCCAGGCCACCGTCGCCTCCTCCACGGTCACGGCGACCTGCAAGCTGTGCCCGACCTGTCCCGCCTGCACGTCGCCCTGAACCTTGGCGTAGGCGGATCCCGCGCGGGCGGTGGCTTCGGCCACCGCCCGTTTCGCATGCGGGCTTACTTCACCGCGAACCCGGCGCTGGACTGCGCCGACTTGCCGGACGCGCTGGCCTGCGCGCGCACCGCCCACTGGCCGGCCAGGCCCTTGGCCTTGCCGATCTTGTAGGTGGCGCGGGCATGGCCGTCGGCGCCGGAGGTGGCGCTGAGCGCGGTGGTGCCGCCGTTGGGCTGGGTGAGGGTGAACTGCACCGCCACGCCGGCCACGGGCGCGCCGTCGCCCTGCACCAGCGCACTCAGGTAGACCGTGTCGCCCCGCGCGTAGCTGGACTTGTCGGTCCCCACCGCCGCGCTCAGCGTCGCGTAGCCGGCGTCCTGCGTGGCCACCTGGTAGGTCGCCGACCCATTGGCGGTGTGCACCGCGCCCGCGCTGCTGGCGGTGCCGGCGCCGATGCCGTAGGTCCCGCCGCTTGCGCTGGCCGGGGACGTGACCGCCAGCGTGGCGCTGCCGCTGCTGCCTGCGCTGAGGGTCATGCTGGACGCCGACAGCGCGCCGCTCCAGCCGGCCGGCACGCTGGAGGCCAGGTTGAAGCTGGTCGGGCTGCAGGCCGCGCTGTCGCGGTTGGCGACCGACAGCGTGTAGCCCACGCTGCTGCCTGCGGCATGCGCCGTCGCCGGTCCGGTCAGGGACACCAGCGGCGCACCGCGCACGCAGCTGGCGGTCGCCCCGCCGAAGCTGACGTCGATGGTCGCCCCGGCGGTGTCCGCGGCGGCCAGGCTGATGCTCACGCCGGCCACGCCGTCGCTGAAGGTCAGGCCCACGCCCAGCGCGCCGTCGGCGAGTTCGGTGTAGGTATTGGTCGAGGTGCCGGGGGTCATGTCCAGCTGGCGGCTGGAGGTCGCGTCGCCCTCGGTGGCCATCCGCACCACCACGCCCTTGGTGAGGTTGCCGGTGTTGGCCAGCACCGAGTCGGCGCCCAGCGGCTGGCGGTATTCCACGTAGTACCAGAGCCTGCGGCCGCTGCCGTCCGTCCCGCGCGGGATCTTGACCGCCTTGGCGCCCACGCTGGCGCCGGAGTACGGCTCGATCCGGTACCGGCCGTTCGCAGTGGCGGTGAGGATCGGCGGCGAGGTGCCGTCGTTGAGCCAGCCCAGCCGCTCCTTGGCGAACGGCGAGAAATGCGCCGCGCGGTAGTTGCCCATCATGTCGGCCGTGTCGCCGTAGGTGAGCGTGGTGCAGCTGCCGGTGGTCGCGCCGGTGTCGCAGTTGAGCGCCTGCGCGTGGTGCAGGCCGAAGTTGTGGCCCAGCTCGTGGCCGATCACCAGGCTGCTGTAGTAGCCGTTCGACCACGCGCGGGTGGTGGTGCCGCCCACGTTGCCCAGCCCTGCCCAGCCGCAGGCGTTGCGCGGGAAGATGTACACCTTGCGCCGGTAGGCCGACAGGTTCACCCCGTCCGACTTCGCCGCGGAATCGGCAAGGTCGGCCAGCCCGTACGCATCGCAGGTGCCCTTGCTCATCGGCAGCGTGTACCAGCCGCGCACGTGTCCCGCGAGCCAGGCCTGGCCGAACGAACTCTCCTGGAAATGCGTGTTGATGCTGCCGAAGACCAGCGACTCCACGGAGGCGGGCGTCTGCGCCTGCGAGGTGTCGTCCTGGAAGTTCACCAGCATCACCAGCGTGTCCTGCTGGCCGAAGGTCGCGCTGGGCGCGGTCGACAGCACCTGCATGTCCTGGGCACCGTCGAGCGCCAGCACGTTGCCCGCGTCGCGCCGTCCCCGCACGCGGACCTTGCCGCCGCCCACCAGGTGGGCGGGCTTGCCGCGCGTGTAGCGCAGCTCGGTGCGTCCGCTGGCGGTGCGCACGAAGTGGCGGATGACCTCGCGTCCGTCGGGGTGGTCTTCGATCAGCACCTCCAGTTCGCCCTCCACGGTCTGCGTGGCGGCGGGCTGCTGCGCCGACGCGGCGCCGGCGAGCAGGGAGACGGTGATGGCGAGGGGCGCGAACGCGGCGGCGCGGGGGGCGAGGCGGGGCATGGCGGTACCGGAAGGAAGGAGGGGGAATCCGGTTCCAACCGGCGGATGCGGGCTTGCGCATCGCGGGGCGTGCGGGCCCCGGCCATCCGTTGCGTCCCCCGCGCGTGGACGACGGGGGTGGCGCATCCTGCTCAGGGCGGCTTCCCGGGAATGCGACGCAGCGCACAATTCAGGTTCCATAACGAACCTGAATCCGCAACCCGCATGCAAAACCGTGACGCAGGTCTCACGCCACTCAGGCGTGAAGGGCGGCCGCGTGGTGGTCGATGTGTCCTTCGATGAAGCTGGCGATGAAGTAGTAGCTGTGGTCGTAGCCGGGCTGCAGCCGCAGCAGCAGCGGGTGGCCAGCGGCGTTGCAGGCGGCCCGCAGCAGCTCCGGCTTCAGCTGCGCCTGCAGGAATTCGTCGGCCTCGCCCTGGTCGACCAGCAGCGGCAGCCGTTCCGATGCGGACGCGACCAGCGCGGTGGCGTCGTACGCCTGCCAGGCCGCACGATCGTCGCCCAGGTAGGCGCCGAACGCCTTCTGCCCCCA
>CBFGMM010000016.1:0-25691 GCA_965649855.1 uncultured Thermomonas sp. | reverse complement strand
GCTTCCGCCTGCGCAAGGGCGGGAATGCCGGCGAGGCAGAACAGGCCTGCCAGCGCGAGGGCGCGCGGTCGATGGTTGGGGTGCATGGGGAATCCCCTGTTGGGTGGCGACGCCCGCCTCCGACCACGTTGCGTGGCGTACCGCATGTCTGGAGTCGCACCCGGTACATACGCCCGCCCCGTGCAGCAGCGGACACGAACCGTGACGGACGGCACGGTTCCACCGATGACCGGTCGGGCGCTAGAGCCAGCCCACCCGCTTCAGGTACCGGTAGAGCGTCACGCAGACGGCGGCCACCAGGCCGACCAGGACCGGATAGGCGTACCGCTCGTCCAGTTCCGGCATGAACCGGAAGTTCATGCCGTACCAGCTGGCGATGAGCGTGGGCGCGGCCAGCAGGGCGGCCCAGCCGGCAAGCCGCTTCACGATCTCCCCCTGGCCGATGGTGGCCAGGGACAGGTGCACGTTCATCGCCGCGCCGGCCATCTCGCGCAACACGTCCAGGGTGTCGCCCAGGCGCTTGGCATGGTCCAGCACGTCGCCGAAGTAGGGCGCCTCCTCCGGCGGTACCGGCACCGCCTGCGAGCGCAGGAGCTGGCCCAGGATGTCCTGCAGCGGCGCCACCGCCATCCGCATGCGCACCAGGTCCTTGCGCAGCTGGTAGACCCGGCGCAGGGTCCGGCGGCTGTAGTCCTCGGCGAACACCGACTGCTCCAGCTGGTCGAGTTCCTGCTGCAGGTCGCCCACGATCGGCTGGTAGTTGTCCACGATGAAGTCGAGCACCGCGTGCAGCGCGGACATCGGCCCGTGCGCCAGCGCGTCCGGATCCCGCTCCAGCCGCTGGCGGATGGGGGCGTAGCTGAGCGACGCGCCATGGCGCACGGTCACCAGGAAGCGCCGGCCCACGAACATCTGGGTCTCGCCGAAGCGCAGTTGGCCCGCCACGCGTTGCGCGGTGTGCAGGGCAATGAACAGCGAATGCCCGTAGGCCTCCAGCTTCGGGCGCTGGTGGGCGTTGTGCGCGTCCTCCACCGCCAGCTCGTGCAGCTCGAACTCCTCCTGCAGCACGTCGAGCAGGGACGCGTCGGGTTCGTACAGGCCCACCCACACGAAGCGCCCGTCCTCGACCGCCAGGACGTCGCTGATCTGCGCAAGCGTGATGTCGTGGCGCATGCCGTCGCGGTCGTAGCTGGCGCAATTGACCACGCAGGCGGGCTGGGAGCCGGAATCGGGGTCGGTCATCGGGTCCTCCCGGACGTGCTGGTGGATGGCTTCAAGCGCGCCTGCGCGCCAGGGTCCAGGCCAGCGCCAGGTGCACCGGCAACAGCAGCGCCAGCCAGTTGCCGTTGCGCTGCGGCATCGGCTGCAGCCACAGCGGCAGGCAGGCGGCAGCCGCGGACAGCGCCACGATCACCAGCGCGCCGCGGAACACCCGGCCCGGCTCGCGGCCTTGCAGCAGTCGCACGGCCCCGGGCAACAGCGCCAGGCACAGCGGGCTCAGCAGCAGCAGGTTGCGGTTGGCCCAGCCCGCGGTGTGGGCGGTGCCCAGCCACAGGAACAGCATCAGCCCGCCCAGCAGGCCCGACGCCAGCCAGAACACCGCGGCGGCACCGGCAAGGCCGCGTGGCGCGCGCCGCGCAAGCAGCAGCACCAGGCCGCCCAGCGCCAGCCCCGCCAGCAGCCAGGGCCACAGCCGCCGCGCGCTTTCCGACGGCTCGGCGTCCTGCAGCTGGGGCAGCAGGACCACTTCCGCGGTGACCAGCGGGCGACCGTCGGGCAGCCGGGTCGCGCGCAGGTTGTCGGCCAGCCGCCGCGGCAGGAAGGCCTCCTGCCAGCGGCTCAGCGGCTGGTCGGCGCGCGGCCCCAGCCCCAGGTCGAACCCCAGCCACATCCAGGGTTCGGGCGAGGCCAGGCGCAGCGATTCGCTGCGCCAGGTGTTGCCGGCGGAGCGGCTGGTCCACTGCCGCTGCAGGTGCCCGCCGAGCGCGGTATCGAGTGCGTCGCGCACGCGGGTGGCGCAGTTGTCGGTGTAGTAGTCGTAGCGGTAGCGCGCGTTCTCCGGCCGCGCGTTCTCCGCCAGCCGCGCCGCCAGCGCGCGCGCCTGCGCGGGGTCGAGGTCCAGCCATTGCAGGATCGCGCCTCGGCCGACCTCGCGGTAGTAGCGCAGGTCGTCCTCCAGCGGCAGCGCGACCAGCATGTACTCCATCTGGCCGCGCACGAAGCGCCCGGTGAACCCGTCCTCGGCGAGGTCGAAGTAGCCGAAGTTGTAGCTGACCGGGTGCGGCTGCGCGGGGTCGTCGACGACGATGGCGTCGTGGCCGAAGCGCTCCCAGAACACCTCGCCCGGGCCCATGGTGACCACGCCGATCCGCGGCGCGGCCGGCTCGGCGGCCTGCGGGTCGTTGGCGAGCGCCGGCAGGCAGGCGAGGAGCAGTGCCAGCAGGAGGCCCCAGGCGGGCAGCGACCCCCACCCCGGCCCTCCCCCGCGTGCGGGGGAGGGGGATGAATCCTCACGCATCCGCGTGCACGCCCACGTGCAGCGCCAGCAGGCGACGCGCGTCGGCGCGGGCGACGCGGAACGCGAAGCGCCCCAGCACCAGTTCCTCGCCCGCCTCCGGCAGGTGGCCGATCGCGGCGGTGACCAGGCCGCCGATGGTGTCGTACTCGTCGTCGTCGAAGTCGGCGCCGAAGCGCTCGTTGAAGTCGGCGATCGGGGTGAGTGCGTCGACCACGAACTGACCGTCGGCCTGCGCGGCGATCAGGCGCGAGTCGTCCTCGGCATCGTCGTGCTCGTCGTCGATCTCGCCGACGATCTCCTCCAGCACGTCCTCGATCGTGACCAGCCCGGCCACGCCGCCGTACTCGTCGATCACGATCGCCATGTGGTTGCGCGAGGCGCGGAACTCGCGCAGCAGCACGTCCAGCCGCTTGGACTCCGGGATCAGCACCGCGGGGCGGAGCAGTTCGCGGATGCCGGCGGGTCCGTTGTCGGCCACCACGCCGCGCAGCAGGTCCTTGGCCAGCAGGATGCCCAGGATCTCGTCCTTGTCCTCGCCGTGCACGGGGAAGCGCGAATGGCCCGACTCCACGACCCGTTGCATCAGGTCCAGGAAGCGTGCATCGGCGGGCAGGGCGACCATCTGCGCGCGCGGGACCATCACGTCGCCCACCGTCATGTCGGACACCGACAACGCGCCTTCCATCATGCGCAGGGTGTCGGCGGCGATCAGCCCGTCGGCCTGGACGTCGCGCAGCAGCTCGATCAGGTCCTCGCGGGTGGTCGGCTCGCCCGACAGCGCGGCACTGATGCGGTCCAGCCAGGAACGGCGCGGCTTGTCCGCGGGGTCCAGCGGTTCGGTGCGACTGTCGTCCTCTGACATGGGCGTGCGGCGGCCTGTGGGGCGGTGCGGGAGGGAAGTCTAGCGAAAGCCGCCCCGGGGGCGGTGAAGCGCTATTCCCCGGGATACGGGTCCGGCACGCCGAGCCCGGACAGGATCTCGCGTTCCAGCCGTTCCATGCAGTCGGCGTCGCGCGGGTCCTCGTGGTCCCAGCCCAGCAGGTGCAGGGCGCCGTGCACGGTCAGGTGGGCGTAATGCGCCGCCAGCGGCTTGCGCTGTTCCCTGGCCTCGCGCGCGATGACCGGCGCGCACAGCACCAGGTCGCCGAGCAGCGGCAGGCGCACGTCCTTGGGCAGGCCTTCCGGCAGTTCGGCCGGGAAGCTCAGCACGTTGGTGGCGTAGTCCTTGCCGCGGTAATGGCGGTTCAGCGCGCGGCCTTCCTTGGCGCCCACCACGCGGATGGCGAGGTCGGCCTCGCGGATCCTCCCGGCCAGCGCCGCGGCCACCCACTTGCGGAAGCTGACGGCGGCCGGCACGCCGGCGCGCGGCACCGCGTAGCCGACGGCGACATCGAGGCGGACCGGACCCTTCGTCATTCCCGGCAGCTTACGCCGGATCGGGGGCAGCCGGGGCTTCGGCGGCCTCGCGTGCCTCGTAGGCGCGCACGATCCGCGCCACCAGCGGGTGGCGGACCACGTCGCGGGCCTCGAAGAAGGTGAAGCTGACGCCGTCCACCCCGCGCAGCACCTCGGTGGCGTCCTTCAGGCCGGACTTCACGTGGCGCGGCAGGTCGGTCTGGGTCATGTCGCCGGTGATCACCGCGGTGCTGCCGAAGCCCAGCCGGGTCAGGAACATCTTCATCTGCTCGATGGTGGTGTTCTGCGCCTCGTCCAGGATCACGAACGCGTCGTTGAGCGTGCGCCCGCGCATGTAGGCCAGCGGCGCGATCTCGATGACGTTCTTCTCCAGCAGGCGCGCCACCTTTTCCACGCCCAGCATCTCGTACAGCGCGTCGTACAGCGGGCGCAGGTACGGGTCCACCTTCTGGGTGAGGTCGCCGGGCAGGAAGCCCAGCTTCTCGCCGGCCTCCACCGCGGGGCGAACCAGGATCAGCCGCTGCACGCGCGACTGGTTCAGCGCGTCCACGGCCATCGCCACGGCCAGGAAGGTCTTGCCGGTGCCGGCCGGGCCCACGCCGAAGTTGATGTCGTGGGTGGCGATCGCCTGCAGGTACTTCTGCTGGTTGGCGCCGCGCCCGCGCAGCGTGCCGCGCTTCACCCGCACCGCGATTTCCTGCGGCGCGTCGCCCGCGGCTGCGGCCGGCACGGCGTCGCCGGCGTGCTCGGCGAGGCGCAGGTGGATGGCGTGCTCGTCGAGGGCCTCGCCCGCCGCCTCCCCGTACAGCTGCTGCAGCACGCGCTCGGCGCGCGCCAGCGCGGCGTCGTCCGGCGCGGTGACGCGGAAGATGTTGCCGCGGTTGCCGATCTCCACCCCCAGGCGGAGTTCGATCAGGCGCAGGTGGGCATCGAACGGCCCGGCCAGGTTGGCCAGGCGTTCGATGTCGGCGGGTTCGAGGAGGAAGTCGCGGGTCGGCATAGGGCGCGGAGCGTATCGCGCGGCGCGTGAGCGTGCCATTCGCATCGCCCATTGCGCGGGGGCGGCGCTTGCCGCACTGTCCGCTGCATCGCATCGGGGAGGAGGCGGCATGGCCAGGTCGGGGTGGGGTTGGGCGATGGGATTGGTGCTTGCCGCGGGCCTTGCGCCCGTCCAGGCGCAGGAGCGGGTCACCCTGGTGACCGCGGCGCGGATCCACACCATGGACCCCGCGCGCCCGCACGCACGCGCCATGGCCTTCGATGCCGCGGGCCGCATCCTTGCCGTCGGCGAATCCGACGAACTGGCGAAGCGGTATCCGCGCGCGGCGCGCCTCGACCTTGGCGCCGCCACCGTCGTGCCTGGCCTGATCGATGCGCATGCGCACGTCGGCGAACTCGGCTTCGCGATGCTGGGCGCGGAGCTGTCCGGCACCCGCGACAAGGCGGAGATCCTGCGCCGCCTGCAGGCCAAGGCCGCGACCCTGCCCGCCGGCGAATGGCTGGTGGGCAGCGGCTGGGACCAGAACGACTGGCCGGAAAGATCATTCCCCTCGGCGGCGGACCTGGACGCGGCATTTCCCGACCGCCCGGTGTGGCTGTCCCGGGTGGACGGGCATGCCGGCTGGGCCAACAGCGCGGCCATGCGCGCGGTGGCGCGCGACCTGTCCGGCGACTGGCAGGTGGACGGGGGCTTGATCCAGCGCGAGGGCGGCCGGCCCACCGGCATCTTCGTGGACAACGCGATGCGCCTGGTGGAAGCGGCGATCCCCGCGCCGGACGAGGCCGACCACGAGCGCGCGCTGGCGCTGGGCATGCGCACCGCGGTGCAGCACGGCCTGACCGGCGTGCACGATGCCGGCATCAGCCTGCAGCAGCTGCGGCGCTACCGCCGGCTCGCGGACCGCGGCGAGCTGCCGCTGCGCATCCACGCGATGGCCGATGGCGACCGCGAGGCGCTGGCCTGGCTGTGCCGCGAGGGCGCCTACCGCCACCCGTCGGGCCGCCTGCAGATGCGCGCGGTCAAGCTGTACGCGGACGGCGCGCTGGGCAGCCGGGGCGCCGCGCTGCTGCAGGACTACGCGGACGACCGCGGCAACCGCGGGCTGATGGTGATGTCGCCGGAGCAGCTGGCGGTCGCGACCGGCAAGGCCCGCGACTGCGGCGTGCAGGTGGCCACCCACGCGATCGGCGACCGCGGCAACCGCGAGGTGCTGGACGTCTACGCGCGCGCGCTGCGCGGTGCCGCGCCGGGCGACCACCGCTGGCGCATCGAGCATGCCCAGGTGCTCGCCGCCGCCGACCTGCCGCGGCTGGCGGCGCTGGGGGTGATCGCGTCGGTGCAGCCCACCCACGCCACCAGCGATATGCCCTGGGCGGAGGAGCGGGTGGGACCCGGGCGCATCGTCGGCGCCTATGCCTGGCGGCAGCTGCGCGACAGCGGCGCGCGCCTCGCCCTGGGGTCGGACTTCCCGGTCGAATCGGTGGACCCGCGGCTGGGGCTGGCCGCCGCGGTCACCCGCGCGGACGCCGAGGGGATGCCGGTGGGCGGCTGGTTTCCCGGGGAGACGCTGACGGCGTTCGAGGCGCTGCGCGGCTTTACCCTGGACGCCGCGCATGCGGGCTTCGCGGAGCAGGAGGTAGGCAGCCTGGTGGCCGGCAAGCGCGCGGACTTCGTGGTGCTGGGCGAGGACCCGCTGGCGGTGCCGGGCGCCGCGTTGCGGGCGCTGACCGTGCGCGCCACCTACGTCGACGGGAAGCCGGTGTACGAGGCGCCGTTGTAGCGCGCGGCTTGCCGCGCTGCGTTCATCGTTCCACGGATGCCGAGGCGTGCGGGGCGGGCCCTGCACCTACGGTCCGAACGGGTGACCGGATCGTGCATGCCGCGACGGGCGGGGCAGGGCCCGCGCGCCTACGGATCCGTGGCGACGACCCGCCCGCGCAGGGAATTGCTCAGCGCCTCGGTGACCAGCACGTCGACGAACTGGCCCACCAGCCGCGGATGCCCGGCGAAGTTCACCGAGCGCATGTTCTCGGTCTTGCCGGTGAGTTCGTTCGGATCCTTGCGCGACGGGCCTTCCACCAGCACGGTCTGCACCGTGCCCACCATCGCCTTCGAGATGCCGGCCGCGTGCGCGTTGATGTGCGCCTGCAGGCGCGAGAGCCGCGCATGCTTCTCGGCGTCGGACACGTCGTCCGGCAGGTCCGCGGCCGGCGTGCCGGGGCGGCGCGAATAGATGAAGGAAAAGCTCTGGTCGAAGCCCACGTCCTCGATCAGCTGCATGGTCTTGCCGAAGTCGGCGTCGGTCTCGCCCGGGAAGCCGACGATGAAGTCGGAGCTGATCGAGATGTCGGGCCGGACCGCGCGCAGCTTGCGGATCTTCTGCTTGAATTCGATGGCGGTGTAGCCGCGCTTCATCGCCGCCAGGATCCGGTCGGAGCCGGACTGCACCGGCAGGTGCAGGTAATTGGCGAGCTTGGGCACGTCGCGGTAGGCCTCCACCAGCGAGTCCGAGAACTCCAGCGGGTGCGAGGTGGTGAAGCGGATCCGCCCGATCCCGTCGATCTGCGCGATGGCGCGGATCAGCAGGCCCAGGTCGGCCACCTCGCCACTGCCGTACGGTCCGCGGTACGCATTCACGTTCTGGCCCAGCAGGTTGACCTCGCGCACGCCCTGCGCGGCCAGGTCGGCCACTTCGACCAGCACGTCCTCGAAGGGGCGGCTGATCTCGGTGCCGCGGGTGTAGGGCACCACGCAGAAGCTGCAGTACTTGCTGCAGCCCTCCATGATCGACACGAACGCCGAGGGGCCGTCCGCGCGTGGCTCCGGCAGGCGGTCGAACTTCTCGATCTCCGGGAAGCTGATGTCCACCTGCGGCTGGCCGGAGCTGCGGCGCTCGCGGATCAGCTCGGGGAGCCGGTGCAGGGTCTGCGGCCCGAACACCAGGTCGACGTAGGGCGCGCGCTTCACGATGGCCGCGCCTTCCTGCGAGGCCACGCACCCGCCCACGCCGATCAGGACCGGCTTCCCGCCCTGCTTCAAGGACTTCCAGCGGCCCAGCTGGCTGAACACCTTTTCCTGGGCTTTTTCGCGGATCGAGCAGGTATTGACCAGGATCACGTCGGCTTCTTCGGCGTTCGTGGTCAGTTCCATGCCGTCGGACGCGGCCAGGACATCGGCCATCTTCGCCGAGTCGTACTCGTTCATCTGGCAGCCGTGGGTCTGGATGTAGAGCTTGCCGCGCGTTGCGGGCTGGGCCGGCTCGGCGGGCGCCGCGGGCAGCGGATGCAGCTGGGTCATCTGGGTCTCCGGGGCGCGGTGGGTAGTCCGGGCCGGGACGCGCATTCTAGCGATGGCCTGTGCCTCCTCGTGAGTCCGTTCACAATCAATGACTTGTAATGATCCGGTGAAGGGGACAGACTGCCCGGCATGACGATGGGACGCGCCACCACGCTGTTGCTGCTGTCGTGCCTGGCCCTGCCGCTGCCCGCGCTGGCCGGCAGCGTCTACCGCTGCGACGCGGGCGACGGGATCACCACCTACTCCAGCAAGCGCGTGCCCGGCGCCAGCTGCAAGCTGATCGGCAGCTACAAGGCCCAGCGCGCGCCCAAGCCCAAGGCGCCGGCCGCCGCGGCGGCCGCCCCGCGGCGCGACGCCGCCATGGGCAGTGCCGTGGCCCCGGCCAGCGTGTCCGGCTCGCCCGCGTCGGCCAGCCTGCCGGCCGCGCCCGCCAAGCCCACGTCGGCGTCGGTCCCGGCCGCGCCGCGGCTGGTGCGCGGGCAGGTCTATTCGTACATGAAGGACGGCGTGCGCACCTACACCAGCGCCGCGCCGCGCGGCGTGGCCGGGGTTTCGGGCCTGCGCACCATCAAGTACAGCTACATGGAGCAGTGCTTCGCCTGCGGCAGCAAGCCCGGCGTCAACTTCCGCACCCTGCGCCTGAACACCAATGCCTACCGCGACGAGATCGCCGCCGCCGCGCGCCAGCACGGGGTGGACGAGGCGATCGTGCGCGCCATCATCCATGCCGAGTCCGCGTTCAACCCGACCGCGCTGTCGCGGGTGGGCGCGCAGGGGCTGATGCAGCTGATGCCGCCCACCGCCCGGCGCTTCGGGGTCACCAACGCCTTCGACCCCAAGCAGAACATCCAGGGCGGGGTGAAGTACCTGGCCTGGCTGCTCAAGCGGTTCAACGGCAACCTGACCCTGGCCGCGGCAGGCTACAACGCGGGCGAGGGCGCCGTGGACCGGCACAAGGGCGTGCCGCCGTATCGCGAGACCCAGCACTACGTGCAGCGCGTGGCCATCCTGGCCGACCGCTACCGCGGGACCGTCGCGGCCGCACCGTCCGCATCGCCGGGCGGATTGTCGGCCCGTTAAGCGTTCCGTTACACTTCCCCGTCTTTTGCGGCCGCCCGACGTGCATACGCATGCCCGGCGTCGCCGCATCCGTGTTTGAGTCGTTTTTCTGGAGTGCGGGATGGCCAACGAAGAGGTCAACACCGGCCGGCGCAGGTTCCTGACGGCCACCACAGCAGTGGTGGGCGCAGTCGGAGCCGGGATCGCCGCGGTGCCTTTCATCAAGTCCTGGAGCCCGAGCGCGCGCGCGCGCTTCGCCGGCGCGCCGGTGAGCCAGGACATCAGCGCGCTGGCCGAGGGCGCGCAGATGCAGATCAACTGGCGCGGCCAGCCGGTGTTCGTGGCGCGCCGCTCCAAGGCGATGCTGGACGTGCTGGGCGGGATGGAGCCGCTGCTGGCGGACCCGCAGTCCAACGCCTCCGAGCAGCCGGCCTACGCGAAGAACGCCAACCGCTCGATCAAGCCGGAGATCTCGGTCCTGGTCGGGGTGTGCACCCACCTGGGCTGCGCGCCGCAGTACCTGCCCGAGGTGAAGCCGGAGCCGTTCGACCCCGACTGGAAGGGCGGCTACTTCTGCCCCTGCCACAAGTCGCGCTACGACCTGGCGGGGCGCGTGTACAAGGCGCAGCCGGCGCCCACCAACCTGCCGGTGCCGCCGTACCACTACGCCGACGACACCACGCTGGTGATCGGCGTCGACCAGGGGGCCGCGTAAGCCATGGCGAACATCATCACCCGCGCCGCCACCGGCGCGATGGACTGGGTCAACGAGCGCGCGCCCGGCATGATGCCGGCCTACCGCAAGCACATGACCGAGTACTACGCGCCGAAGAACTTCAACATCTGGTACATCTTCGGCGTGCTGTCGATCGTGGTGCTGGTCAACCAGATCCTGACCGGCATCTTCCTGACCATGCACTACAAGCCGAGCGCGGCGGAAGCCTTCGCCTCGGTCGAATACATCATGCGCGACGTGGAGTGGGGCTGGCTGATCCGCTACATGCACAGCACCGGCGCCTCGCTGTTCTTCGTCGTGGTCTACCTGCACATGTTCCGCGGCCTGATGTACGGCAGCTACAAGAAGCCGCGCGAGCTGGTGTGGATCCTGGGCATGCTGATCTACCTGGTGCTGATGGCCGAGGCCTTCCTGGGCTACGTGCTGCCCTGGGGCCAGATGTCCTACTGGGGCGCCAAGGTGATCATCTCGCTGTTCGGCGCGTTCCCGGTGATCGGCACCGGCCTGACCGAATGGATCATGGGCGACTACAACCCCGGCGACGCCACGCTCAACCGCTTCTTCGCGCTGCACGTGATCGCGCTGCCGCTGGTGCTGCTGCTGCTGGTGGTGCTGCACATCGGCGCGCTGCACGAGGTGGGTTCCAACAACCCGGACGGCGTGGAGATCAAGAAGGGCCCGAAGGGCAACCGCTGGTCGCCCACCGCGCCGGCCGACGGCATCCCGTTCCATCCCTACTACACGGTGAAGGACACGTTCTACGTCGGCTTCTTCCTGATCCTGGCCGCCTTCATCATCTTCTTCGCGCCCGCGTTCGGCGGCTGGTTCCTGGAGCACGACAACTTCACCGAGGCCAACCCGCTGGTGACGCCGACGCACATCAAGCCGGTGTGGTACTACACCCCGTACTACGCGATGCTGCGGGTGGTGCCGTCGTTCTTCGGCATCAAGATGTGGGGCGTGCTGGTGATGTTCGGCGCCATCGCGGTGCTGTTCCTGGTGCCGTGGCTGGACAAGTCCCCGGTCAAGTCCTACCGCTACCGCGGCATGCTCAGCTGGGCGATGCTGCTGATGCTGGCGGTGTGCTTCCTGTGGCTGGGCAAGATCGGCGCCGGCCCGGGCACGGACCCGGTGGAGACGATCATCGGACGCGTGCTGACCTTCCTGTACTTCGCGTTCTTCATCACCATGCCGGTGTGGACCAGGATCGACAAGACCAAGCCGGTGCCGGAGCGGGTGACGACGCATGACTAAGACCCTGATGACCCGCGCGGCCGCCTTCGCCGGCGGGCTGCTGCTCTCGCTGTCCGCGCTGGCCGCCGGTGGCGGCAACCTGCAGCAGTCGGGTGCCGACCTCAACGACCGGGCGTCGCTGCAGCGCGGCGCCGCGCTGTACATGAACTACTGCGCGAGCTGCCATTCGCTGGGCTTCGTGCGCTATGCGCGGATCGGCGAGGACCTGGGCCTGACCGAGGACGAGGTGCTGCAGAACCTGCACTTCGCCGGCGGCAAGATCGGCGACCACGTCGTCTCCCCGATGACCGCCGCGATGGGCGAGGCCGCGTTCGGCAAGGCGCCGCCCGACCTGTCGGTGATCTCCCGCGTGCGCGGCGCCGACTGGATCTACACCTACCTCAAGTCCTTCTACCTGGACGAGTCGCGCCCGCTCGGCTGGAACAACACCCTGTTCCCCAACGCGTCGATGCCCAACCCGCTGTGGGAACTGCAGGGGATGCAGCAGCCGGTGTACGGCAAGGCCGCGGACGCGACCGGCGAACGCCCCGTCGAGGGATTCACCGTGAGCCAGGCCGGCAGCCAGGACGCGGCGCAGTTCGACCAGACGGTGCGCGACATCACCGCCTTCCTGGTGTACGCCGGCGAGCCGGCGGCGCTCAAGCGCGAGCGGCTGGGCGTGTGGGTGCTGCTGTTCCTGGCGTTCTTCACCTTGATGGCGTGGTTGCTGAAGACGGAGTATTGGCGGGACGTTCACTGAGCGGCGGCGGCAGCGCACGCAACAAGGGGAACGACGCTTGGCGGCCGCCCGCATCGTGCGGGCGGCGCGGGTGCGGCCGGCATGCCCGGTCGCTGGAGTGATCCTTGATGATGGCTGTGAGTCCGCGCATGCGTAACGCCCTGACGCTGTTCTCCTCGGTCGACGACGTCCTCTGCCACCGGGTCCGCCTGGTCCTGGCGGCGAAGGGCGTGACCTACGACATGATCCCGGTGGATGCGCAGAACCCGCCGGAAGACCTGATCGACCTCAATCCCTACCACTCGGTCCCCACCCTGGTGGAGCGCGACCTGGTGCTGTACGCCGCCAGCGTGGTCAGCGAGTACCTCGACGAGCGCTATCCGCACCCCCCGCTGATGCCGGTGGATCCGCTGTCGCGCGCGCGCCTGCGCCTGGCGATGCTGCGCATCGAGCACGACTGGGTGCCCCAGGTGCAGGCCATCCAGATGGGCAACAGGCAGCAGGCCGAAGCGGGCCGCAAGCGCCTGAAGGAGCTGCTCACGGCTTCGGTGCCCCTGTTCAAGGCCAGCAAGTTCTTCCTGAACCCGGAAATGAGCCTGGCCGACTGCGCGATGGCGCCGATCATCTGGCGCCTGCCCGCGCTCGGCGTGCCGCTGCCCAAGGACGGCAAGGCGATCGAGGACTACGGCAACCGGATCTTCCGCAACCCGGGCTTCGTGCGCAGCCTCACCGAGCAGGAAAAGAACCTGCGCGAGATGCCGCTCTGAGCACGGGCCGCCGCTGATGTCCGACGTGGAGCAGATGACCAGCCACCGCCCGTACATGCTGCGGGCGCTGTACGAGTGGATCGTCGACAACGGGCTGACCCCGCACGTGCTGGTCGACGCGACGCAGCCCGGCGTGCGCGTGCCCCGCCAGTCGGTGAAGGACGGCCGCATCGTGCTCAACATCGCCGAGCGGGCGGTGGGCGGCCTGCGCATGGACAACGAATCGCTGCGCTTCTCCGCGCGCTTCGGCGGCGTCAGCCAGTCGGTGCTGGTGCCGGTGCAGGCGGTGGTCGCGATCTACGCGCGCGAGAACGGCCAGGGCATGGCGCTGCCGGACGACGCGCCGCACGAGGCGCAGGGTGCCGACGAGGATGCCGGCGGCGCCGGCACCGATCCGCGGGCGGCGGCCGATGCGACCGACGCGGACCTCCAGTCGCCGGATCCAGACGATGGACCCGCTGGCCCCCCGCCCAGGCGCGGCGGCCACTTGCGGATCGTCAAATAGCCGCTAGGAATGCGGGAACGCGCGCACCACGGCCTGCGCGCCGCGGCTCGGCCCGCTGAAGCCCACCAGCGTCCGTCCCAGCAGCACCACCCGGCCCACGTGCCGGTCCTGCCCGTCCTCGGAGTATTCGAAGCGGAAGCTGCGCTCCAGGCCCAGCCAGCCGCTGGCGTGCCGGCGCAGGCGCATGCCGGTCGCGTGCACCGACTGGTCCAGCCATTGCACCCCGGCCGCCTGGCAGGCGTCGCGGCCGATCACCGCGGCGCGTTCCGCGGCGGCGCGCGCGGCGCTGAAGAAAAAGAACGCCGCGCCACCGACGATCATTAGAATGAGCAGGGTTGGCATCCGCGCAATGTGCGGGCAGCCGCCGCCGTTCGCAAGCGTCCGACAGGGGAAACTGGATGTCCGCACCGTTGTTCAAGCTCGTGTTCCCGTCGGGGGACCTGTCGCCGCGCCTGCTCGAGGCCGGGACGTACCGCATCGGCACCGCGGACGACGCGGACCTGCGCCTGGCGGGCGAGGGCGTGGCCGCGGAGCACTGCGCCATGCAGGTGGGCGCGCACGGGGTCCAGCTGCGGGTGGCGCCGGGCTGCAGCGTCAGCGTCAACGACCGGGCGGTGGACGGCGTGATCGCGCTGCGCCCCGACGATGTCGTGGGCATCGGCCGCAGCCGCCTGCGCCTGCTCGACCAGGCCGCGGCGCCGGCCAGCGGTCCGCGCGCGGTGGAGCAGGGCGCACCGCGCGAGGTTCTGAGCACGATGGTCCGGCCGGTGCTGCCGCGCTTCGTGCTGAAGGGACTGTCCGGCGACATGCTGGGCCGCAGCGTGCCGCTGCACGCGACGGTGAGCGTGGGGCGCGCGGGCGAATGCGACCTGCGGCTGGCGATGGACGGCGTGTCCCGCATGCATGCGCGCCTGACCCCCGCCGAGGAGTCGGTGCTGGTCGAGGACCTCGGTTCGGCCAACGGCACCTGGATCAACGGGCGGCGCGTGCTGCGCGAGCAGGCCGTGCATGGCGACGAGATCCGCTTCGATGCGCAGCGCTTCCAGCTGCTGCTGCCGGGCCAGCCGGTGCCAGCGGCGCGCGCCCGGGCCGGCGCGGCGGAGGCGCGGCGCGGCCGGGTCGTGTGGGTCGCGGGCCTCGTGCTGTTCGCCCTGCTGTCGCTGACCGCGTTCTTCCTGCTGGGCTAGCCCGCGGGCGGCGGGCCCAGCTTCAGCGAGAAGTCGATCGCGCGGACGTGCTTGGTCAGGCCGCCGATCGAGATGCAGTCGACCCCGTCCTCTGCGATGCCGCGCAGGGTCCGCAGGTCGACCCCGCCGGACACCTCCAGCGGAATGCGCCCGTCGTGGGGCGGCGATTTCGCGATGCGCACCGCCTCGCGCCGGGACGCGGCATCGAAGTCGTCGATCAGGATCCGCGTGCAGCCGGCCACCAGCGCCTCGCGCAACTGCTCCAGCGTCTCCACTTCCACGATCAGCGGCAGCGCGGGATGCATCGCGCGCGCGCGCGCCACCGCGGCGGTCAGCGACCCCGCCGCGCGGACGTGGTTCTCCTTCAGCATCACCGCGTCGAACAGCGCCATGCGGTGGTTGATCCCGCCGCCCACGCGCACCGCGTATTTCTGCGCGATGCGCAGGCCGGGCAGGGTCTTGCGGGTGTCCAGGATCCTGGCCCCGGTCCCGCGCACGGCGTCCACGTACTGGGCGGTCACGGTGGCGGTGCCGCTCAGGGTCTGCAGGAAGTTGAGCGAGGCGCGCTCGGCGCTGACCAGGGCCCGGGTCCGGCCCTCCAGCGTGGCGATCACGGTGCCGCTGGCGATGCGGTCGCCTTCCGCGCAGCGCCAGTGGATGCGCACGTCCGGGTCCAGCGCGCGGTGGCATGCATCGAACCACGGGCGCCCAGCCACCACGCAGTCTTCCTTGCACAGCAGGTAGGCGATGTCCGGCGCGTCCTCCAGCAAGGCCGCGGTGGCGTCGCCCGGCCCGATGTCCTCGGCCAGCGCGCGGGCCACGTCGGCGTCCACCACCTCGCGCGGCGGCGCGGCGACGGGCGTGTCGCGCAGCGGCATCACTGCTTCGGGAACCCGTCGGCCTGCGCGGTGGCGATGGCCTCCTCGGCCAGCAGCACCGGGATGCCGTCGTCGATGCGGTAGACCGTCTTGCGGTCGCGGGTGACCAGCGCCTCGCGCAGTGGTTCGGACTGCGGCTGCGCATCGCCGCGGCGCACCCCGC
Source organism: uncultured Thermomonas sp. (assembly GCA_965649855.1). Lineage (GTDB taxonomy): Bacteria > Pseudomonadota > Gammaproteobacteria > Xanthomonadales > Xanthomonadaceae > Thermomonas. Next base: position 10,193 of record CBFGMM010000016.1, on the reverse strand, counting down.
CGGCGGCGATCGCCTGGTTGAGCGCGGCCAGGCCGGCAGGTTCCAGCCGCGCCAACGATTGACGCGTGGTCGGGCACACCAGGATGTCGAGCAGTTTGCGGTCCATGTCGATGCCGGGCGGGGACAAGGGCCGCTAGAATACTGGTTTGCAGCGCGCGGAACGCGACGGGGAACCGGCATGGCGATGGCGGCAGGCGCACCACTGGTGGGCATCGTGATGGGCTCGCGCTCCGACTGGGAGACGATGCAGCACGCCAGCGCGCAGCTGGAGGCCCTGGGCGTGCCGCACGAGGTGCGCGTGGTGTCCGCGCACCGCACGCCGGACGCGTTGTTCGCGTACGCGGACTCCGCCGCCACCCGCGGCCTGCGCGCGATCATCGCCGGCGCCGGCGGGGCCGCGCACCTGCCGGGCATGCTGGCGGCCAAGACCGCGGTGCCGGTGCTGGGCGTGCCGGTGCAGAGCAAGGCGCTGAACGGGATGGATTCGCTGCTGTCGATCGTGCAGATGCCGGCCGGGATCCCGGTGGCCACCTTTGCGATCGGCAACGCGGGCGCGGCCAACGCGGCGCTGTTCGCCGCGGCGATGCTGGCCCCCGGCGATCCGGCGATCGCCGCGGCCCTTGCGGCATTCCGCGAGCGGCAGACGCGCGACGTGGCCGACAACGACGACCCCCGCGCCTGAGATGACGACGGTCGGGATCCTGGGCGGGGGCCAGCTGGCGCGCATGATGGCGCTGGCGGGCGCGCCGCTGGGGCTGCGCTTCCGGGTGCTGGACAACGCGGCGGACGCGTGCGCCGGGCAGTTCGCGCCGCTGATCGTGGGCGACTACACCGACCAGGACGCGCTGGCGCGCTTCGCGGCGCAGGTGGACGTGGCCACCTTCGATTTCGAGAACGTGCCGGCCGCCGCCGCCCACTGGCTGTCGGAGCGCGTGCCCGTGTTCCCGCAGCCGCGCGCGCTGGCGGTGGCGCAGGACCGGCTGGCGGAGAAGACGCTGTTCCGCGAGCTGGGCATCCCGGTGCCTGAGTTCGCCGACATCGATTCGCGCGGCGCCCTGCAGGACGCGGTGGAGCGGCTGGGCACCCCCTGCATCCTCAAGACCCGGCGCCTGGGGTACGACGGCAAGGGCCAGTTCCGGATCAGGGGGCCGGCCGACGTCGACCGGGCCTGGGCCGCGCTTGGCCCGCAGGCCGCGAGCGTGGGGCTGATCCTGGAGGGCTTCATCGCGTTCGAGCGCGAACTGAGCGTGGTCGCCGTGCGCTCCCGCGAGGGCGAGTTCCGTGCCTGGCCGCTGACCGAGAACTGGCACGTGGACGGGGTGCTGTCCGCCAGCCTGGCACCGGCCCGGGTGGACGATGCCCTGCGCGATGCCGCGCTGGGCCACGCGCGCAGGCTGGCGGATGCGCTGGACTACGTGGGCGTGTTCGCGCTGGAGCTGTTCTGCCGCGACGGCGAACTGCTGGCCAACGAGCTGGCGCCGCGGGTGCACAACTCCGGGCACTGGAGCATCGAGGGCAGCGAGACCAGCCAGTTCCAGAACCACCTGCGCGCGGTGCTGGGCCTGCCGCTCGGCGATACGCGCATGGTCGGCGTGGCGTGCATGCTGAACTGGATCGGGGAGATGCCGGACGCCGCCGCGGTCCTGCGCGAGCCGGGCGGCCACTGGCACGATTACGGCAAGGAACCGCGGGCCGGGCGCAAGGTGGGGCATGCCACGCTGCGGGCCGACTCGGCGAAGGAATTGGGCGAAGCGCTGCGCCGCGTGGCCGCCGCGCTGGGCCGCGAGGCGCAGGTCGCCCCCGTCATCGCGCGGCTCTCGTAGGAGCGCACCCTGTGCGCGACCGGGACGTTCACGGATTCCGGTCGCGCACAGGGTTCGCTCCTACAACAGCGACGCCGCAACGACGAACGGCCGGATCGCTCCGGCCGTCGTCGCATCGCGGGAGCAGCGCGCGCCTTACTTCATGTTGCCGGCGACGAAGTCCCAGTTGACCAGGTTCCAGAACGCTTCGACGTACTTCGGCCGCGCGTTGCGGTAGTCGATGTAGTACGCATGCTCCCACACGTCGCAGGTCAGCAGGGCCGTGTCCTCGCCGGTCAGCGGGGTGGCGGCGTTGGGCGTGCTGGCCAGCGCCAGGGAACCGTCCGGACGCTGCACCAGCCAGCCCCAGCCGGAGCCGAAGGTGCCCACCGAGGTCTTGGTGAACTCCTCCTTGAACGCCTCGAAGCTGCCGAACGCGGCATTGATGGCATCGGCCAGCTTGCCGGTGGGCTCCCCTCCGCCGTTCGGCGACAGGCAGTTCCAGTAGAAGGTGTGGTTCCACACCTGCGCGGCGTTGTTGAACATGGCGCCCTGCGACTTGCGCACGATGTCCTCGAGCGGCATGTCGGCGAACTCGGTGCCCTCGATCATCTTGTTGAGGTTGTCCACGTAGGTCTTGTGGTGCTTGCCGTAGTGGAAGTCGAGCGTCTCGCCGGAGATGTGCGGCTCCAGCGCGGTGCGGTCGTAGGGCAGGGGGGGCAGTTCGATGGCCACGGCGGGCTCCTTCGGGCAACGGTGGGTGCGGCCTGGGCCGCGCAAGGTCTTACAATGCGGGCTTCCATTCTATCCCCGTCGCCCGTTGCCGCATCGTCAAGCGCGCGCGGCCGGCGATGCAGGAGTCGCCCGCAATGTCGTCCATCGAAGACCGGATCCGCGCCGAGATCGAAGGCCATCCCATCGTCCTCTTCATGAAGGGCACGCCGCAGTTCCCGATGTGCGGCTTCTCGAGCCGCGCGGTGCAGGCGCTCAAGGCCGCCGGCGCCAGCCCGCTGCACACCGTGAACGTGCTGGAGGAACCGGAGATCCGCGCGAACCTGCCGCGCTATTCCGACTGGCCGACCTTCCCGCAGCTGTTCATCGACGGCGAGCTGATCGGCGGCTGCGACATCGTGGTGGAGCTGGCCGAGTCCGGCGAGCTGGCCCGCCTGGTGGCGGACGCGCACAAGGCGTGAGCACGCCGTTGCCGTTGCAGGACCGGGTGGTGCTCGTCGCGGGCGCCGCCGGCGGCCTGGGCTCCGCGGCCGCCGTGGCCTGCGCGGCGGCGGGCGGCACGGTGGTCCTGCTGGGCCGCAAGCTGGCGCCGCTGAACCGGGTCTACGATGCCGCGCGCGCGGTGGGGCCAGAGCCGCTGCTGTACCCGCTGGACCTGCTGGGCGCCGGTCCGGACGACTACGCCGAGCTGGCGGCGCGGATCGAGTCGGAGCTCGGGCGGCTGGACGGGCTGCTGCACTGCGCGGCCGAGTTCAAGGGGCTGACCCCGCTGCTGCACACCGACCCGGCCGATTTCGCGCGCGCCATCCACGTGGACCTGACCGCGCGCTGGTGGCTGACCCAGGCCTGCCTGCCGCTGCTGGCGCGGGCGCCCGCCGGCGCGGTGGTGTTCGCGCTGGACGATCCCGCCCGCCGCGGCGGCGCCGGCTCCCACGGCGCCTTCTGGGGCGGCTACGGCCTGGCCCAGTCGGCCCAGGCCACGCTGGTGTCCATGCTGCAGGCGGAACTGGGCGAGCGTGGCCCGCGCGTCACCGGGGTGCGTCCCGGACCGATGCGCACGCCGCTGCGCGCGCGCGCCTTCCAGCCGAACACCGACCTGCAGGCGCGCCCTGCCACCGACTACGCCGCGGCCTGCGTCGAGCTGCTGGGCGATGCCGGGGCGGCGCAGCGTGGCCTGGTCGTGGACCTGGCCCCATGACGATCGCCGCGGCCGCCCTGCTGCTGTTCCTGATCCTGGATCCGCTGGGCAACATCCCGGTGTTCCTGAGCCTGCTCAAGGACCTGCCGCCGGCGCGGCAGCGGCGGGTGCTGGCGCGCGAACTGCTGATCGCGCTGGGCGTGCTGATGCTGTTCCTGTGGGGCGGCCAGTACCTGCTGGAGCTGATGCACCTGCGCCAGGAATCGGTCTCGATCGCCGGCGGCATCATCCTGTTCCTGATCGGCCTGCGCATGATCTTCCCGCCGCGCGAGGGGATCATGGGCGAGATGCCGGAAGGCGAGCCCTTCATCGTGCCGATCGCCATCCCGATGATCGCCGGCCCGTCCGGGATGGCCGCGGTGATGCTGCTGGGCAGCCAGGAGCCCGGCCGGATGGGCGACTGGATGCTGGCCCTGGTGCTGGCCTGGGCGGCCGCCGCGGCGATCCTGTTCCTGGCGCCCACCCTGCAACGGCTGCTCGGCAACCGGGTCCTGACGGCGCTGGAACGCCTGATGGGCATGGTGATCGTGGCCATCTCGGTGCAGATGCTGCTGGACGGGATCGTGGCCTTCCTGGGTGCGCCGCGCTGACCACGGGCGGGGCCGGGCCGCTCCGCCCCGGATTGTCATCTGACTGTCATCACCCGGATCTACCGTGTTAAACTTTGGTGAACCCGCGCGGCATCGCCTGGGGCACGGGTTGACCGAAATCGCCGACAACCGCCTACCGGCGGGCGTGTCGGCTTGCGCCGTTGCACGTCCGCTTTTTTCCTTCGCACACCAGAGGTCTACACCATGAACCATCCGAACCGCGTCCGGCTCTCGAAGCTGTCGCTGGGCCTGATGCTGGCGCTCGCCGCCGCGCCTGCGTTCGCGCAGAGCACGTCCGCCGGCGTCGGCGGCCTCGTCACCGATGCCGGCGGTGCGCCCGTCGCCGGTGCCGAGGTGACCATCACCCACGTCGAATCCGGCACGGTCAGCCGCGCCACCACCGACGCCAGCGGCCGCTACAACGCCCGCGGCCTGCGCGTGGGCGGCCCCTACACCATCGTGGTGACCAAGGCCGGCGCGGGCGTGGATTCGGAAGAGGGCATCTACCTCGACCTCAACCAGACCAGCACCGTCAACGCCACCCTGGCCAGCGGCGACGCCACCACCCTGCAGACGGTGACCGCGGTCGCCTCGGCCGGCTCCTCGCTGTTCAGCGCGACCAAGATGGGCTCCGGCACCAGCGTGGACTCCAACACGCTGCGCGCGCTGCCCTCGGTCAACGGCAACATCCAGGACTACATGCGCCTCGACCCGCGCGTGGCCTTCACCGACCGCGCCTCGGGCAGCATCAGCGCCGGCGGCCAGAACCCCCGCTTCAACAAGATCACCATCGACGGCGTGTCGGCCAGCGACACCTTCGGCCTGGAAGGCAACAACATGCCGACCCAGCGCCAGCCGGTCTCGATGGAAGCCATCGAGGCGCTGGACATCAGCCTGTCCAACTACGACGTGACCATCGCCGGCGCCGCGGGCGCCAACGTCAACGCGGTCACCAAGTCCGGCACCAACACCTTCAGCGGCTCGGTGTACGGCAACTTCCGCGACGGCGACTGGTTCGGCAAGCACCCGCTGACCCGCGCCGAGTTCAACGAGTTCACCGAGGAGCAGACCTACGGCTTCACCCTCGGCGGCCCGCTGATCAAGGACCGCCTGTTCTTCTTCGCCAACTACGAGAAGTACCAGCGCGGCAAGCCCAGCCCGGACCTGAGCAACACCCCGCTGCAGCGCGCCGACGGCGACTTCGACGCGGCCGACCTGGCCGAAGTGCAGCGCATCGCGCGCGACGTGTACGGCTTCGAGCCGGGCGAGACCTCCGGCAACGGCGACACCGAGCTCGAGGAATACGCGCTCAAGATCGACTGGAACATCAACGACGCCCACCGCGCCAGCTTCCGCTACAGCAACCTGGAACAGGTGCGCGTGCGTCCGGAAGGCTCCGGCTCCCGCACCGTGGCGCTGAGCTCGAACTGGTTCAACCACGAGAAGACCGTGGAGAGCTACGTCGGCCAGCTGTTCAGCGACTGGACCCAGAACTTCTCCACCGAGTTCAAGGTGGCGTTCCGCGACTACTCCGCGATCCGCGTGACCCCGACCACGGCGCCGGCCATCCAGGTCTACTTCGAGGACGGCAACCTGACCAACGCGCCCAGCGCCGGCGACTTCATCCGCCTGGGCACCGAGCGCAGCTCGATGGGCAACACCCTGCTGACCGAGACCTGGAACTACTTCGGCGCGGGCACCTGGACCCTGGGCGACCACGACCTGAAGTTCGGCGCGGAGTACAGCGACAACGACATCTACAACTACTTCCTGCAGGACTCGTGGGGCAACTACAGCTTCCTGGGCCTGGACAACTTCCGCAACGGCATCTACTTCGACTACGACCTGCAGTACCAGACCTCGCCCGGCTCGGTGCCGGCGATCTACAGCAACCGCAACATCGGCCTGTTCCTGCAGGACACCTGGTACGTCACCCCGAACCTGACCCTGACCCTGGGCGTGCGCGCGGACAAGCCGTCCACCAGCCCGCAGCCGGAGTTCAACACGGTGTTCGCCGGCCCGCAGACCACCGACCCGGTGACCGGCCGCTGGACCGGCGGGTTCGGCCTGGACAACTCCAACACCTTCAACGGCAACTTCATCGTCCAGCCGCGCTTCGGCTTCAACTACACCTTCGACGCCGAGCGCCAGACCCAGCTGCGCGGCGGCGTGGGCCTGTTCCAGGGCGATTCGCCGCAGGTGTGGGTGGGCAACGCCTACCAGAGCACCGGCCTGAACTTCATCGCCTACTCCAACTACCGCAACTGCCTGTACAACGGCCCGGTCGAGCCGTCGCGCAACGCGACCTGCCTCAACACCGCGTTCAACCCGGACGGGCTGAACCCGACGGTGCCGCCGGCGGCCAGCGCCAACCGCAACGTCAACGTGATCGCCGAGGACTTCGAGCTGCCGTCGGTGTGGAAGGCCAACCTGGCGTTCGACCGCGAGCTGCCGTGGCACGGCATCATCGCCTCGGCCGAGGTGCTGCTGAGCGACGTCAAGAACGGCCTGTTCTACAAGACGCTGAACGTGGGCCCGGGCTTCATCGGCCCCGACGGCCGTGTGCTGTACTTCAACCCCGCCAGCGGCCGTCCGTTCGGCAACACCGGCTCCGGCACCGGCCTGCTGGCGCCCAACGGCGCGCGCTTCAACAACAACAGCTTCTTCGGCGACGTGCTGCTGCTCGAGAACACCAACAAGGGCAAGAGCCAGCAGCTGACCTTCATGCTGGAGAAGCCGTGGTCCAACGACAGCGACTGGTCGTGGAACCTGGGCTACACCTACACCAACGCCACCGAAGTGGGCGCGCTGACCAGCTCCACCGCGGGTTCCGGCTACGGCTCGCAGTACGGCTTCAACGTCAACGAAGAGGTGTCCGGCACCGCGCGCTACGAGATCAAGGACCGCATCGCCGGCTCCGTGAACTGGAAGCACGCGTTCTTCGGCGACTACCAGACCCGCGTCGGCCTGTTCTACGAAGGCCGCAGCGGCCGTCCGTACAGCTACATCTTCGCGGGCGACGCCAACGGCGACAACCGCACGTTCAACGACCTGTTCTACGTGCCGGCGGGCCCGGGCGACGTGCTGTTCGGCTCGCTCAGCGCCACCGGCGCGTTCACCGCCAACCCGGCGATGGAGCAGGCGTTCTGGAACTGGCTGGGCACGCAGGGCACGCTGAACTCCTACCGCGGCACCTTCGCGCCGGAGAACGAGTTCCGCGCCGACTGGGTGAACACCTTCGACCTGCGCGTGACCCAGGAACTGCCGGGCTTCTTCCCGGGCCACAAGTCCAGCCTGTGGGTGGACGTGCAGAACGTGGGCAACCTGCTGAACAAGGACTGGGGCCACATCCTGGACTACGGCTTCAACGGCAACATCGCGGCCGCCACCCTGGTGGGCATCTGCCGCGTCAACTGCCCGGCGGGCACCACCGGCAAGTACGTGTACGGCTACCGCAGCGGCACGGAGTTCGGCCAGGCCTCGGCGCTGGCCGTGCCGACCGACGCCGACCAGCAGACCAACGGCATCTCGCAGTGGTCGTTCCAGGTGGGCATCAAGTACGAGTTCTGATCCACCAGCGGTACGCACGACACGGACGGCCGGGGCAACCCGGCCGTTCCTTTTTGCGGCCCGCGGACGTGCTGGCGGGCGGCCTTTCGCGCTAAAGTGGCCGGTCTATGAACGACACCCTCGAAGCCCTCCCGCAGGCGCCGGCCGTCCCGGCTCCGACCCTTCCCACCGTCGATGCGCACATCTATCCGCGCGGCGGCCTGGACGTGCTCAGCCGCGAGGAAGTCGCGCGCCTGCGCGATGCGTCCGGCGGCATGCACGACCTGCTGCGCCGCTGTGCGCTGGCGGTGCTGACCTCGGGCAGCGCCTCGGACGATCCGCGCGCCGCGCAGGAGATGTACCCGCACTTCGACATCCAGGTGCTGCAGCAGGACCGCGGGTTGCGCATCGACCTGCACAACGCGCCGGCGATGGCCTTCGTGGACGGCGAGATCATCCGCGGCGTGGCCGAGCTGCTGTTCGCCGTGGTGCGCGACCTGGCCTACACCGCCATCGAGCTGGGCCCGGAATTCGAGCAGGAGCTCACCAGCTCCGCCGGCATCACCGACGCGGTGTTCCGGCTGCTGCGCAACGCGCGCGTGCTGCACCCCGCGGAGCCGAACCTGGTGGTGTGCTGGGGCGGCCATTCGATCGGCCGCGAGGAGTACGTCTACACCAAGGAAGTGGGCTACGAGCTGGGCCTGCGGGGGCTGGACATCTGCACCGGCTGCGGGCCGGGCGCGATGAAGGGGCCGATGAAGGGCGCCACCATCGCCCACGCCAAGCAGCGCCGGCGCCGCACCCGCTACATCGGCATCACCGAGCCGGGCATCATCGCCGCCGAGTCGCCGAACCCGATCGTCAACCACCTGGTGATCATGCCGGACATCGAGAAGCGCCTGGAGGCCTTCGTCCGCATGGCCCACGGCATCATCGTGTTCCCGGGCGGCGTGGGCACCGCGGAGGAGATCCTCTACCTGCTGGGCATCCTGCTGCGCGAGGAGAACGCCGGCCGCCGCTTCCCGGTGATCCTGACCGGCCCGACCGGCGCGGCCCCGTACTTCGAGCAGATCGACCGCTTCATCCGCCTGACCCTGGGCGAGGCGGCGGCGTCGCGCTACGAGATCATCGTCAACGACCCCGAGACGGTGGCCCGGCGCATGCACGCGGGCATCCGCAAGGTGCGCGAGCAGCGCATCGCGCAAAAGGATTCGTTCTTCTTCAACTGGGCGATGCACGTGCCGCTGGAGTTCCAGCAGCCGTTCCAGCCCACCCACGAGGCGATGGCCGCGCTGGACCTGCACCACGGCCGGCGGCCCCACGAGCTGGCCGCGGACCTGCGCCGCGCGTTCTCCGGCATCGTCGCCGGCAACGTCAAGGAGGACGGCATGCGCCGGATCGAGGCGCATGGCCCGTTCGAGATCCACGGCGACCCGGACATCATGCAGGCGCTGGACGCCCTGCTGCGCGCCTTCGTGCAGCAGCGGCGGATGAAGATCTCCGGGGACTACCGGCCTTGTTACCGGGTGGTGGCGTAGGGACTCCCGCTCACGCAAGTGCGCTCTTGCAGGAGCGCACTTGGGCGTGGCCGGGCCGCATGGTCGCCAGTCCCGCTAGTTGTTGCAGTCCGCGTCGCCCGACCAGGTGGGCTTGGCCAGGTTGGTGGCGCTGAGGTTGCCGCATCGGTCGCTGGCCATCTTGCCGCCGGCCGTGCGCGTGGCGGTGACCGTATAGCCGCTGGCGCTCACGCCGGATTCGGAAATCGTGTAGTAGTCCGACGTGGGAAGCGACGGACGCGTGCCGGAGCAGGTGACGCCGCTGGGACATGCATCGTAGGTGGGGTTCTCGGCGCGCCAGCGCTCCAGCGCGAGCTGGTACTCGCCGATCGCGCGCGACGCCTCGGCCCGGCGGCCCTTGCGGCTCTGTTCCAGGTAATTCGGAACCGCGATCGCCGCCAGCACGGCGATGACCGCCACCACGATCATCAATTCGATCAGCGTGAAACCACGTTGCTGGTGCATGGCCATCCCCTCGATCCAGTGGCGCGATGGTAGCACCGCGATGGCGTGGCCCAATCCCGCCGCGCCGCGCCCGTCGCCCGCGTCCTACCTTCCGTCCGGTTCGCCTTGTCGGGGCACCACGACCCTCCTAGAGTGCCCCGAGCCAAGTGCGGGGAGTCGGTGTGCGCGCCAAGCGTTCCCAGGGTTTTACCTTGATCGAGCTGATGGTCGTCGTGGTGATCGTTGCCATCCTCGCGGCCATGGCCGCGCCGTCGTATCGGGACATGATTGACCGCTACCGCGTGCGCGGCGCTGCGGACGA
>CBFGMM010000015.1:0-27090 GCA_965649855.1 uncultured Thermomonas sp. | reverse complement strand
GCGGGGGCCACCACCTGCGGCGCGGGTGCGGGCGCGGTCGTTGGCGCCGGGTCGGCAGGCGGCTCGCGCTTGCAGGCGGGCAGCGCGGCGAGCGCCGCCAGTGCGCAGGCAAGCGTCAGGCGTCGGGCGTGCATGTTCATTCTCCGGGGATGTCCTGGTAGATGGCGGAAACGCGTTGCTTGAGCAGGTCGCGCAGCGGCATGCGCAGGCGATCCAGGGTGGCCATCGCGGCGATGCCCAAGGCGTCCTCGCGGTGCGGCAGGTGCGCCTCGGCGACCGGCACGCGCAGGCGGCCGGCTTCGTACAACTCGCCCAGGCTCACGTCGTCCAGGTCGCGCGCCAGCAGCCATTCCCCGCCTTCGGCACGGGTCACGACGTTGATCGCGGCCAGCTGCCCCAGCAGGTCCTGGATCAGCGCATCGGTCAGGATGGGTTCCTGCCGCTGGATCTCGTCGCTGTGCAGGCCCTTGCCGCGCGCGCGCGCCAGCTGGAAGCGACCCAGCATGCGCAGCAGGCCGTACAGCTCGTAGCCGTGCGGCAGGCGCAGCGCCGCCGGCTGGTAGCGGAACGCGGACATCGATGACGCGAACGAGGCGCCGAACAGGATCGAGGTCCAGCCAAGGAACACCCACAGCAGGAAGATCGGCACGAACGCCAGCGGCCCGTACATCTTCTGGTAGACGCCGAAGCTGTCGAGGTACAGGCCGATCACCCATTTCACGAATTCGAACAGCAGCACCGACAGCAGCGCGCCGGCCAGCGCGTGCCGCCACTTGACGGTCCGGTGCGGCACCACCTTGAACACCGCGGCGAAGGCCAGCAGCTCGATCGCCATCGGCGCGGCCCACAGCAGCAGGGCCTCCAGCCAGCGGCCGGCCATGGTCTCGAACACGTCGAGCGCGAAGAAGCGGGTGGACAGCGCCAGGCTGCTGGCGGCCACCAGCGCGCCCAGGGTCAGCACGGTCCAGTACACCAGGAAGCGGCTGAACTTGGGGCGCGCGGTGGGCACGCGCCAGATCCGGTTGAAGGTGGTCTCCACGCTGACCAGGGTGACCAGCAGCGAGGCCACCAGCGCGATCACGCCGGCGGTGGTCATGTCCTTGGTGTTCGCCGAGAACTCGCGCAGGTAGCCCTCCACCGCCTGCGCCGCGCGCGGCACGAAGTTGGAGAAGATGTAATCGCTGAGCCGCACGCTCCACTGGTCGAAGACCGGGAACGCGGACAGCACCCCGAACACCACCATCGACAGCGGCACCAGGGCGAACACGGTGGTGAACGACAGCGCGCCGGCCGCCTCGAACAGGCGATCGCCCAGGAAGCGCTTCAGCACGAAGCGCGCGAACGAACCCGACCGCGCGCGATCGCGCAGGCGGTCGCCCCAGCGGTTCATCGAATCCAGCGGCTCCATCGACCCAAGCGTAACCGCGAACGCGCGGGGCACGCGAGCCGCAGCGGGTGGCGCATGCGAAACTGGCGGCCCGACGCCTCGCCCAGCCCGCCATGCAGGACATCCTGATCCTCTACTACAGCCGCGGCGGATCGGTGGCGCGACTGGCGCGGCACGTGGCGCGCGGGGTCGGCGAGGTGCCCGGCATGCAGGCGCGGCTGCGCACGGTGCCGCCGGTCGCCGCGGTCACCCAGGTGGCCGCGCCGCCGGAGCCGGAGGAGGGGGCGCCCTACGTGGACAGGCGCGATCTGGCCGAATGCGCGGGACTGCTGCTGGGCAGCCCGACCCGCTTCGGCAACATGGCGGCGCCGCTGAAGCATTTCATCGACACCCTGGGCGGCGAATGGGCCAGCGGGACCCTGGTCGGCAAGCCGGCCGGCGTGTTCACCTCCACCGCCACACAGCACGGCGGGCAGGAGGCGACCCTGCTCAGCATGATGCTGCCGTTGCTGCACCACGGCTGCGTGATCGCCGGCATTCCCTACACCGAACCCGCGCTGAGCACCACGTCGGGTGGCGGCACGCCGTATGGCGCCAGCCATGTGGCGGGCAACCAGGACGACCCCGAACCCAGCCCCGACGAAGCGCACCTCGCGCGCGCCCTGGGGCGCCGCGTGGCCGGCCTGGCCGCGAGGCTGTCGGCGTGAGCCGCCTGTTGCTGCCGCTGCTCCTGCTGGCGCTGGCGGCCGCCTACGCGGGCTGGTTCGCCGGCGACCGGCACGGCGGCCTGGCGCTGCTGGTGTTCGCCCTGCCGCCCGCGCTGCTGGCCGCGTGGGCCGGCCTTGGCAGCACGCGCGCCGCGTTCTGGGCCGGCGTCCTGGCGCTGGCCTGGTTCTCGCACGGGGTGATGCTGGCCTGGTCGGAACCCGGCGAGCGCGCCTGGGCGCTGCTGGTGGTGGCGCTGTCGGTGGCCGTGGTGCTGGCCGCCAACCTGCCCGGCCTGCGCGCGCGCTTCGGCCGCCGCGACGCACGCGCCGGGCGGGCGGACCCCTGACGGCGGGCGGCGATTCGCGGACAATGCGCGCATGGACACCCTCCTGATCGTCACCACCGGCGGCACCATCGACAAGGTCTACTTCGACGCCAAGTCGGACTACCAGGTGGGCGAGCCGCAGATCGGCCGCATCCTGCAGGAACTGGGCGTGGCCTTCCGCTTCCACGTGATCCCGCTGCTGCGCAAGGATTCGCTGTTCGTGGACGAGGCCGACCGCCAGCTGCTGCGCGCCACCATCGCCGCCCAGGCGGAGCCGCACGTGCTGGTCACCCACGGCACCGACAGCATGGTGGAGACCGCGCGCGTGCTGGCCGGCATCCCCGGCAAGACCATCGTGCTGACCGGCGCGCTCAATCCGGCGCGCTTCGAGGGCTCCGACGCGGAGTTCAACATCGGCTGCGCGGTCGGCGCGGTGCAGTCCTTGCCAGCCGGCGTGTACATCGCGATGAACGGGCGCATCTGGGACCCGGCGCGGGTGCGCAAGAACGTGGACGCCAACCGGTTCGAGCCGCTGGGCTGATCCTGCCCCGCGCGGCGGAACGGCCGCACGTGGCCGGCCCTGAAACGCAGAACCCCGGCCGAAGCCGGGGTTCCTTGCATTGGCCGGGGGCCGCCGCTGCTTACATGGTGATCGACCAGCTGTTGATGTAGCCCACGTCGCCGCTGGCCACGTCGCGCACGCGCAGCCGCCAGGAGCCGTTGATGGCCTCGCTGGACAGGTTGACGGTGTAGGTCGCCACGATGTTGTCGGCGCTGCCGCCGCTGCGGTTGCGGACGTTGTAAACCGAACCGTCCGGGGCGATCACGTCGACGATCAGGTCGCCCACGTAGGGATGCACGATGTTCACCGCCACCTGGGTGCTGCTGGGGGCGTTGCCCGAACGGCCGGACACGCTGATGGTGCTGCTCACGCCGGTGCTGTTGTTGTCCGGGATGCTGACGTCGGTGCCGTTGCTGTAGGTCTGGGTGCCGCCGGTGCTGGTGCTGTAGTCGCCGAGCAGGCTGACACCGGAGAAGCTGGAATAGGCCTTCAGCCGCACGTAGTAGGTGCCCGCGGACGGCGTGGCGAAGGTGCAGGTCTCGGCATTGCCGGTCTTGTACGGGCGGCAGTCGTAGGACGTATCCGTCGGCGCGCTGCCGAACTTCACGTACATGTCGGCATCGCCGGTGCCGCCCGACATGGTGAAGGTCAGGTTGGTGGCGCCGCTGGGCACGCTCATCGTGTAGTTCAGCGAATTGCCGGTGCTGGCGGACAGGTTGGTCACCGCCACGCCCTTGGTCAGCGTGCCACCGGTCGGCGGCGGGGTGGTTCCCCCGTTCACCGCATCCAGCGCGGCCTTGGCGTTGACGATGCCCGCCCCGCACCCGCCCGAGCACGCGCCCGGCAGCGCGCGCGCGGTGGACTTGAGGAGCGACTCGATCTCCGCAGGGGTCTTCGGCGTCGTGGCACGCGACTGCAGCAGGGCGACCACGCCGGCCACGTGCGGGGCCGCCATCGAGGTGCCGTTGTAGGAGGCGTAGCTCTCGGTGCCCGGGCCCTGGGTGCCGCTGTTGAGGGTGGACAGGATGCCCACGCCGGGCGCGGAGACGTCGATCCCGGTGCCGTAGTTGGAGAAGCTGGCGCGCGCGCCGTTGCGGTCGGTCGCCGCCACCGCGATCACGTTGCTGCAGTTCGCCGGAACCGCGTTGGACACGTTGACGTTGCTGTTGCCGGCCGCCACCACCACCGTGGTGCCGCGGGTCACCGCCGCATTGATCGCGTTCTGGTAGCTGCTGGAGCAGCTGCCGCTGCCGCCCAGGGACATGTTGATGACCTCGGCCGGCGTCGTGTTCGCGGGCACGCCGCTGACCGTGCCGCCCGACGCCCAGGTGATGCCGTCCACGATGTCGGAGGTGTAGCCGCCACCGCGGCCCAGCACGCGCACGTGCTGCACCTTGGCGCCGAACGCGGTGCCGGCCACGCCCTTGGCATTGTTGGTCACCGCGGCCACCGTGCCGGCCACGTGGGTCCCGTGCCAGCTGGACGGGTCGCCGTTGTAGTAGTCGCCCGGATCCGCGGGGTTGCTGTCGCGCCCGCCGCCATCGCCGGCCACGGTCGTGTCGCTGATCATGTCGTACCCGGCGATGGTGTTCGCCGCCAGGTCGGTGTGGGCGGCGTAGCCGGTGTCGAGCACCGCCACCACCACGCCCGCGCCGGTCGAGATGTCCCAGGCTTCATTGGCCTTGATGCCGCCGGTGGCCTCGAAATAACCCCACTGCTGGCTGTAGCTGGTGTCGTTCGGGGTCAGGATCGCCTTCATCAGCTGGTCGACCTCGACGTATTCGACGTCGGGGTTGTTGGCCAGCTGGCGCATCAGCTGAGCCGCCTCCACGTGGTCCAGCTTGCGGCTGGCGCGGATCACGTCGCCGCCCACGGACATGCGGCGCAGGTAGGCCACGTCCAGCGGACGGCCGCCGACGCCGGCACCGACCGCCCGGCCCAGCGCGCGCGCGCGCTCGGTGGCCTGGGTGTCCGGCGCGCTGCCGTCGCGGTACTTGACGATGAAGCGGTCGTAGGTCTGGCCCGATTGCAGCGGCGACAGGTCGACCCTGCCCTGCGCGGCGGCAGGCACGGCGATGGTCGCGAGGGAAATGGCGATCGCGGCGGAAAGAAGGCGGATGCGGCTCTGGTTCACTGGCGTAGGACCCCTGGTGCTCGTTAGGTAAGGACCGCGTCGCACTCGGCCGTCGGTTCCGGCCGGCGCGCGATTCGCGGCGAAGGCGCCCCGCAACCTGAACGGCAGCCGAAGCGCATGTCGACGCTCGGTGAGCCAGTGGCAGAGGTCAAGCACAGGCCCGAATGACGATATGACGCGAATGCATTAGTACCGTTGCAAACGTGTGCAATGCCGATGCAATGCCAATCCTGCGGATGGTGCGTTGCGTCAATTCCGGCCTGACAATGGTCAGGAATAGGCTATTTGCTGCACCGCAGTGCAGAAATGCGCTGGCAGCCATCGGCGCTATGTGACGCGATGGGACTGTGCCGATGGTCATGCACGCCTTGAGGGGCGGTTCAGAGCATGCCGGTCTCGAGCTTCGCCACCTCGGACATCATGTGGCGGGTCCACGGCGGATCGAACACCAGGTCCACGTCGGCTTCGGCGACCGTTGGGATCAGCTCCAGCTTGCTGCGCACGTCGTCCACCAGCACCTCGCCCATGCCGCAGCCCGGCGCGGTCAGGGTCATGCGGACCGCGACCTGCCGGCTGCCGTCCTCGGCGGTGCGCACGTCGGCGGCATACACCAGGCCCAGCTCGACGATGTCGACCGGGATCTCGGGGTCGAAGCAGGTGCGCAGCTGGCGCCAGACCAGCGCTTCCACGTCCTCGTCGGTGGCGCCCTCGGGCAGCTCGATCGGCACCGGCGGCTCCTTGCCGATCGCATCCGCGTCCTTGCCGGCGATCCGCAGCAGGTTGCCTTCGACGAACACGGTCCAGCTGCCGCCCAGCGACTGGGTGATGTAGCCGATGCTGCCGGCGGGCAGCACGACCTGGTCCCCGGCCGGGACGAGGACGGCGTCGCAATCGCGTTCGAAACGCACGGGTTCGCTGCTGCGGGAATACATGGCGGGACGATGGGCGGGAATCCGTACCATTCTAGTCCCTTTCGCTTCTGCCGGAGTCCCGCGACCGGGCTGGGTATGATGCGCGACCGTTCCGCGCCGCCCCCCGATGAACCCACTCCCGTCCGCCGCCCCGCGCTGGTACGCCCTGCCCCTGCTGCTGCTCGGGATCGCCGGGTTCGCCGCGCTGTGGGTGGTGGTGGCCCTGTCCTACGACCGGATGCTGGCGTGGCTGGCGCCGCTGGCCGCCGCCGACATGGTCCTGCTGCTGGCCGTGGCGCGCTGGCCGGCAGGGGCGACGCGCGCGGTCCTCGCCGTGCTGGCCACCGTGGCCACCATCGCGCTGGCGAACTTCTGGATCGCCGCCGGGCAGGTCGGCCAGGGCCTGGGCCTGCCGCCGTGGCAGTCCGCGCTGAAGCTGGGCGCCGCCTATGCCTGGACGCTGTGGGACCTGGCGACCGGGGCCCGCGACCTGGCCTGGTACGCGCTGGCGATGGTGGTGGCCGCGTGGGCCGGGTTCAGTGCCCGCCGTCCAGTGCCTTCAGTTCGCTGACCAGGGCGCTGGCCATCTCGCTGCCATCGCCGTACAGCATGCGGGTGTTGTCGGCGTAGAACAGCGCGTTCTCGATGCCGGCGAAGCCGGTGCCCTTGCCGCGCTTGATCACGATGGTGTTCCTCGACTCCACCACGTCCAGGATCGGCATGCCGTAGATCGGACTGGCCGGGTCCGTCTTCGCCACCGGGTTGACCACGTCGTTGGCGCCGATCACCAGCGAGACGTCGGTGTTCGCGAACTCCGGGTTGATGTCGTCCATGTCGGCGATCAGGTCGTACGGCACGCCGGCTTCGGCCAGCAGCACGTTCATGTGACCGGGCATGCGCCCGGCGACCGGGTGGATCGCGAACTTCACCTTGACCCCGCGCTCCTGCAGGCGCTGCGCCAGTTCCCAGATCTTGTGCTGCGCCTGGGCCACCGCCAGGCCATAGCCGGGCACGATCACCACCCGCTCGGCGTAGGCCATCATCGCGGCCACGTCGGCGGCCTCGATCGGCTTCATCGCACCACCGATCGCCTGCATCCCGGCGCTGCCGCCGCCGAAGTCGGAGAACAGCACGTTGCCGATCCTGCGGTTCATCGCCTTGGCCATCAGCCGGGTCAGCAGGATGCCGGCCGCGCCGACCATCATGCCGGCGATGATCAGGGCCTCGTTGCCCAGCACGTAGCCCTCGAACGCGACCGCAAGGCCGGTGAGCGCGTTGTACAGCGAGATCACCACCGGCATGTCGGCGCCGCCGATCGGCAGCGTCATCAGCACCCCCAGCGCCAGCGACAGCGCGAAGAAGGCCACGATCCACGGCATCGCCAGGGTCTGCAGCGCCATCACGCCGCAGGCCAGCGCCGCCACCGCCACGGCGGTGTTGAACCACTGCTGGCCGGCAAAGGTGTAGCGCTTGTCCATGCGCCCGTCGAGCTTGGCCCAGGCGATGATGGAACCGGTCAGCGACACCGAGCCGATCAGCGCGCCAAGCGCCGCCAGCACCGCGGGAACCAGGCCGGGCGACTGCCCCGCCGCCGACCAGCGCACCAGTTCCACGCCGCCGATGGCCGCCGCGCTGCCGCCGCCCATGCCGTTGAACAGCGCGACCATCTGCGGCATGTCGGTGATCGCCACCTTCCGGCCCCAGGCCCAGTTCAGCCCCACGCCCAGCACGATGGCGGCGATCATGAGCCCGATGTTGTGCAGCCCGGGCAGGAAGAAGGTGGCGACGGTGGCGATCAGCATGCCGGCGCCGGCCCACTGGATGCCGCTGCGCGCGGTCTTCGGGCTGGCCATGCGCTGCAGGCCCAGCAGGAACAGGGTGGCGGCGACGAAATAGCTCAGCTTGACCAGGGCGAGGACCGTCACTTCCCGGCCCCCGGGGGCTGCACGGGGGGCTTGCTGGACTTGAACATCTCCAGCATGCGTTCGGTGACCACGTAGCCCCCGGCCGCGTTGCCCGCGCCCAGGAACACCGCGACGAAGCCGATCGCCTGTTCCAGCGGCGTGTCCGCGTGGCCCAGCACCACCATGGCGCCGATCAGGACGATCCCGTGGATGAAGTTGCTGCCGGACATCAGCGGCGTGTGCAGGATCACCGGGACCCGCGAGATGATCACGTGGCCGGCGATCGCGGCCAGCATGAAGATGTACAAGGCGACGAAGCCGTCCAACACGTCCCACCTCCCGGTCTGCCCCGCCCGCATCATAACCACGTCCTGAACGCGCCCGGGACCGGTCAACCGCATCGCGTGCGGCGCGTTTCCCCAGTTGCAGGCGTTCGCCCGCGCCCCCGAGGACCGCCGTGCCCCGCCCGCCAGTTGCTGCACCCTGCCGCCCGGCCCGCCGCGCTACCCTGCCTGCGTGAGCCCGGATGCAGGCCATGACATGCCAGCAAGCACCGCGCCGGTGGAGATCCCGCGCCTGCCCGCCAACCTGGACGCGTTCCTGGCCGGCATCGACGCGCGCGCGTTCCGTTTCGCGGAGATCGCGCTGCGCCAGCGGGAGGACGCGCTGGACGCGGTGCAGGACGCGATGATGAAGATGCTGGCCTACCGCGATCGGCCGCCCGCGGAGTGGACGCCCCTGTTCTGGAGCATCCTGCGCAACCGCATCGTGGACATGCAGCGGCGCAACCTGTTCCGGCTGCGCTGGCTGCAGGCGCCGGGCGCGGACGACGGGCCGCCCGACTGGGCCGACGACGGCGGGCCGGATCCGTCGCGCAGCAACGACAGCCGCGAGGCGTGGCAGCGCATCAGCGCGGCCCTGGCCCGGCTTCCGGCGCGCCAGCGCGAGGCGTTTTCCCTGCGCGTGCTGGAGGAGCTGGACGTTGCCGACACCGCGCGCGCGATGGGCTGCAGCGAGGGTTCGGTGAAGACGCACCTGTCGCGCGCGCGGGCGGCGCTGCAGAAACAGCTGGAGGAATTCCGATGAGCGCCATCGACGACCGTTTCGACGCCGGCCTGCGGGCGCACCATGCTGCCGCGGTGGCCCGGGTGACGCCCGCGACCCGCGCCCAGCTGGCGCAGCGCCGCCACGCCGCGCTGCGCGGTGACCGGCCGCGCGCGACGCATGGCATGCGCTACGGGCTGACCGCGTTCGCCGCGCTGTGCGCGCTGGCCGTGGGGCTGCAGCTGCGGCAGCCGGAATCGCCGGCGGCGCAACCCTCGCTGGCGGGCGTCGAGGCCACGCCGCGACCCGACACCCTGCTCGACGAAGACCCCGAGTTCTATGCCTGGCTTGCGTCCACCGACGCGCGCCTGGTCGCCATGGAGTAAGCCACGATGCGCGCCATCCGCCTGTTCACCCTCACCCTCGTCCTGTGGCCAGCGCTCGCGATCGCGCAGTCCGCAGCGCCGCCGCTGCCGGAATGGGACAGCCTCGCCCCGGCCCAGCGCGAGCTGCTGCTGGCGCCCCTGCGCGAGCGCTGGAACGCCAACCCCGCCGAGCGCGCGCGGATGCTGGCGCGCGCGGAGCACTGGCAGTCCATGCCCGCCGAGCAGCGCGAGCGCGCCCGCCGGGGCATCAAGCGCTGGGAAGCCATGCCCCCGCACAAGCGCGCCGAGGCGCGCGCGCTGTTCCAGGCGATGCGCGGCATGGACGCGCCGCAGCGCAAGGCGTTCCTGCAGGCGTGGCGGCAGAAGTCGCCGGAGGAACGCAAGGCCTGGCTGGAAGCGAACCCCGCGCCGCGCGGCAGGCCGGTCGCCGCGCCGGCACAGTAGGACCGGTTCAGCCGCGGGCGGGCCAGACCGTCTTCGCCAGCAGTTCGTCGTCCCAGTCGAACGCCAGCGCGCCGTCCTTCAGCAGCAGGCCGGCGAAGTTGAAGACGTTGCGGGCGAACATCTCGCTGGCATGCTGCGCGCCCATCGAGGCAAGGTTCAGCGGCCCGGCGATGGTGACGCCATCGGCATCGAAGGTCTCGCCCGGGCGCGTGAGCTCGCAGTTGCCACCGGTTTCGGCGGCAAGGTCAACGATCACGCTGCCCGGTTTCATGCCGGCCACCATCGCGGCGCTGACGATCCTGGGCGCGGGCCGGCCCGGCACCGCGGCGGTGCAGACCACGACATCGATCCCCCGCAGGTGGTCAGCCAGGCGCTGCTGCTGCAGCGCGCGTTCCTCGTCGGTGAGCGCGCGCGCGTAGCCCCCCTCGCCGGCCGCGGACACGCCGAGGTCGAGGAACCTGCCGCCCAGCGACTCGATCTGCTCGCGCGTCTCCGGACGCACGTCGAAGCCTTCCACCTGGGCACCCAGCCGCCGCGCGGTGGCGATGGCCTGCAGCCCGGCGACGCCGGCGCCCACCACCAGCACCTTCGACGGACGGATGGTGCCCGCGGCCGTGGTGAGCATCGGGAAGAAGCGCGGCGCCAGCTGGGCGGCGATCAGGACCGCCTTGTAACCGGCCATGCCGGCCTGCGAACTCAGCACGTCCATCGACTGGGCGCGGGTGGTGCGCGGCAGGCGTTCCAGCGGGAAGGCGACGATGCCCCGCTCGCGCAGTGCGTCCGCGCGCGCGGCGTCCCCCTCCGGCTGCAGGGCGCCGACCAGCACCGCGCCCGGCTTGAGCGCGCGCAGGGCGTCTGGACGGGGCGGCTGCACGCACAGCACCAGGTCCGCCTGCGCCAGCGCCTCCTCGTCCAGCAGCGCGCCCGCGTCGAGGTACGCCGGGTCGGGGAAGTGGGCACCGGCGCCGATGCCGGGCTGCACCCTGACCTCCGCGCCCGCCGCGACCAGCTTGCGGCAGGTCTCGGGCGTCAGCGCCACGCGGCGTTCGCCCTCCGCGGTCTCGCGCGCAACGCCAATGCGTACCGCCATCGCCAGCTCCCGTCCCGTGCTGGCTGCATCCTACCGAATGCGCGCGCGTGCAGGCGCTACCATCCACGCACCCCACGCGACGCCACGCCATGCCCCTGACCCTGGACGCCCTCGACACGCGCCGCTCCGTGCCCGCCCGGCAGCTGGCAGCACCCGGCCCCGACCACGCGCAACTGCTGCGGATCCTGCGCACCGTGGTGCGGGTGCCCGACCACGGCAAGCGCGTGCCGTTCCGTTTCCTGCGCATCGCCGGCGATGCCAGGCATGCGCTGGCCGATGCCGCCGCCGCGCGCCTGCAACAGCGCGAGGCGAACCCCGGCGACGGCGCCATCGAGAAACTGCGCACGCGCTTCACGGTGCCGCCCCTGACGCTGGTCGTGGTGGCGCGGCTGGACCCGGGCGACACGATCCCCGCTTCCGAGCGCGCCGCCAGCGCCGCCAGCGCCTGCTTCCTGCTGCTGCAGGCGGCGCAGGCCGAGGGCTTCGGCGCGCAGTGGCTGACCGGCTGGACCGCCTACGACCGCCCGTTCGTGGACGGCGTGCTCGGCCTGTCGCCCGACGAGCAGGTGGCGGGCATCATCGCCATCGGCACGCCCCGGGTGCAGGCGCCCGAGCGCGAACGCCCGGATCCGGCGGCGCTGCTCGCGGACTGGCAGCCCGCCGGCTAGCGGGGCCGGCGGCAGGTACCGCGCTCCTACAATGGCGCCATGAGCCAACCCACGCTGTACCTGGTCGACGCGTCGATGTACGTGTTCCGGGCCTGGCATTCCATGCCGGACGAATTCCACGATGCGGACGGCTGGCCGACCAACGCCGTGCACGGCTTCGCCCGCTTCCTGCTGGAACTGCTGGAGCGCGAGCGCCCGCGGCACATCGCCATCGCCTTCGACGAAGCCCTGGATTCGTGCTTCCGCAATGCGCTGTACCCGGCGTACAAGGCCAACCGCGACCCGGCGCCGCCGGAGCTCAAGCGGCAGTTCGCCTGGTGCAAGGCGCTGTGCCGCGCGCTGGGCCTGCCCACGCTGGCGCATTGCGATTTCGAGGCCGACGACCTGATCGGCGCGGCGGTGCATCGTTCGCGCCGCGAAGGCTTCCGCAGCGTGATCGTGTCGGCCGACAAGGACCTGTCCCAGCTGCTGGACGCGCAGGACCAGCAATACGATTTCGCCAAGGGCCAGCGCTGGGGCGCGGACGGGGTCAAGGCGCGGCAGGGCGTGCACGCGCACCAGGTCGCCGACTACCTGGCGCTGACCGGCGATGCGGTGGACAACATCCCCGGGGTCACCGGCATCGGCGCGAAGACCGCGGCGGTCCTGCTGGCGCATTTCGGCAGCCTGGACGCCTTGCTGGCGCGGATCGACGAGATCGCGTTCCTGCGCCTGCGCGGCGCCGCCGGCATCGCCCTGCGCCTGCGCGAGCAGCGCGAGCACGCATTGCTGTGGCGGCAGCTGACCACCATCGCGCTGCACGCGCCGATCCCCGAGGGCGACTTCGCGCGCGCCGCCGGCGACGCGGAGGAACTGCAGTCGCTGGCCGACTGGCTGCGCTTCGGCCCGCTCACGCGCAAGCGGCTGTTCGACGCGGCGGGCGCGTCCCCCTGAGCGCCCGCTGGGGGAGCGCGGCGCCAGGCATGCGCCGGCGCCCCTGCGTTCGCGCGCAGCTCCTGCGGTAGCATCGCCGCATGGGCCAGAACCTCAAGCAGACCCTCTACGAAGGGCAGTGGCTGCGGCTGGTGCGCATCGGCCACTGGGAGTCGTGCGAGCGCACCCATGGCCAGGGCATGGCGGTGATCGTGATCGCGGTGACGCCGGCCGACGAGGTGCTGTTCGTGGAGCAGTACCGCGTGCCGCTGGGCGCGCGCACCATCGAGATGCCGGCGGGGCTGGTCGGCGACGACCACGCGCAGGACACCCTGGCCGAGGCAGCGCGGCGCGAGCTGATCGAGGAGACCGGCTGGTCACCGGGCCGGGTCGACGTGCTGCTGGTCGGGCCCACGAGCTCCGGCATGAGCAACGAGCGCATCGCCTTCGTGCGCGCGCTGGACCTGACCCGGGTGGGCGACGGCGGCGGCGTGGACAGCGAGGACATCATCGTGCACACCGTGCCGCGCGCGCAGGCGCCCGCCTGGCTGATGCGCAAGCAGGCGGAAGGCTTCGAGCTGGACCTCAAGCTGTGGGCCGGGCTGTGGATGATCGACCACAACCCGGACGGCAGCCGGCGCGACGGCGCGCCGGCCGGGGGCGATCAACGGTCCGCGTAGCGATCGGTGGCGCGCACCAGCGCGTCGACGTTCTCCGCCTCGAACCCGGAATGGCCGGCGGTGGCGCCGACCACCAGCTCCGCCTTCGGCCACGCGGCGTGCAGGTCGAACGCGCTCTGGATCGGGCAGACCACGTCGTAGCGGCCGTGCACGATCACCCCGGGAATGTCCGCGATGCGGTGCGCGTCGCGCAGCAACTGGTCCTCGACCTCGAAGAACCCGCCGTTGACGAAGTAGTGGTTCTCGATCCGCGCGAACGCCAGCGCGAACGCCGGGTCGCCATGGGTCTGCGCGTAGTCGGGCGGGATCCGCAGGTAGCTGGTGCCGCCCTCCCAGATGCTCCAGGCGCGGGCGGCGGCGAGGCGAACGGCCTCGTCCTCCGACGTCAGCCTGCGGTGATAGGCCGAGATCAGGTCATGCCGCTCCACCGGCGGGATCGCCTCGATGTAATGGCGCCACGCATCCGGGAACAGCCGGCTGGCGCCTTCCTGGTAGAACCACTCCAGCTCCCAGCGGCGCAGCATGAAGATGCCGCGCAGCACCAGCTCGGTGACCCGCCGTGGATGCGCCTGGGCGTAGGCCAGCGCCAGCGTGGAGCCCCAGCTGCCGCCGAACACCTGCCAGCGCTCGATGCCCAGGTGCTCGCGCAGGCGCTCGATGTCCGCGACCAGGTGCCAGGTGGTGTTGTCCTGCAGGTCCGCGAACGGCGTGCTGCGCCCCGCGCCACGCTGGTCGAACAGCACGATGCGGTACTTCGCCGGGTCGTGGAAGCGGCGCATCCGCGGACTGCAGCCGGCGCCGGGTCCGCCGTGCAGCAGCACCACCGGCTTGCCGGCGGGATTGCCGCATTCCTCCCAGTACAGGCTGTGCCGGGCATCGACCTGCAGGCGGCCGCTGGCATGGGGTTCGATCTCGGGATAGAAGCTGCGCATCGCGGTCCGTCGGCGGCGGGAAGGCCCGCAGTGTAGCCGCGGCGATGTCAGCGGCGCCGGCCCAGGCTGACGCGTTCGCGGTGCTCCAGGTCGCGCGCGGTGCCCACCTCGACGAACCCCGCCGCCGCGAGCAGCGCACGCACCGCCGGACCCTGCTCCAGCCCGTGCTCGAGCAGCAGCCAGCCGCCCGCGCGCAGGTGGGAAGGCGCGCCGGCCACGATGGCGCGGATCGCATCCAGCCCGTCCGCCCCCGATGCCAGCGCGGCCGGCGGCTCGAAGCGCAGGTCGCCTTCGCCCAGGTGCGCGTCGCCCTCCGCGATGTAGGGCGGATTGCTGGCCACCAGGTCAAACGCCTCGCCGGCCAACGGGCCAAACCAGTCGCCTTCGCGGAAGTCGACGTTGCCGATCCGATTGCGCGCGGCGTTGGCGCGCGCGACCTCGAGCGCGGCCGCGCTGGCATCGGTGGCGACCACGTGGGCGCGTGGCCGTTCCGCGGCGATCGCCAGCGCGATCGCGCCGCTGCCGGTGCCCAGGTCGGCGACGCGCGCCACGGCATCGGGCGGGAGCCGGGCCAGGGCCAGTTCGACCAGCAACTCGGTCTCCGGGCGCGGGACCAGGGTGGCCGGCGTCACCGCGAGCTCCAGCGTCCAGAACCCCTGCGTCCCGGTCAGGTACGCCACCGGCTCGCCCGCCTGGCGGCGTGCCAGCAGGGCGGCGAAGCGCCCGGCCTCCTCCACGGCGACCGGATCGCTGGCGTGGGCGAACAGCCAGCCGCGCGGGCGGCCCAGGGCGTGGGCAAGCAGCCACTCGGCATCGATGCGGTCGATGACGCTCGCCTGCTGCAACAGGGACGCGACGGTCTCGGGGGAGCGTGGCATCGGGCCAGTGTGGCATCGCGCCTTGCTCGGCACGAGGTCACCCGCTGTCATAGATAAAAGCTATCGAAACAATTCAATCAATTTCATTGATCGATAACCCGGGGTTCGATAAATTGCCGCGTCGCAACAAATCCACTCCAACCCGCGAGGCACCGATGTCCCTGCTCGATTCCAGCGTCACCCTCAACCACCGCCCCCTGATCAACACCCGGGTCCCGGCGTTCAAGGCCAACGCCTACCGCCAGGGCACGTTCGTCGAAGTCACCGATGCCGACCTCAAGGGCAAGTGGTCGGTGCTGATCTTCATGCCGGCCGCCTTCACCTTCAACTGCCCGACCGAGATCGAGGACGCCGCCGACCATTACGCCGAGTTCCAGGCGATGGGCGCCGAGGTCTACATCGTCACCACCGACACCCACTTCAGCCACAAGGTGTGGCACGAGACCTCGCCGGCGGTCGGCAAGGCCGCCTTCCCGCTGGTCGGCGACCCCACCCACCAGCTGACCCGCGCGTTCGGCGTGCACATCGACGAGGAGGGCCTGGCGCTGCGCGGCACCTTCATCGTCAACCCGGACGGCGTGATCAAGACCGCCGAGATCCACGACAACGCGATCGCCCGCGACGTCAAGGAGACCGTGCGCAAGCTCAAGGCCGCCAAGTACGTCGCCGAGCACCCCAACGAGGTCTGCCCGGCCAAGTGGAACGACGGCGCCAAGACCATCAAGCCGTCGCTGGACCTGGTCGGCAAGATCTGACGCGTTGCGCGCGCGGCGTTCCTGTCCGCCGCGCGCCCGGCCCCTCTCCCCGCACGGGGAGAGGGCTCCGGCCAGCCCCCCCCGGGCGGCTGGCCGCAGCCCTTTCCGCACCACCGCCGCGCGCATCGCGGCATGCCATCGCACGAGGACCCCATGCTCGACGCCGATCTCAAGACCCAGCTCGCCGCCTACCTGGAGAAGCTGCAGCAGCCGATCGAGCTGGTCGCCTCGCTGGACGACTCCGAGGCCGCGCGCGAACTGGACACGCTGCTCGGCGAGATCGCCGCGCTGTCGCCGAAGATTTCCCGGGCGACCGGCGACGATGCACGCAAGCCGTCGTTCCTGATCCGCCGCGCCGGCACCGACGTGCAGGTGGCGGCACCTGGCGTGGGTTTTGCCGCGATCCCGCTGGGCCACGAGTTCACCTCGCTGGTGCTGGCCCTGCTGCAGGTCGGCGGGCACCCGGTGCGCATCGACGAGGCGCTGGCCGAACAGGTGCGCAACCTGCCGGGCGACTACGCGTTCGAAACCTACATGTCGCTGCACTGCCAGAGCTGCCCGGACACCATCCAGGCGCTCAACGCGATGAGCGTGCTGAACCCGCGCATCCGGCATGTGGCGATCGACGGCGCGCTGTTCCAGGCCGAAGTCGAAGCACGCGAAGTCCTGTCGGTGCCGACCATCTTCCTCAACGGCCAGCCCTTCGATGCCGGCCGCATGAGCATCGAGCAGATCGTCGCCAGGCTCGATACCGGCGCCGCCGCGCGCGCCGCCGAAGCGTTGAACGATGCCGCGCCGTACGACGTCCTGATGGTCGGGGGCGGCCCCGCCGGCGCCGCCGCGGCGATCTACGCCGCGCGCAAGGGCATCCGCACCGGCATCGTGACCGAACGCTTCGGCGGGCAGGTGCTGGACACCATGGCGATCGAGAATTTCCCGTCCGTGGAATACACCGAGGGCCCGAGGCTGGCGGCGTCGCTGGAGGCGCACGTGCGCAGCTACGGCGTGGACCTGGTCACCGCGCAGCGGGCGAAGGCGCTGCATCCGGCGTCCGGCGATGGCCTGGTGGGCATCGAACTGGACAGCGGCGCGACGCTGCGCGCCAGGACCGTGGTGCTCGCGCCCGGCGCGCGCTGGCGGCAGACCGGGGTGCCCGGCGAGGCCGAGTACCGCAACAAGGGCGTGACCTATTGCCCGCACTGCGATGGCCCGCTGTTCAAGGGCAAGCGGGTGGCGGTGATCGGCGGCGGCAACTCCGGCGTGGAAGCGGCGATCGACCTGGCCGGCATCGCCGGGCACGTCACCCTGCTGGAGTTCGATGGCCGGCTGCGCGCCGACGAGGTGCTGCAGCGCAAGCTCTACGGGCTGCCGAACGCGACCGTCCACGTGAACGCGCAGACCACCCGCTTCGCCGGCGACGGCAGCAGGCTGCAGGCGCTGCACTACACCGATCGCGGCACCGGGATGGCGCACGTGCTCGAGGTCGCCGGCGTGTTCGTGCAGATCGGCCTGCTGCCGAACACGGAATGGCTGGAGGACACCGTGTTGCTGACGCCGCGCGGCGAGATCGTGATCGACGCCGCCGGCCGCACCAACCTGCCGGGCGTGTTCGCGGCGGGCGACGCCACCACCGAGCCCTACAAGCAGATCGTGGTGGCGATGGGCGGCGGTTCCACGGCGGCGCTGTCCGCGTTCGACCACCTGATCCGCCAGCCCGGGGCGCAGGCTGCCCCGGACGCCGCGGCGGCATGATCGACCGCGCATGAACCTGCGCGACCTCGGCTACCTGATCGCGCTGGCGGACCTGCGCCATTTCGGCAAGGCCGCGGATGCCTGCTTCGTCAGCCAGCCCACCCTGTCCACCCAGATCCGCAAGCTGGAGGACGAGCTGGGCGTGGCCCTGGTGGAGCGCGCGCCGCGCCGGGTGATGCTCACCGCGGCGGGCCAGGACGTGGTGCAGCGGGCGCGCCGGATCGTGGCCGAAGTCGATGCCATGAAGCTGGCCGCCCGGCGCAGCCAGGATCCCGCCTCCGGGACGCTGCGGCTGGGCGTCTTCCCGACGCTTGGTCCCTACCTGCTGCCGCACGTGGTGCCCGGCCTCGGGGAGCGCTACCCGCAGCTGGAATTGCTGCTCATCGAGGAAAAGAGCGACGTGCTGCTGCAGCGCCTGCGCGACGGCCGCCTGGACGCCGCCCTGCTGGCGCTGCCGCTGCACGACGACCAGCTGCACGCGCAGTTCCTGTTCGAGGAGCCCTTCGTGCTGGCCGCGCCGCGCCAGCATCCCCTGGCCAAGCGCACCGGCCTGCGCGTTTCCGAATTGTCCGACGAGACCCTGCTCCTGCTGGAGGACGGCCATTGCCTGCGCGACCAGGCACTGGACGTGTGCCGGCTGTCCGGCGCGCACGAGAAGTCCGGGTTCCGCGCCACCAGCCTGGAGACGCTGCGGCAGATGGTGGCGGCCGGCGTGGGCGTCACCCTGCTGCCCGCACTGGCCGTGCGCGAACCGATCGTGCAACCCGCGGGGATCGTGCTGGTGCCGTTCGCGGACGCGCCGCCCAGCCGGCGCATCGCCCTGGCCTGGCGCAAGTCCTCCGCGCTGGAGGGCTTCCTGCAGGCGCTGGCGGACCAGATCGGCGCCGCCGCGCGCGCGCAACTCGCGCAGCGCTGAACCCCGGGGTGCGCTATTCCATCCAGGGATTGCGCATCGGCGGCACGCTGGCCGGGTCGGCGGCCGCTCCGACGCGCCGGATCTGCGCCCGGAACTCCCCCGCGACCTTCGCATCCAGTGGCATCTCCCGCTGGTCCAGCGGTCGCTGGTACGCGCGGATGGCGCGCTGCCCGTCGCCCAGCCGCAGCCACGCATTGCCGAGTTCGGCCGCGGTTCCGATGTTGGCGGGGGTGACGCTGGCCACCTCTTCCAGGCGCCGGGCCACCAGCGCCCAGTCCTGCCCGTTCTCCTTGTAGATGTAGTCCATCACCTTCTGGTTGAGGCTGCCCGCCCGCGCCCGCGGCCGCACCAGCCTCCCGCGCCAGATGCCCACCGCGCCCAGTTCCGCCACCAGGGTCATCTCGCGGAAGACCTCGTCCGGATTCCAGTCCCACTGCGGCCAGGGCAGGCGCGAACGGTGCGGGTACACGAACCACCCCTCGTAGATGCCGGCCACGTTGTCGTCGTCCAGGTCCTCGACCAGGCGGCGATGGCGCAGCCCCGCGGCCCGCACCTGCTCCTCCATCAGCCAGTAGTCGGCGTACATCGGCAGGCCGCTGGGCACGATGTGCGCGTCATGGAAGCGGCGGATCTCGTGGAAGCGCTGGCCGATGTCCAGGCCTTCGTTGCCGAAGTAACGCCACGCCCCGCGCGAGCCGCCGGCGAGTTCGTTGTGGTACTCCCACAGCCGGGGTTCGCGGATGGTCGTGGCCACGGCGGCCGCCAGCAGCGCGCCGACCGCCAGCAGCAGGGCGCGGGAGCGCCGCCGCCATGCCTCCGAAACCGCCGCGCCGCCCAGCACCGCCAGCGCGACGATCACCGGGGTGGCGTGGCGGACGCCGCCCCAGGCCGCGGGCGAGGCCATCAGCGCGGCCAGGTGGCAGGCGGTGGCCGCCGCCAGCACGCCCAGCATCCAGCGCGCGCTTGGCGGCAGCGGTGCGCGCCACAGCAGGGCCAGGCCGAGCAGGGCCAGCGCGGACAGCGCCAGCGGCACCTTGCCGGCCACGATCGCCGGCCACGTGAACCACGGATTGCGGCCCTCGTACACCCTGCCCCAGACCAGGTGCAGGGCGATCCCGCGTCCATCCACGCCGGTGCGCAGCGTATCCGCCAGGCCCCACAGGTAGGCGCGCGGCAACAGCCGGTGGCGATCGGCCGCGTCCAGCGCGTCCCGCAAGGCGGGGCTGGATACGTCCGCGATCTTGCCTGCCAGCGGCCGGTTGAAGCCGTCGCTGCCGCCTTGCTGGCCATGGAAGCGGAAGCCGTAGGAGCCCCACAGCACCACCAGCGCCAGGCCGGCTGCCAGCGCCACCTGGCCGGCGCGCCGCCCCAGCTCGCGCGCACCCATGCGGGCGCCCGCCAGCACGGCCATCGCCAGCACCAGGGCGAGGCCGGCGAGTCCTGCCAGCGCCGAGTGCTTGGCGGTCAGTGCCAGCCCCACGGTGAGCCCGAGCGCCAGCGCCCAGCGCCACTGCCAGCGCGCCGCCAGCAGGCCCGCGGCAGCCACCGCGGCGACCAGCGCAAGGCCGAGCGGCCCATCGGTCATCACCACCGGCAAATGCGCGCCCACCGTCGGCTCCAGCGCCAGGAAGGCCAGCGTGCCGGCGGCCCAGACCGCCCCGGCCGCACGCCAGAGCAGCACGCCCAGCAGGAGCAGCAAGGCGCCGTTCAACGCCCACATCGCCAGCCGCGCCCGCTGCTGCGCCCGGAGCGGATCGTTGCCGGCGAACATCGTGCGTTCCACCCACAGGCGCTCCTGCTCCTTCTCGCGCAGTTCCGGCTGCGCGCCCAGCCGGAAGTCCGCGGGCATCGCCGCCCCCACCCAGAGCTTGACCAGTGGCGGGTGCTCCGGATTGAGGTTGCGGTCGCCGCCGCGCACGTACGAGGTGCCGGCCACGATGTGCCAGGGTTCGTCGTAGCTGAAGCTGTCCAGGCGCGTGCCCAGCGCGGAGCGGCCGATGGCGAGGAGGCTCAGCCCCAGCAGCAGGAGGAAGACGAGGATGCGGCGCGGCTGGAGCTGCGGGGACCTGCTTGCATTTTCCATGCCACAAGCGAACGCAAGGTCCGGCCTGGAGGGGACACGGCGCGCAACGCCGGTCGGTCAGGCTCCGCTGCCCAGCGGGCAGGCCACGCCGGTCCCGCCCAGCCCGCAGTAGCCCTGCGGATGCTTGGACAGGTACTGCTGGTGTTCGTCCTCGGCGTAGTAGAACGTTGGCGCCGGGTACGCCACGTCGGTGGTGATCGCGCCCAGTCCTGCGGCGCGCAGGCGCTGCTGGTAGGCGTCGCGACTGGCGAGGGCCGCGTCGCGTTGCGCCGGCGTCGTGCAGTGGATCACCGACCGGTACTGGGTGCCCGCGTCGTTGCCCTGGCGCATGCCCTGGGTCGGGTCGTGGCGCTCCCAGAACGCCTTGAGCAACGCTTCGAAGGCCACCTCGGCCGGGTCATGGACCACCAGGACCACCTCGGCATGCCCGGTCTCGCCCGAGCAGACCTCGCGATACGTGGGATTGGGGGTGTAGCCACCGGCGTAGCCCACCGCGGTGGTGACCACGCCCGGAACCGACCAGAACACGCGTTCGGCGCCCCAGAAGCAGCCCATGCCGAACTGCACCGACTGCATGCCCGGGAAGGCGCCGGCGATCGGCCGCCCATGCACGTGGTGCATGTTGCGCACCGGCACCGGTGTGGCGCGCCCGGGCAGCGCGCGCGCGGGCTCCACCATGCGCTGCTTCCATCCGCCGATGCCGATCATCCCGGTGCTCCGCCTGTGCCTGCCTTCCAGATGCGGGCGCCCTGCCCGCGATCAAGCCACGGCATGCGCGTCACACCGCAGGCGCGGTGCGAACGCAGTTGCGGCCCTCGCGCTTGGCGCGGTACAGCGCGCTGTCCGCGCGCTCCAGCAGGGTGGCCGGGTCGCCCTCGCCGCGACCACGCGTGGCCAGGCCGATGCTCACGGTCAACGCCAGCAGCTCGCCGCGCCACATGACCGGCGTGTGTTCCACCGCGCGCCGCAGCCGCTCCCCGAGCACGCGCGCGGCGGCGGCGTCCTGCCCCGGCAGCACCACCAGGAATTCCTCGCCCCCGTAGCGGCCCACCGCGTCGCCAGGGCGCAACTCGCCACGCAGGGTGGCCGCGATGCTGCGCAGGCAATGGTCGCCGCAGGCATGGCCGTGGGTGTCGTTGACGCGCTTGAACCAGTCGATGTCGATGAACAGGACCGACAGGATGCCGGTGGACGCATGGAACGCGCGCGCCAGGACCCGGTCCAGGGCGCGCCGGTTCAGGCTCCCGGTCAGGGCGTCGTGCTCCGCGCTGAGCCGCAGCTGCTGGGTGGCCTGCGCCTCCTCGGCATGTTCCACCGCGACCCGGGCAAGTTCCGCCAGTGCCGCCAGCAGCTCGACGCCGGGCCAGCGCTCGGAGGGCAGGGGCGCCACCAGCGCGCCCCAGGCCGGCGCGGAGAGTGGCAGCGGGATCACTGCGTACAGGCGGGTCGAGCGACCGTCGGCGCTCCAACCGCTTTCCAGGCGCAACGCGCCAGGCCCCGCATGCGCCGCATGCTCGCGTACCAGCGCCAGTGCCGGCAGCACCGCATCGGTGGTGGTCGCCGGACCCGCCATTGCCTGCACCAGCAGGCGCTGGTGCCCGCCGTAGCCTTCGGCGACCACCAGCACGTCGTCGGAGCCCACCTGGGTCCCCGCATGCTGGCCCAGCAGGCGGAAGGCAGTGGTGGCGATGGCATCGCCGGGCGCGCCACGCAGCGCGGCCTGCAGGTCGTGCGCGAAGCTGGCGCGGTCCTGCTCCTGGCGCAGCCGCCGCTCGCTGTCGCGACGTGCGCTGGCCTCGTCCTCCAGGCGGCGGCGCACTTCGCCGATGCGGCTGCACAGGCCCACGTACACCACCACCGACAGCAGGACCAGCGCCAGCTGGTAGCCGTACCGGACCCACGCGGTGTCCGGCAGCCGGCCAGCCTGCATCAGCACGTGCGCCCCCACGGCGAAGCCGAGCAACAACAGCGTGGACAGCACCGTGAGCGCCATCGACACGCGCCGCCGCGCCGCATCCCCCACCACCACGATCGCCCCCAGCAGCGCCACGCACGTGCCGATCCCCCCGGCCGCCCGCTGCACTTCCTGCAACGCGGTGGCGGGCACCGGCAACAGCAGCGCCACGCCCAGCAACGCCAGCGCCAGCCGTTGCGGCCAGGCCATGCCGGTTCCGTCCGGCGGCGCCGCGTAGCGCGCCAGCGTGTACAGGCCCAGCGCGGCGAACAGCAGCACGGTCGCCCAGAAGCCGGGGGCGCCCAGCCGCGCCATCGCCCCCACGCCGGGCAGGCCATGCACGTGGCCGTTCACCGTGGCGCCCAGCAGCAGGGCCATCAGCGCGTACCCGGCGAACAGCAGGAACGCGCCGTCGCGCACCGCCGTGTACAGCGCCAGCGCGGCGATCGCCAGGGTGGCCAGCGCGGCGTACACCGCGTACGACAGCGCGTTGTCACCCGCGTCCAGCGCCAGCCCGATCCCGGGGTCCGCCACCACCGCCGCGGCGGCGCCGTCGACGAGCGCCCACGCCGATGCCCCGCCCAGGTCCAGCAGCCACATGCCCGCCACGGGCAGGCGCCAGTTCACGCCGGGCATCCCTGCCCCGCCTCGCCCTCGTCCGGGTCCGGCGCGGGTTCGGCTTCGCGCTCCGCCAGCCATCCTTCGACAACGGCGCGCGCGACGGGCCAGGCCGACTCGGGGACCGCGACCGCCAACAGCCCGAACACCCCCAGCTCGCCGATCCCGCCGGTCAGCGCCTCCCCGCGCACGAACGCCGGGATGCCCTCGGCCTCCAGCGCCTGGCGCACCAGATGGGCATCGATCAGGTTGGCCGCCTCGTACACGGTGCGCATGCTGTCCTCCGTCGGGAACTGGCATGCAGGGACCGTGCCAAGCACGGCCGCAACCGCGTGGCGCACGCGCTTTCGCTACACTGCTGCGCTTTCCCCGCAAGCCCCGCACCGTGTCCGCGCCCAGCCCAGCGTCCCCCGATTCCCCCGCCGCCATGACCGACGCCGGCGCCGCGCCCGTGCGCCAGGACTTCATCCGCGCGATCGTCCGCGACGACCTGGCCAGCGGGAAGCACGCCGCCATCCGCACCCGCTTCCCGCCGGAGCCCAACGGCTACCTGCACATCGGCCACGCCAAGGCGATCTGCCTGGACTTCGGCATCGCCGCGGAGTTCGGCGGCGACTGCAACCTGCGCCTGGACGACACCAATCCCGCGAAGGAAGACCCGGAATACGTACGCGCCATCCTGGACGACGTGCGTTGGCTGGGCTTCGAGTGGCACGATTTGCGCCACGCCTCGGATTACTTCGAGGTGCTCTACCTCGCCGCCGAGAAGCTGATCCGGCAGGGCGACGCCTATGTCTGCGACCTCAGTGCCGAGGACGTGCGCGCCTACCGCGGCACGCTGACCGAGCCGGGCCGCGATTCCCCGTACCGCGATCGCGGCGTCGATGAGAACCTCGACCTGTTCCGGCGCATGCGCGCGGGCGAGTTCCCGGATGGCGCGCGCACGCTGCGCGCGAAGATCGACATGGCCAGCGGCAACATCAACCTGCGCGACCCGGCGCTGTACCGGATCAAGCATGTCGAGCACCAGAACACCGGCAACGCGTGGCCGATCTACCCGATGTACGACTACGCGCACGCGCTGAGCGACGCGGTGGAAGGCATCACCCACTCGCTGTGCACGCTGGAGTTCGAGGACCACCGCCCGCTGTACGACTGGTGCGTGGACAAGGTGGACCTGGCCCACTCGCCGCAGCTGGTCAAGCCGCTGACCGACAAGGGCCTGCCCTTCGAGGCGGCCAAGCCGCGCCAGATCGAATTCTCGCGGCTCAACTTCAACTGGCTGGTGATGAGCAAGCGCAAGCTGCTGCAGCTGGTCGAATCCGGCCGCGTGGACGGCTGGGACGACCCGCGCATGCCCACCCTGCAGGGCATCCGGCGCCGCGGCTACACGCCCGGCGCACTGCGCCTGATGGTGGACCGGGTCGGCATCAGCAAGCAGAACTCGCTGCTGGACATCGGCATCCTGGAAGGCGCGCTGCGCGACGACCTGGATGCGCATGCACCGCGGCGCATGGCCGTGATCGAGCCGCTGAAGGTCGTGCTGACCAACCTGGATGAAGGCCACGAGGAATCGCTGGCGTTCGCCAACCATCCCAAGGACGCCAGCCAGGGCGAACGCCGCATCCCGTTCTCGCGCGCGCTGTGGATCGAGCGCGAGGACTTCGCCGAAGTGCCGCCGCCCGGCTTCAAGCGCCTGACGGTGGGGGGCGAGGTGCGCCTGCGCGGCGCCGGCATCATCCGCTGCGATGAAGCGGTCAAGGACGGCGATGGCCAGGTGGTGGAGTTGCGCTGCACGCTCGATCCCCAGTCGCGGCCCGGCATGGAGGGCGCCAACCGCAAGGTGAAGGGCACCATCCACTGGGTCAGCGCCACCCGGGGCGTGCGCGCGGAAATCCGCCTGTACGACCGCCTCTTCACCGTGCCCGATCCGGACAACGACGACGGCGGCAAGACCTATGTCGACTACCTCAACCCCGATTCGGTCAAGGTGGTGAGCGGCTATGTCGAGCCGGCCGCCGCCGAGGCCGCGCCGGAGCAGAGCGTCCAGTTCGAGCGCAGCGGCTACTTCGTGGCCGACCGCCACGACCACGCGCCGGGCAGGCCGGTGTTCAACCGCAGCGTGACCCTGCGCGACACCTGGGCGGGCAGGTAGCGTGCTGTACGCGCAGGTCCACCTCACCCTGCCGGCCTGGGTGCACGAGGCCGTCGACACCACGCGCGCGTACGCCTCCGATGCGGACAAGGTGGCGCTGGCCATCGACCTGTCCCGGCGCAACATCGAGGCCGGGACCGGCGGCCCGTTCGGCGCCGCGGTGTTCGGGCCCGACGAACGCATCATCGCGGTCGGCGTCA
Organism: uncultured Thermomonas sp.; assembly: GCA_965649855.1. Taxonomy (GTDB): domain Bacteria; phylum Pseudomonadota; class Gammaproteobacteria; order Xanthomonadales; family Xanthomonadaceae; genus Thermomonas. The sequence goes on along the minus strand of CBFGMM010000015.1, from coordinate 1,692 downwards.
ACCGGGTGGTGCCGCACGCATGCAGCGTGGCGCACGCGGAAATGATGGCCTACATGCTGGCGCAGTCGCGCACCCAGCGGAAGCGGCTGAACCTGGACGCGTCCGATGCCCCGGTGGGCCCGATCTCCCTCGCCACCTCGGCGCAACCGTGCTGCCAGTGCTATGGCGCCACGGTGTGGGCCGGCATCGACCGCCTGCTGATCGGCGCGCGCAGCGAGGACGTGGAGGCGCTCACCGAATTCGACGAGGGCCCGCTGCCGGAGGACTGGATCGGTGCGTTGAACGCGCGCGGCATCGAGGTGGTGCGCGACATCGGGCGCGATGCCGCGCGCGCGGTGCTCAAGGCCTATGGCGAGGGCGGCGGCGCGCGCTACTGAGCGCATGCGCCGCACGCCAGCCCAGGACTCGCGATGCAGACGCCCGGCCTGCTCTGTTATTGCCGCCAGGGCTTCGAGCCCGAACTGGCCGCCGAGCTGACCGAGCGCGCCGCGCAGGCGGGACTGGCCGGCTATGCGCGCACCCAGCGCGACAGCGGCTTCGTGGTGTTCGCCTGCGACGAGGCCGATGCGCTGTCGCGCGCGCTGCCCTGGTCCACGCTGATCTTCGCGCGGCAGAAGCTGCGCCTGCTCGCGGACCTGGATGGCCTGGATCCGCGCGACCGCATCGCGCCGATGCTGGCCGCGCTGCCGCCGGGCATCCGCTTCGGCGAACTGGTGATGGAGCATCCGGATTCGGATGCCGCCAAGCCGCTCGCCGGGCTGGCCCGCAGCCTGGGCAACGCACTGCGCCCGGCACTGCGCAAGGCCGACGCGCTGACCCGTGAAGACAATCCGCGCCTGCAACGGCTGCATGTCTGCCTGCTTGCCGGCGACCACGCCATGCTGGCCACCAGCGAGCCGGAGGACAGCGCGCCATGGCCGCTGGGCATCCCCCGCCTGCGCATGCATGCGGAGGCGCCCTCGCGCTCCGCGCTCAAGCTGGAGGAAGCGCTGCTGGTGCTGCTGGACGGCGGGGAGCGCCAGCGCCTGCTGCGCGACGGCATGCGCGCCGCCGACCTGGGCGCCGCGCCCGGCGGCTGGACCTGGGTGCTGGTGCGCCAGGGACTGCGCGTGCAGGCCATCGACAACGGCCCCCTGCGCCAGCACGTGCTGGACAGCGGGCTGGTGGAGCACCTGCGCGCCGACGGGTTTGCCTGGCAGCCGCGGCAGCCGCTGGACTGGATGGTCTGCGACATGGTGGAGCAGCCGCGCCGCGTGGCGGAGCGCATGGCCACCTGGCTGCGCGAAGGCTGGTGCCGGCACGCGATCTTCAATCTCAAGCTGCCGATGAAGAAGCGCTGGCAGGAAACCCGGCTGTGCCTGGAGGTGTTCGCGGAGCAGGCGCAGCTGCCGTTGACCATCCGCGCCAGGCAGCTGTACCACGACCGCGAGGAAATCACGGTGTTCGCCACACCGCGCAGATGAGGCTTGCGGACGCTGTGCCCGCCCGTCTGTCGCGCCGCTGAATCCACGCGCTGGACCGGGTCGCGAGGGCATCGCTTTTCACCGCGCCCTGCCGGCTGGGCGACTAGGGTCGGGCCTCCACTCCACGGAGAACCTCCATGGCCCGCCCATCCCCCATGTCTCCCGCCCTGCTGGCGGTCCTGCTGTTCCCCTGCGCCGCGGCGTTCGCGCAGGACCCCAACCCCATGCC
>CBFGMM010000014.1:0-28550 GCA_965649855.1 uncultured Thermomonas sp. | reverse complement strand
CCCGTCCACCGTGGCTGGCACACTGCGCATCCGCCCCCACGGCCGCCCGCATGAAGAAGACCTCGTTCCCCAAGCAGGACATCAAGGTGCTGTTGCTGGAGGGCATCAGCGCCAGCGCGGTGGACACCTTCCGCGCCTCCGGCTACACCCGCATCGAGACCCACCCCAAGGCCCTGCCCGAGGCGGAACTGCGCCGCGCGATCGCCGATGCGCACTTCGTCGGCATCCGCTCGCGCACCCAGCTCTCCGCCGAGGTGCTGGCCGACGCGAAGCGGTTGCTGGCGGTCGGCGCGTTCTGCATCGGCACCAACCAGGTGGACCTGGAGGCCGCGGAGCTGGCCGGCATCCCGGTGTTCAACGCGCCCTACTCCAACACCCGCAGCGTGGCCGAGCTGGTGCTGGCCGAGGCCATCATGCTGCTGCGCGGGATCCCGCAGAAGTCGGCGCAGTGCCACCGCGGCGGCTGGAGCAAGTCCGCCGCCGGCAGCCACGAGGCGCGCGGCAAGACGCTGGGGATCGTGGGCTACGGCCACATCGGCACCCAGGTGGGGGTGCTGGCCGAGGGGCTGGGCATGCAGGTGCTGTTCTTTGATGTCGAGGCCAAGCTGGCGCTCGGCAACGCGCGCCCCGCCTCCACCCTGGACGAGCTGCTGGAACGCGCCGACGTGGTCACCCTGCACGTGCCGGAGTCGCCGGCCACCCGCGACATGATCGGCGCCGCGCAACTGGCGCGGATGAAGCCGGGCGCGCACCTGATCAACGCCTCGCGCGGCACCGTGGTGGACATCGACGCGCTGGCCGACGCGCTGCGCTCCGGGCACCTCGCCGGCGCCGCGGTGGACGTTTTCCCCGAGGAGCCGCAGGGCAACGACGACCCGCTGCGCTCGCCGCTGTGCGGGCTGGACAACGTGATCCTGACCCCGCACGTGGGCGGCAGCACGCTGGAGGCGCAGGACAACATCGGGATCGAGGTCGCGGCCAAGCTGGTGCGCTACAGCGACAACGGCAGCACCCTGTCCGCGGTCAACTTCCCGGAGGTGACCCTGCCGGAGCACGCCGGCAGCCACCGCCTGCTGCACATCCACCGCAACGTGCCCGGCGTGCTCTCCCGGGTCAACGAGATCTTCGGCCAGCGCGGGATCAACATCGACGGCCAGTTCCTGCGCACCGACGCGCGGGTGGGCTACGTGGTGATCGACGTCAGCGCGGAGGACACCCAGGCGGAGGACCTGCGCGCGGCGCTGGCGGCGATCCCGGGGACGCTGCGGACGCGGGTGCTGTATTGAGGCGGGTTGGCGTGTCGGTCCCGACGAGCCACCCTGCTTCCGACCTGCTCTTGCAGGAGCGCACTGGGGCGCGACCGCTCTTCCGCGTTGCGCTGCACGCCATCGCCCAACCCCACCGTCCGGTCGCGCTCCAGCGCGCTCCTACAGGCGCGCCAGCCATTTGCGCGCCATGCGGCGCAGCGAGGCGTCGGCATCCGGGTCGTCCGCCAGCACGGCGATGTCGCGCCAGGCCAGGTCATGCGATTCCGCGCTGACCACGAACGCCTCCACCTCGCCCGCGCGCACCACGTAGCGCGCGTCGTAATGCCAATGCGCGGGGACGCCCGTGTGTTCCGGGATCCAGTGGCGGTCCAGGTCGAACAGGCCCGGCTCCAGGCGCAGGCCGGGCAGGCCGGTTTCCTCGCGCGCTTCCTGCAGCGCGACGGCCGCCAGGTCGCGTTCGCCGTCGGCATGGCCGCCCGGCTGCAGCCACAGGCCCAGCTTGCGGTGGTGGGTCAGCAGGGTGCGCCGGCCGGTGCGGTCGACCAGGAACGCGGAAGCGGTGAAGTGGCCGGCCGCGCGCTCGCGCCGGTAGGGCTCGCCCGGGTCGCTCGCCAGCGCCGCGAAATCCTCAACCACGGCGGCCTCGGCGGGCCACGCGGCGCGGTACGCGTCGAGTTCGCGGGCGAACGGGGGAATTGCTGCATTCATGTAGCGCTGCGCCAGCCGTCGATCCGCGGATTATCGGCGCAGAGGGCGCGCGGCGCTTGTGCGATCCGTCGACGAACGGTTAAGGTCGCGTGATTCCGGACCGGGGCGGTCCGGGTCTGGTGCATCGAACCGTAGGGGACCCGATTGATGGCAAGCACACCCAATACCGGCTTCATGGCTCGCCTGATGCTGCGCAAGAGCGTGGCGCAGGTGCAGCACGAGACCGACACCAGCCAGCTCAAGCGGACCCTGGGTCCGTGGAACCTGGTGTTCCTCGGCATCGGCTGCATCATCGGCGCCGGCATCTTCGTGCGCACCGGCAACGCCGCCGCGCTGCACGCCGGTCCCGCGGTGCTGCTGTCGTTCCTGATCGCCGGCGCGGTCTGCGCGCTGGCCGGCCTGTGCTACGCCGAGCTGTCCTCCACCCTGCCGGTATCCGGCTCCGCCTATACCTACAGCTACACCACCATCGGCGAGTTCGCCGCCTGGGTGATGGGCGCGCTGCTGCTGCTGGAATACGGACTGGCGGCCTCGGTGGTGGCGGTCGGCTGGTCGGGCTACGTGGTCAGCCTGCTGGGCGACTGGGGGATCATCATCCCTCCCGAACTGACCGGCCCGGCCGGCCAGGCGCTGGTCCGCAACGGCGCCCCGGTGCTGGACGCCGCCGGCAACCCGGTGACCACCCTGTTCAACCTGCCGGCCTTCCTGATCTGCCTGGCGCTGGCCGCGCTGCTGGTGATCGGCGTCTCCGAGAGCGCCAAGGTCAACAACGTGATCGTGGCGATCAAGATGTCGGTGATCATCGCCTTCATCCTGATCGTCGGCTGGTTCGTGCTGCAGAACTTCGAGACCTATTCGCAGAACTGGCAGCCCTTCATCCCCGAACCGACCGGCGAGAAGGGCGAGTTCGGCTGGAGCGGCATCCTGCGCGCGGCGTCGATCGTGTTCTTCGCCTACATCGGCTTCGAGGCGGTCTCCACCGCCGGCCAGGAGGCCAAGAACCCGAAGCGCGACCTGCCGTTCGGCATCATCGGTTCGCTGCTGGTCTGCACCATCCTGTACATCCTGGTCTCGATCGTGATGACCATGATCGTCGACTACCGCCTGCTCAACGTGCCGGACCCGGTGGCGGTGGCGGTGGACGCGCTGGGACCCGACTGGGCCTGGTTCGCGAAGACGGTGAAGATCGGCGCCATCATCGGCCTGACCTCGGTGATCCTGGTGCTGATGTACGGCCAGACCCGCATCTTCTACACGATGGCGCGCGACGGCCTGCTGCCGCGGGTGTTCGCCAACATCCACCAGAAGTTCCGCACCCCGTGGGTGAACACCATCCTGGTGGGCGTGCTGACCGCGGTGGCCGCCGGCTTCTTCGACATCAACACCCTGGGCGACATGACCTCGGTCGGCACCCTGGCCGCGTTCGGCATCGTCTGCCTGGCCGTGATCTGGCTGCGCCGGGCGCATCCGGAGCTGCCGCGCGGCTTCAAGGTGCCGCTGTATCCCGCGCTGCCGATCCTCGGCATCTTCGCCTGCTTCGCCCTGATCTTCACGGTCGAGACCCGGGTGCTGGTGTTCTTCGCCTGGTACGTGCTGGCCGCCATCGTCATGTACTTCGTCTACGGCATGCGCAACTCGCTGCTGCAGAAGGGCCTGATGGCTGGCCCGGCCAAGCCGCACGACCTGCCGGCCTTCCCGGAGGACCAGCCCGGCAACTGACGGCGCCGCGGCGGCACCACGGAAAACCCGGCCTGCGCCGGGTTTTTCTTTAGCGCGCGTTGGGCTACCTGCCAGGGCCGATTCGCTACACTTCGGCCATGGATGCCCTGCCCTACGACGCCCAGCGCCTGCGCCACCTGGCCGGCGAACTCATCACCAACGTGCGCGAACTGGCGGACGCCGGGCTGACCCCCGCCACCAGCAGCAACTTCTCGCAGCGGCTGGACGCGCGGCATGCCGCGATCACCGTGTCCGGCCGGGACAAGGGCCGCCTGACCGAAGACGACATCATGGTGGTCGACTTCGACGGCAGGCCGGTGGGCAGCGACCGCCGCCCGTCCGCCGAAACCCTGCTGCACACGCAGCTGTACCGCCGTTTCACGGAGGTGGGCTGCGTGCTGCACACCCATTCGCGCACGCAGACGGTGGCCTCGCGGCTGTTCGCGCCGCAGGGGCGCGTGCGGTTCGACGGCTACGAGCTGCAGAAGGCCTTCCACGGCAATACCACCCACGAGGGCGCCATGGAGGTGCCGGTGTTCCCCAATACCCAGGACATGCCGGAGCTGGCCCGGCGGGTGGATGCCGCGCTCGACGCCGCGCCGCTGTGGGGCTACCTGATCGACGGCCACGGCCTGTACGCCTGGGGCCGCGACATGGCCGAGGCGCGCCGCCACCTGGACGCCTTCGAGTTCCTGCTGGGCTGCGAACTGGACCTGAGGAGACTGCAATGAGCCGCCTGCGCATCTTCGACCACGGCGGCCCCGACGCGCCGCTGCTCGCCACCGCGGATCGCGCCGAGATGGCCGCGGAACTCGCCCGCATCGGCGTGGCCTTCGAACAGTGGGAAGCCGCCCAGCCGGTGGCGCCGGGCGATCCGCCCGAGGCCATCATGGCCGCCTACCGCTCCGACATCGACCGGCTGGTGGCCGAACGCGGCTTCAGGACGGTGGACGTCGTGAGCATCGCCCCCGACAACCCGGCGCGCGACGCCATGCGCGGCAAGTTCCTGGACGAGCATTTCCACAACGAGGACGAGGTGCGCTTCTTCGTGGCCGGCTCCGGGCTGTTCACCCTGCACGTCGACGACAAGGTCTACGAGATCCTGTGCGAGGCCGGCGACCTGATCGGCGTGCCGGATGGCACCACCCACTGGTTCGACATGGGCCCGGAGCCGAGCTTCGTCGCGATCCGGTTCTTCACCGAGCCGGACGGCTGGGTGGGCCACTTCACCGGCACCGACATCGCCCGGCGTTTCCCGCGCTACGAGAACGGCCAGGCGCGCTCCGAATGAGCGGCACCGCGCCCATGCAGAAGACCACCATCCTGACCGACATCGAGGGCACCACGTCGTCGATCTCGTTCGTGCGCGACGTGCTGTTCCCGTATGCACGCGCCGCCCTGCCCGGCTTCGTGCGCGCGCACGGGCGCGATCCCGAGGTCCGCCACTGGCTGGACCAGGTCGCCGTCGAGCACGGCGCGGTGTGCAGCGACGAGACCCTGGTGGAGGTGCTGCAGGGCTGGATGGATGCGGACCGCAAGCACACCGCGCTGAAGGCATTGCAGGGCATGGTCTGGCAGGCGGGGTACCGCGACGGCGAGTTCACCGCGCCGATCTATCCCGACGTGGCGCCCGCGCTGCGCGCCTGGCACGCCGCCGGGCACGCGCTGGCGGTGTATTCCTCCGGCTCCGTGCCGGCGCAGAAGCTGCTGTTCTCGCACACCGACGCCGGCGACCTGTCCGGCCTGTTCTGCGACTGGTTCGACACCGGCAGCGGCCCCAAGCGCGACGCCGACAGCTACCGGCTGATCGCCGATGCGCTGCACCGCACGCCCGAGCACGTGCTGTTCCTGTCCGACGTGGTGGAGGAGCTCGACGCGGCGCGCGAGGCCGGCATGCGCACGGTGCTGCTGGACCGCCGCCAGGACTACCCGCAGCCGCGGCTGGGCGATGCGACCCACGGGCATCCGCGCGCCGAGGATTTCAGCCAGGTCCTGCCCTGACCCGGCGCACCCCGGCCCTACGCCGGGGCTTCCCCGCTCACGGTTCCAGCAGGCGGTAACTGGTTCTGGCGCGCACCTCGCCGCGCCAGCGGTCGAACGCACGCACCTCGATCTCGTGCTCGCCGGCGGCCAGCCGGGTCGGCAGCGCGCCGCGCCACAGGTGGGTGGAGTCCACCGCCTCCGGCGAGCGGTCGTACCCGCGCAGCGCCGCGGTGGTGTCGTCCAGCGCGTTTTCCAGGGTCATCGCCGGATCGGGCTGCAGCACCTTGCGCATCGGCATCCATTCGCCGCCATCCACGCGGAACTCCACGCGCGTGTCGTCCATTCCCATGTAGACGTTGGCGAACACGCCCCACGCGGGGTACGCGCCGCGCCGCAGGACCTTCGGCGCATGCAGCCCGATCTGGGTGTCGGGGTCGCGCGCCGGGTGCCACGCGAGCGCGTAGGCGCCCGCGGGCCGGATGCTCAGGCGCGCATAGCCGTTGGGCGTGCCGTCGGCCATGGTCGACGCGGGGATGCCCGCGGCATCCGGCGCGCCGGCCCAGTACGAGCCGCAGGCCGCGCCCACGTTGAATTCGTGCAGCGGCGTGGCGCCGTGCCAGCCGCTGGACGCGTCATGCAGCACGTGGCGCTGGGTATGGCTGTGCGCGCTGAGCACCAGCACGTGCGGGAAGTCGCGCAGCAACGCGAACAGCCGCTCGCGGTCGGCGTCGCGGAAGGTGTCGCGGTCGGCCTCCTCGAACAGCGGGATGTGCATGCCAAGGACCAGCAGGCGATCCTTGCGCAAGGTCGGCAGCCAGGCCTGCAGGAAGGCGAACTGGTCCTCGCGGAACCCGCCGACGTAGGCCGGCCGCTGCTCCGGCAGGCTGACCACGCTGTCCAGCATCACGAAGTTCGCCAGCGGCGTTTCCCAGCCGCGGGTCTCCGCGCCGAACACCCGGTGGAACGCGGTCAGCGCCTGGACGTCGGCGGCGCCCTTGTGGTCGATGTCGTGGTTGCCCGGCGCGTACAGCCACGGGATGCCGAGCGCCGCCGTCGCCCGCTTCACCGGCTCCATCAGTCCGGGAACGTCGTCCACCACGTCGCCGAGCTGCAGCCCCAGCGCCGCGCCATGCCGCCCGGCCAGGGGCTGCACGATGTCGCGCTGGTAGTAGCCAAGGTCGCGTTCGTGCTTGACCTGGATGTCGCCGAACACCAGCACCTCCAGCGCCTGCGCGGTGGCGGCCGGCGGCGGCGTGCGCAGGTAGCGGATGCAGGCGCCGTCGGGCGTGCGCAGGGTGCGGCGGGCGGCATCCACGTGCACCGGCACGCAGCCTTCGCGCGCGGGCGCCTGCACGGGCCACGCCATCGCCAGGCAGGCGGCCAACAGCAGTGCCGGTGTCGCCAGCCAGGGCGAGACGGGTCCGGGGCGTGACGGCATGGGGTCCTCCAGTCGCCATTATGCCGGCACGCAACGGCGGGCTACACTGCCCGCGCCGGATCGATCCCGTGGGGAGGGAGGCGCTTGCAGGCAGTGCGCGCGATGCGACGCTGGACGCTAGGGGTGGCGATGCTGTTGCTCGCCGCGTGCGCGTTCGCGCATGCGCAACCGGTGCAGGAACTGGCGCCGGGCACGTCCGCGGTGCCGCTCAGCGCGCGGCTCGCCTACCGGCACGACGCGCTGGCCAGCGACGGGGCGACCGAGGCCTTTGCGCGCGCGGGCGCCGGCCAGTTCGCGCCCCTGCCCGGCGGCAACCCCACCTTCGGCTTCCAGGACGGCGCCTACTGGTTCTACGTGCGGGTGGTGAACCGCAACCCGGAGGACGCGCGCTGGCTGCTGGTGCAGGAATACCCGCTCAGCGACGAGCTGGACCTGTACGTGCGCCACGCCGACGGGCGCGTGCTGCACCAGGCCGGCGGCGACCACGTGCCCTTCGACGTGCGCTACATCCGCTACCGGCACCCCAACTTCCAGCTGGACCTCCCGCTGGGCGAGCCGGTGGAGCTGCTGCTGCGGGTGCGCAGCCAGAGTTCGATGCAGGTGCCGCTGATGCTCTACACGCCGCGCGCGCTGGCCGAGATCATGCGCGACACCCAGTTCTCCACCGGCCTGTATTACGGGATTCTGCTGGCGCTGCTGTTCTACAACCTGGTGTTGTGGATCATGCTGCGCGACGCCAGCTACTTCTGGTACCTGCTGCACATCGGGGCGTTCGGCCTGGTCCTGTTCACCCTCAACGGCTATTCGTTCGAATACCTGTGGCCGAACTCGGCGTGGATGGCGGACGCCGCGGTGCCGATGTCGATCTGCCTGGCGCTGATCGGGATGCAGCAGTTCTCGCGCACCTTCCTGGAGCTTGAACAGCGCTGGCCGCTGGGCAACCGGGTGAGCCTGGCGCTGATCGCGTTCTTCGTGCTGTTCGGGGTCGCGTCGATCTGGTTGCCGTACAGCACGGCGACGCCGGTCGCCTCGCGCGGGGTGCTGCTGGGCGTGCTGTGGATCATCGTTTCGGCGGTGGTGATGCTGCGCCGCGGCTACCGGCCGGCGCGGCTGTTCCTGCTGGCCTGGTCGTTCTTCCTCGCCGGCACGGCCATGTTCACCCTGCTCGCCTTCGGCGTGCTGCCGGACGCCTTCTGGACCCGCCACGGCGTGCAGATCGGGTCCGCGCTGGAAATGCTGCTGCTGTCGCTGGCCCTGGGCGCCCGCTACGCCGGCCTGCGCAACGAGAACATCCGCATCGTGCAGGAGACCAACGAGCGGCTGGAGCGCAGCGTGATCGACCGCACCCGCCAGTTGCGCACCACCATGGCGCAGCTGGGCGAGGCCAACGTGCAGCTGCGCGAATACAGCCGCCGCGACCCGCTGACCGGGGTGTACAACCGCCGCCATTTCCGCGAGGCCTTCGAGGCGGCGATGGACGCGCGCAAGGACGACGGCACCCCGCTGGCCCTGCTGCTGCTGGACCTGGACCATTTCAAGCGGATCAACGACAACCACGGCCACATGGCCGGCGACGAATGCCTGACCCACGCCGCGCGCTGCATCGAGGAGGTGGTGGTGCCGCGCGGCGGGCTGGTGGCGCGCTTCGGCGGCGAGGAGTTCGTGGTGGTGCTGCCGGGCACCGAGGCGAAGGACGCGCTGCAGGTCGCGGAGGCGGTGCGCCTGCGCATCCACCAGTCGCCGGTCGCCACCCGCAGCGGCAACGTCCGCCTGAGCGCCAGCATCGGCATCCACGCGATCGACGGCAGTCGCGAAACGGCGCCGGAGGACGTGATCCGGATCGCCGACGAGGCCCTCTACCGGGCCAAGGACGACGGCCGCAACTGCGTGCGCTACTCGGTCAGCGCCGCCTGAAGGCAGCGCGTTCCTCCCCGCCAGGCCCGGAGCGCGGCCCGCGCGGCCGCCAGCACGCTGCCGTCGGCCACCATCCGCACCGCGGCGGCCACCTCGCCATCCATCGCCCGGTCGCGCGCCAGGAACGGGATGCGCGCGCGGACCGCCGCGTGCGCCGCCGCCACCGCACGGCCCGGCCGGAACGCATCGGCCGCCGCCAGCTCGCCGCGCAGGCCCTCCACCTCGGCCAGGAACGCCCCGCGTTCCGCCGCGTCCGGCAACGGACCACATTGCACCTTGCAGGCGAATCCTTCCGCATCGCTGCGCGCCGCCAGCTCGCGCGCCGCATTGATCATGTCGCGGCGCAGGTCCAGCGCCTGCGCCGCGGTGTACAGCTCGAGCCCCAGCACCTTGCCCAGGTCCTCCGCCATCGCCAGCACGTGGCGCGCCTCGTTGGCGCCCATGGAGACGTGGTCCTCGGCGTTGGCGCTGGTCGGGATCGAATACACCGATGCCGGCATCGCGCGGCTGGCCAGGTCGTTGACGATCGCCGCGGCGGTGTACTGCACGATCATGTGGCCGCTCTCGGTGCCGTCCTCGTTGCCGATCAGGAAGGCCGGCAGGCCGTCGTTGGTGGCCGGGTCGACCAGCTTGTTGAGCCGGCGCTCGGAGATCGACGCCAGCACCGGGATGGCCGCCTTGACGTAGCTCATCGCCAGCGCCAGCGGCATGCCGTGGAAATGGCCCGCCGAAATGACCTGCTCCTCGACGTGCTCGGCCCGCGCGTCCGGGAACACCAGCGGGTTGTCGGTGACGGAATTGAGCTCGACGTCCAGCACCCGCTTGGCCTGCTCCAGCGCATCGCGCACGGCGCCGTGCACCTGCGGGATGCAGCGCAGCGAGTAGCTGTCCTGCGGCTGGTGCTTCTTGCCGCCGCGGAACGGGCGGAAGCGCTGGTAGAACGTCTCGCGCCCGTGGCGCTGGCCCAGCGGCACCCAGTCCCAGCCGATGTCGAAGCTCAGTGCCTGCGCGTCGGCGGTGTCCCACGAGGACGGTTGCCACGACCGGAACTTCGGCACCAGGTGATAGGCGATGTCGGCCAGCGTGGATTCCGCCAGCAGGTCGCGCAGGTGGCGCGCGGTCGCCACTTGGCCCGGATGCGGGCGCAGCGCGTGCACCTCGGGCGCGAAGGCGCCCAGCCGGCCGGCGAAGGCGTCGATGGTCATCGCCGCGGCCAGGTCGGCGGTGTCCAGCAGGTCGTCCAGCCGCTGCAGCGCCAGCACGCCGGTGGCCAGCATCTGCGCGGTGCCGTTGTTGAGGGCCAGGCCCTCCTTGTACGAAAGCGCGACCGGCTGCAACCCCTTGCGCTGCAACGCCTGTCCGCCCGGCATGCGCTCGCCGTCGACGAACGCCTCGCCGCCGCCCAGCAGCACGATGGCCAGGTGCGACAGCGGGGCCAGGTCGCCGGAGGCACCCACCGAACCCAGCTGAGGCACCACCGGCACGATGCCGGCGTTGAGCATCGCCGCCAGCGCCTGCAGCGTCTCCACGCGGATGCCCGAATGGCCGCGCAGCAGCGTGTTGATGCGGATGCACAGCATCGCCCGGACCACGTCGGGCGCGAATGGCTCGCCCACGCACACCGCGTGGGTGACGATCAGGTTTTCCTGCAACTCGATGTGCGGCGAACGCCCCGATGGCACGGCGCCGGGCAGCTCGTCGCGCAGCGGGTGCGCGCCCAGCAGCTTGTCGGCGTTGCTGCCGAAGCCGGTGGACACGCCATAGATCGGTTCCTGGCGCGCGACCTGCGCGGCGAGGAAATCGGCGGCGCGCGCCACGCGCTGCAGCGCCCCGGGCGCCAGCGCCACCGGCGCGCCACGCGCCACGTCCACCAGCTGCGCGCGGGTGAGCGACTCCCCGTCCAGCATGACAGCGCCGGTGGTCATGCGTCGTCCCCCAGCGCGTCGTGCAGGCGGCCCGCCAGCAGCTCGACGGGGGCATCGAACTGCTCGCCGCGCCGCAGGTCCTTGACCGCCACCACGCCGCGCGCGGCCTCGTCGGCGCCGCGCATGGCCACGAACCGGATCCCGGCCTTGTCCGCGTACTGGAACTGCCGGGCCAGCTTGCGCGGTTCCAGCTGGGTCTCGACGTTGAGGCCGGCCGCGCGCAACGCCTGCGACAGGGCCAGCGCATCGTCCAGTCCCGCATCGTCCAGCAGGGCGACCAGCACGTCGACCGAGCTGCCGGCGGTGGCGACCAGGCCCGCGTCGCGCAACTGGTGGAACAGGCGGGTCAGTCCGATGGAAATACCCACGCCCGGCAGTTTCGACTTCGTGTAGTGGCTGGCGAGGTCGTCGTAGCGGCCGCCAGAGCAGATCGAGCCGATCTGCGGATACGCATCCAGGGTGGTCTCGTACACCACGCCGGTGTAGTAATCCAGGCCGCGCGCGATCGACAGGTTCAGCGCATAGCGCGCCTCGTCCACGCCCATCGCCTGCAATTGCCCCAGCAGCGCGCGCAGCTCGCTTCGCCCCTCCTCGAACAGCGGGGTGCCATCGCCCAGCCCGTCGAGTCGCGCCAGCGCATCGGCGTGTCCGCGCGAGCGGACCCGCGAGAACGCCATCAGGCGCTCGATGACGTCCGCCGCCAGCCCGAAGCCCTCGCCCGCCAGCGTGGCGCGCACGGCATCCACGCCGCGCTTGTCCAGCTTGTCCAGTTCGCGCAGCACCAGCATCTGCCGCTCGCCCGCGATGCCCAGCCCCTCGAAGAACCCGCGCAGCAGCTTGCGGTGGTTGAGCTGGATGGTGAAGTCGCCGATGGCGAGGCGCTCGAACACCGCCGCGATCACCGCCGGGATCTCCGCGTCGAAGCGCGGCGACAGCACGTCCTTGCCGATCACGTCGATGTCGCACTGGTAGAACTCGCGGAAGCGGCCGCGCTGGGCGCGCTCGCCGCGGTACACGCGCTGCATCTGGTAGCGGCGGAACGGGAAGGCCAGGTCGTGCTCGTGTTCGGCCACGTAGCGCGCCAGCGGCACGGTCAGGTCGAAGCGCAGCGCCAGCTCCGGCAACGCCGCCCCACCCGCGCCCTCGGCCGCCTTGCCCAGCGCGCCGGTCGATTGCACGAAGTACACCTGGCGCTCGGTCTCGCCGCCGGACTTGGTCAGCAGCACTTCGGACAGCTCCATGACCGGCGTTTCCACGGGCAGGAAGCCGAACTGCTCGAACGTGCGCCGGATCGTGTCCAGCATGCGCTGGAACGCGACCTGGTCGCGGGGCAGCAGCTCCATGACCCCGGGCGGGGTACGTGGCTTGATCAAGGCGGCGGGCTCCGGCGCAGGAAGCCCTCAAGTGTAGCGTTTTGGCCGTTCCCGGACCCGTGCGTGCCACCGGTGGCGCGCGACCCTTGCCTCCGGGCAAGGCCATTGCCTACAATGCGCGGCTACACCGTCGGGGTGTAGCTCAGTCTGGTAGAGCGCTACGTTCGGGACGTAGAGGTCGCAGGTTCGAATCCTGTCTCCCCGACCATCGCCACGCGAGGAAAAGGCCGCTGCCAACAGCGGCCTTTTTGCTTGGTCCCGCCGTCCTGGCGGGTTCAGGACGTCGCCGGGACCAGCGTTTCCCAGCGCGCGCGCAGCACATCGAGCCGCAGGTCGGCCGCGCCTCCCGGCGAGGTGCGCGCGGCCAGCGAACCCTCGGGCGTACGCCCCTGCCCCGCGCTGTCGACCGCGGCGGCGGCCGCCCGGTAGGCCTCGCGGAACGGCACCCCGGCGACCGCGGCCTCCACCGCCACGTCGGTCGCATACATGCCCGAATCGATGGCGCCGCGCAGCCGGTCCTCGCGCCACTCCAGGCTGGCCAGCAGGTCCGGCAGCAGTTCCAGCGCCGCCAGGCCGCGGCCGAAGCCGTGGACGATCGCGCCCTTGGATGCCTGCAGGTCGCGGTGGTAGCCGGACGGCAGGGACAGCAGCTGCTCGATCTCGGTGCGCGCGGCGGCCACGCTGGCGTGGGTTGCGCGCAGCAGTTCGACCACGTCCGGGTTGCGCTTGTTCGGCATGATCGAGCTGCCCGTGGTGTAGCGGGCGGGCAGCGCCACGAAGCCGAACTCCGCGCTGGTGAACAGCGACAGGTCCCAGGCCAGCCGGCGCAGGTCCAGGGTGGCGCTGCCCAGGGCCTCCAGCGCGGCCAGCTCGAACTTGCCGCGCGACAGCTGCGCGTACACCGGCGAGACCTGCATGCGCGCGAAGCCCAGCGCCTGCGTGGAGTGGTCGCGGTCCAGCGCCAGGTTGACGCCGTAGCCCGCGGCGCTGCCGAGCGGGTTGGCATCGACCAGCGCCAGGGTGTCGGCGGCGCGGATCGCATCGTCGATGAAGGCCTCGGCCCAACCGGCCCACCACATGCCGGCGGAGGACACCACCGCGCGCTGCAGGTGGGTATAGCCGGGAACCGGCAGCGCCGCCTCCGCCGCGGCCCGATCCAGCGCGACCGCCGCGGCCCGGCGCGACAGTTCGGCGAGCCGGGCGAGCTTCTCCCGCAGCCACAACCGGGTAGCCACCAGGACCTGGTCGTTGCGGCTGCGGCCGGTGTGGATCTTGCGGCCGGCATCGCCCAGCCGCTCGGTCAGTCGCGCCTCGATCGCGGAGTGGCCGTCCTCATGGCGCGCGTCCAGCACGAACCTGCCGGTGCGGAAATCCTCGGCCAGCGCCGCGAGTTCGCGGGTCAGGCCTGCCAGCTCATCGCCCGTGAGGATGCCGATGCGCTGCAGGCCCTCGGCATGCGCCGCGCTGGCGGCGATGTCGTGCAGGAAGAATTCGCGGTCCAGCAGCACGTCGTCGCCGGCCAGGAAGGCCTGGATGCGCGCGTCGACCGCGACGCCGGGTTTCTGCCACAACAGCTCGCTCATGCCGCGGTCTCCGTGCGCGTGCCAACGCCGGGGATGCCGGCGAACTCGTCCAGCCCGAACGCCAGGTTGAGGTTCTGCAATGCCTGCGTGGCCGCGCCCTTCAGCAGGTTGTCCTCGGTGGCGACCAGCACCAGGCGCCTGCCGTCCTCGCTCATGGTGAAGCCGCCCAGCTCCACGTGGTGCGCGCCGGCGATGCGGCTGACCCACGGCGCCGCGTCCACCACCCGCACCAGCGGCTCGTCGGCGTAGCGGCCACGGTAGCGGTCCAGCACCTCGTCGGAAGCCATCGGCGTCGACAGGTGCAGGTTGGCGGTGATGGTCAGTCCGCGGAAATGCGGCGCCACGTGCGGCATGAACTCCACCGGGTGGCCCAGCCGGCTGGTCACCTCGCGCTCGTGCACGTGGCCGGTGAGCGCGTAGGGCATCAGGTTGTCGCGCAGCAGCGCCGCGTCGTTCTTCTCGCTGGGGGTGGTGCCCGCGCCGGACCAGCCGCTCACGCCGAAGCACTGCACGGGCCCGTCCAGCGCCCCGAGCATCGGCGCGATCGCCAGCTGCATGGCGGTGGCGTAGCAGCCCGGGTTGCTGATCCGCCGCTGGCCGGCGTAGCCGGCGCGGGTCAGTTCCGGCAGACCGTACTGCCAGGCGGGATCGAAGCGGTAATCGGCGGACAGGTCGACGATGACCGGATCGCCGCCGGCGGCGTCGAACTCCGCGACGATCTGCGCCGCCTTGCCGTTGGGCAGTGCCAGCACCACCGCGTCGGCGCCGAGCCCGGGCAGTTCAGCGTAGTCCGGCGAGGTATAGCGCACGCCGCCTGCATAGCCGGCGACGTGGGCGGCCAGCGGCTGCCCCGCGAGTTCGCGCGAGGTCACGTACGCGACCTCGAAGCGCGGGTGCGTGGCCAGCAGGCGCAGCAACTCCGCGCCGACGTACCCGCGCGCGCCGACGATGCCAAGCCGCAGCGGCGTCATGCCGGTTCCTCCAGGGTCGCGGGCCGCGCCTGGCAACTGCGCACGTAGCGCTCGATCGCGTCGAAGCCGGCAGGCCCGTACCAGTACACCTTCCACCGTTCCTGCTTGATGCAGCCGTCGGACTCCGCGTAGTAGAACGGGTTGACGGGGTTGCCGCGGCGCGAGCGCCAGTACAGGGCGGGGTTCTGCTCGCGCATCACCTGCCAGACCGCGCGGCCCAGGCCTTCGCCCTGCGCGTCGTCCAGCACCGCGAACTTGTCCAGGTAGATCCCGGCCTCCTCGCGGGTCAGCACGACCGCGGCGCGGTAGTTCTCGCTGACGTAGGCGCGATGCAACGTGGTGGCCTCGAAATAGTCCGGCATCAGCCTGCGCCCGAACGCGGACTCGATCAGCCCGCGCAGCCGCGGCAGGTCGAGCTCGCTCCAGTCCGACGCCTGCAGCACGCGTTCGCCGCGGCGCACCAGGGTGCCGGACCCCTTGTGGGTGAACAGTTCCTTGGCCAGCTCCGCCGGCCGGGTGATCGACACCGACGATGCCAGCGGAAGCCCGTCCAGCAGGTCCTTGACCTGCGCCAGCTTCACCCGCATCCCGCCTTCGATCCACGGCTGCTGCATCAGGTGGTCGTACTCGGTGGACAGGTTGATCGAATCGATCACCTTGCCGTCGGCGTCCAGCAGCCCGCCGGTGCCGGTGAGGAACACGATCTTGTACGGCTGCAGCACCTGCACCAGTTCGTTGGCCGCGAAGTCCGCGTTGACGTTGAGGATCTGGCCGCCCGCGGTTTCGCCCAGCGAGGCGATCACCGGGATCGAGCCGGCCTGCAGGCTGGCCTGGATGGGCGCAAGGTCCACCCGCTTCACCGCGCCCACCAGGCCGAGGCGCTCGCGGTCCAGGTAGTCCGCCTCGAACACCCCGGACACGATGCTCGTGGCGCGCGCATCGCGTGCCTGCAGGGCCTCCACCAGCTTGAGGTTCTGCGCATGGAACACGCGCCGCACGATCGCCAGCGCCTCGGGCGAGGTGACCCGCAGCCCGTCGATGGTGCGCTTGCCGATGCCGGCTGCGGCCAGCTCCGCGTCCAGCTGCGGGCCGGCGCCATGGATCACGATCGGCGTCAGCCCGACGTCCTGCAGGAAGGCCAGCGACGAGACCAGCGCCTCCAGGTCGTCGCGCAGCACCGCGCCGCCCACCTTCACCACGGCGAAGCGCGCCGCGTCCAGCTGCGAGAAGCGCTTCAGGTACTGGTTGATCTCCTTCGCGCTGCCCATGCTGGACAGCAGCCGCACGATGGTCTGGCGGGTCTGCGGGTCGTGGACGGCGTGCGGATTCGGCAGGGGGCTCACTGCGTGTCGGTTCCAAGCAGGCGGGTGATGGATGCCGTGTAGCGCTGGAGCTGGTCCAGCAGCACGAACTCGTCGGCGGTGTGGGCCTGGGCGATGTCGCCGGGGCCGTAGACCAGGGCGGTGAGGCCGGCCTGCGAGAACAGCGAGGCCTCGGTCCAGAAGTCGACGGCGTTGCCGATCGGCAGCCCCAGCGCGTCGGCCAGGTCGCGCGCCGCCAGCCGCCGCTCCTCGGCGGACGCGGCGTCGCCGGCGGGCAGCGAAGGGCCGCGGAAGGTCTCCTCGTAGCGCTCCAGCGCGCCGGGCGCGGCGCAGGCGCCGAAGCGCGCGTGCAGGGCATCGATGTCGTGCGAGGGCAGCGGGCGGAAGCCGAAGCGGACCTCGGCGCTGGGGGCGATCACGTTCGCCTTGATGCCCCCCTCCACCTTGCCGATGTTGAAGCGCAGCCCGGTCAGTCCGCCGAAGCGCGACTGCGCCTCGCCGTCCACGAGGTCCAGCGCCTTGCCGCCCCAGCGCATGGCCTGGTGCAGCGCGCTTGCGGTCAGCGCGTTCGCGCCGGACGCGTGCCCCGCCTCGCCCTTGAACCGAAGCAGCACCGAGCTGATGCCGCGATGGGCGAGGACCGCCTCGCAGCGCGTGGGCTCGGCGATGATCGCCTCGCTGAAGCAGCGCTCGCCGGCCAGCGCATTGGTCCGCAGGAACGCGGCGATGCAGCGCGGGTCGTTGGCTTCCTCGTCGGAGGAGAACAGGAACGCGGCATCGCCCTGGGTGGCGTTGGCCGCCGCCAGCAGCCCCGCGGCCGCGCCCTTGATGTCGCAGGCCCCCAGCCCGATCGCCCGGTCATGGGTCACCCGCAACACGTGCGGATCCGCGCTCCACGCCTCGGACGACGGCACCGTGTCCAGGTGCACGTTGAACACCCGGCGCGGGTTGCCGCGCACCGCAAGCAGCGAGACCGCGCCGTCGCCGTGGTCGACCACGTCGCTGCGGAAACCCGGCAGTTGCGCGCGGATGTAGTCGAAGATGCCGCCGGTGCCGATCAGGCGCGGCGGGTTGCGGGTGTCGAACGACACCAGCGCCGCGAGGTGGCGGAGCACGGCATCCAGCATCTCAGGCGTCGCCCTGCCCGCCTGCCTGGCCGGGGGCGTTGACCTGCGCCCACAGGGTGCTGCTCATGCCGAACAGCTTGATGAAGCCCTCGGCCTCCTCCACACCCCAGTCGGCGGACTGCGCATAGGTCGCGCCCCTGGAGTTCAGGATGTGCGGCGATCGCACCGCGACCGCATCGACGCGGCCGCCGGTGGTGCGCAGCACCACCTCGCCGGTCACCATGCGCTGCGACGAGGCGAGGAAGGCCTCGAGGTCGGCCTTCAACGGGTCGTGGTAGAAGCCCTCGTACACCAGCTCCACCCACTTGCGCGCCACCTCCGGCTTGAAGCGGTTCTGGTGCTTGGTCAGCACCGCCTCCTCCAGCGCGCGGTGCGCGGCGAGCAGCGCGGTCAGGCCCGGCGCCTCGTAGACGATGCGGCCCTTCAGGCCGATGGTGGTGTCGCCGGTGTACATGCCGCGGCCCACGCCGTACTGCGCGAACATGGTGTTGAGCTTCGCCAGCAGCCGTTCGCCGGCCAGCGCGTTGCCGTCCAGCGCGACGGCCTCGCCCTGGACGAACCGCAGGGTCACCTCCAGCGCCTCGGACGGCCACTGTTCGCGCCGCGCGCACCAGCCGCGGGCGCCCTCGCCCGGCGCTTCCCAGCTGTCGATCTCGCCGCCGGACAGGGTCACGCCCAGCAGGTTCTCGTTGATCGTGTAGGCCTTCTGCTTGCTGCGCACACCGAAGCCGCGCTCCTCCAGGTAGGCCTGCTCGTAGGCGCGGGTGGCGGTGTGCTCCTTCTGGATCTCGCGGATCGGCGCCACGATGCGGTAGTCGCCCGACGCCTTCACCGCCAGGTCGAAGCGGACCTGGTCGTTGCCCATGCCGGTGCAGCCGTGCGCGATCGCGTTCGTGCCCAGTTCCCGGGCCCGCGCCAGCGACGCATCCACGATCAGGTAGCGGTCGGACACCAGCAGGGGGTACTGGCCCTGGTAGGCCTCGCCGGCCTGCACGAAGGGCCGGACGAAGCCGGACCAGATCGCGGGGCCGCCATCGACGGTCACGTGGGAGGCCACCCCGAGTTCGGCGGCGCGCTGCTCGATGTAGGCGCGCTCCTCCGCATCCACGCCACCGGTGTCGGCGAAGACGGTGTGCACGTTCCAGCCGCGCTCCTTGAGCCACGGCACGCAGAAGCTGGTGTCCAGGCCGCCGGAAAAGGCCAGCACGATGTCGCGGGAGTCGTTGGGGGTCATGTCGGGTCCGGGGATTACTGCTGGATGAGGGCGGCCATGACGGCCTTCTGCACGTGCAGGCGGTTCTCGGCTTCGTCGATGGCGATGCAGGCGGGCGAGTCCATCACCGCGTCGGTGGCCTTGACGTTGCGGCGCAGCGGCAGGCAGTGGCTGAAGACGCCGTTGTTGGTCAACGCCATCTTGGCCTCGTCGACGATGAAGTGCTTGTACTGGTCGCGGATCGGCTTCTCCGGGGCCCAGTTGCCGAAGTACGGCAGCGCGCCCCAGCTCTTGGCGTAGACCACGTCGGCGCCGCGGTAGGCGTCCTCGATGTCGTGGCTGACCCGGAACGCGCCGCCGCTTTCGGCCACGTTGGCCCGGGCCCAGCCGATGTAGCGCTCGTCCAGGATGTAGTCCGGCGTCGGGCACAGCAGGGTCACGTCCATGCCCAGGCGCGTGGCGATGGTCAGCGCCGAGTTGGCGACCGCGGTGTTCAGCGGCTTCGGGTGGTAGGTCCAGGTCAGCACGTACTTCCTGCCGCGCAGGTCGGCGGTCCCGAAGTGCTCCTGCAGGGCCTGCGCATGCGCGAGTTCCTGGCAGGGATGGGTGATGGTCTCCATGTTGATCACCGGCACCGGCGAATAGCGCGCGAAGGCCCGGAGCACCCGGTCCTGGCGGTCCGCCGACCAGTCCACGAACTTGGGGAAGGCGCGCACGCCGATCAGGTCCACGTACCGGCCCAGCACCCGCGCGACCTCCGCGATGTGTTCCTCGGTCTCGCCGTCCATCACCGTGCCGAGGTCGAATTCGATCGGCCAGGCGTCCTTGCCCGGCTGCAGGACGACGGCATGGCCGCCCAGCTGGAACGCGCCCAGCTCGAAGCTGGTGCGGGTGCGCATCGACGGGTTGAAGAAGACCAGCGCGATCGACCGCCCCTTCAGCGCATCCCCCAGCTTCTGGCGCTTGTAGCGCGCGGCCTCCGCCAGCAGCGCGTCCAGCTCGGCACGGCTCCAGTCCTGGGTATTGAGGAAATGCTTCATGGCGGCATCCTGCGGGCAGCGGCGTGGCGGAAACGAAAAAACCCAGCCTCAGGCTGGGTTCCGGCGGGTGTGGCAGTGCGTCCGGGCGGCCCAGCTAGTGGCGGGGTTCCGGTCGGCGCGCGCGCGAGGTCATGCCCGAGGCCATCCGGGCGGAATCTGCATGGCGCGTGGCGAGGTGGGCGTGCATCAGGGCGCGGATGCTCGCACGGCGGGGCTGCCCGCGCAAGCGCGGCCGCATCAGGGCGCCGGCTGCGGGGTGATCGACACCCGCAGGCGCAGGCGGTTGCCCGGGTCGTGGGCCATGCGGGTGCGGTACTTGCTGCCCTTGTAGACGTAGTCCACGTCGTAGGCCATGGGCCGGCGGAATTCGCGCACGACCGGTGCCATCCGGCAATTGGTCAGCCCGGCGGCCTTTTCCTCGCTGGTGGTGCCGCCGCTGCCCAGCCGTTCCCTGACCGCGCCGACCACCCGCGACAGGCCGTTGGACGGCTGCTCCACGTCGCAGACGCGCTCGTTGCGGGTGGCGCGCAGGGTCTGGTAGACCGGCTGCACCTCGAGCACCTGCGCATAGTCGAAGCGGACCATCTCCTGCGGGATGACCACTTCGCGGCCGGCCTCCTGCGCCCGCGCGCCGGCCGCGCAGGCCAGGGCGCAGGACAGGGACAGCAGGGCGGCGTGCGTGCGCATCGCAGCGCAGTCTATCGGCAGCGGCCCCGCGCGGGATGAATCCTCGCTGTCATGCCCCGCCCCGTCGCTACAATGGCGTACTCCCCGCAGCACGAGCCGTCCTTGAACCGCCTGCACCTCTACAACACCCTGACCCGGCGGGTCGAGCCGTTCGTCCCGCTGGACCCGGCGCGGCCCACCATGTACGTCTGCGGCCCCACGGTCTACAACTACGTGCACATCGGCAATGCCCGCGGGCCGGTGGTGTTCGGGGTGCTCGCGGCGCTGCTGCGCCGCCGCCATGGCGGCCTGCGCTACGCGCGCAACATCACCGACGTGGACGACAAGATCAATGCGGCGGCACGTGAGATCGGCGCGCCGATCGCGGCGATCACCGACCGCTACGCCGCGGCCTACCGCGAGGACATGGCGGCGCTGGGCGTGACCGGCGAGTTCGCCCCCGACATCGAGCCGGCCGCCACCGCGCACATGCCGCAGATGATCGCGATGATCGAGCGGCTGGTGGAAGGCGGCCACGCCTACGCGGCGGAAGGCCACGTGCTGTTCGCGGTGGACAGCTACCCGGGCTACGGCAGGCTGTCGCGCCGGGATCCGGACGACATGCTGGCCGGCGCGCGCGTCGAGGTCGCCCCGTACAAGCGCAACCCGGGCGACTTCGTGCTGTGGAAGCCCTCCGGCGCCGACCTGCCGGGCTGGGACTCGCCCTGGGGCCGCGGGCGCCCCGGCTGGCACATCGAGTGCTCGGCGATGGCCGAGGCGCACCTGGGCCCGACCATCGACATCCATGCCGGCGGCGTGGACCTGCAGTTCCCGCACCACGAGA
The DNA here is from genome assembly GCA_965649855.1 of uncultured Thermomonas sp. Classification (GTDB taxonomy): domain Bacteria; phylum Pseudomonadota; class Gammaproteobacteria; order Xanthomonadales; family Xanthomonadaceae; genus Thermomonas. The sequence goes on along the minus strand of CBFGMM010000014.1, from coordinate 7,456 downwards.
ACGAAGTGGCGCAGAGCGAGTGCGCCCACGGCGGCGCCCCGTTCGCGCGCTGGTGGCTGCACAACGGCATGCTGAACTTCGGCGGCGCCAAGATGGCGAAGTCGGTGGGCAACATCCAGCGCGTGCACGAGCTGGTGCGCGCGCATCCGCCGGAGGCGCTCCGCTACGCCCTGCTCTCCGCGCACTACCGGCAGCCGCTGGAGTGGTCCGACGCGCTGGTCGAACAGTCCGTGCGCACGCTGGACCGGCTGTACGGCACGCTGCGCGACGCGGAGGCCCTGGCCGTGATGTCCGGCGCGGAAATCCCGACGTCAGCCATTCCGGACGAAATCGAGGCGGCGCTGGATGACGATCTCAATACGCCCGCTGCCCTGGCACTTGTCGCGGGGATCGCAACCGACGCGCGCGCGCTCAGGAACGTGCTCGCGCACGACGCCTCGAACGCGGATTCCCTGCCGCAACTGCTGGAACTTGCAGCCCGGCTCAAAGCGAGCGGCAGGGCACTCGGCCTGCTGCAACAGGACCCACCGGCGTGGTTCTCGCGCGGCGCCTCCAGCGACGACGACGCACGCATCCAGGCCCTGATCGACGAACGCGTCTCCGCCAAGCAGGCCCGCGATTTCGCCCGCGCCGATGCGATCCGCCAGCAGCTCGCGGCCGAGGGCGTGCTGCTGGAAGACACGCCGCAAGGCGTGCGCTGGAAGCGCGCATGACCGCGACCGTGTTCCCCCTCGAAGCCACCCCGGCGGAGGCGCAGGCCGCGATCGCCGAGGAGTTCGCGTTCTTCGGCGACTGGTCGGAACGCTACCAGTACCTGATCGACCTGGGCCGCAAGCTGCCGGACTTCCCCGAGGCCTGCAGGACCGACGCGCACCGCCTGCTCGGCTGCCAGTCCAAGGTGTGGATCGTGCCGTCGGGTGATGCCGCGCGGCTGGACTTCGCGGCCGCCAGCGACTCGGCGATCGTTTCGGGCCTCGTGTTCCTGGCCCTGCGCGTCTATTCGGGGCGCAGCGCCGCCGAGATCCTGGCCACCGAGCCCGACTTCGTGGGCGCGATCGGCCTGGCGCGCCACCTGTCGCCCACCCGCAGCAACGGACTCGCGGCCCTGCTCGCCTTCATCCGCGAACACGCACGCACCGCCGCGCAGGGCGCATGAACGCCGCGGCGGCATCGCCGCTGCGCAGCACCGGCTTCCGCTGGCTGATGCTGTACCGCATCGCCACCCTGCTCTCGTACCAGGTGGTGGCGGTCACGGTCGGCTGGCAGGTCTACGAGGTCACGCGCGACCCGCTGTCGCTGGGGCTGATCGGCCTGGCCGAGGTGATCCCGTTCTTCTGCGTGGCGCCGTTCTCCGGCTACCTGGTCGACCACCTGCCACGGCGCAAGCTGGGCGCCGCCGCCTGCCTGGTGCTCGCCGCGACTGCCGCGGCGCTGGCGCTGTTCGCCTCCGGCCGGCTGCCGCTGGATGGCCTGTGGCCGGTGTACCTGGCGATCGGCATCGGCGGGATCGGCCGCTCGTTCCTGGGTCCGGTGCACAACGCCCTGTTCGCCCGCGTGCTGCGGCGCGAGCAGTTCGCGCGCGGCGCCAGCATCGGCAGCGTGGTGTTCCAGACCGGCCTGGTGCTGGGCCCGGCACTGGGCGGCCTGCTGGTGGCCGCGCACGGCATCGCCGCCGCCTATGTCCTGGCGACCGGCTGCGCCCTGCTGGCGGCCTTCGCCCTGCTGCGCATGCCGGTCACCGAGCCGGCCATGCCGCAGCAGCGCGGCCCGGTGCTGGCCAGCATCGGCGAAGGCCTGCGCTTCGTGTTCGGCCACCAGCTGCTGCTGGCGGCGCTGGCGCTGGACATGTTCGCGGTGCTGCTGGGCGGCGCGATCTCGCTGGCCCCGGCATTCATCAAGGACGTGCTGGACGCAGGGCCGGAGGCGCTGGGGGTGCTGCGCGGCGCGCCAGCGCTCGGCTCGGTGGCGGTGGCCCTGTGGCTGTCCCGGCGCCCGCTTCAGGCGCACGCCGGGCGCGTCCTGTTGCTGGCGGTGGCCGGCTTCGGCGCCTGCATGATCGGTTTCGGGCTGAGCACGGCGTTCTGGCTGTCGGCCGCGTTCCTGCTGCTGTCGGGCGTGTTCGACGGGGTGTCGGTGGTGGTCCGCTCCACCATCCTGCAACTCGCCACGCCGGATGCGATGCGTGGGCGGGTGTCTTCGGTGAACGGGATCTTCATCAGTTCGTCGAACGAACTGGGCGCCTTTTACGCCGGCAGCATGGCGCGCCTGCTCGGCCTGGTCCCCGCGGTGGTGGTGGGCGGCGTGGCGACCATCGCGGTGGCGGGGATCACCGCGCTGCGGGCCCCGCGGTTGCGGCGCCTGGACCTGCGCGACCTGCAGTAGCGCCACCCACAACGAAACGGGCCGGCGCATGCGCCGGCCCGTTTCGTGAATGCGCCTGGCTGGTCAGTTCAGCGTGCGGCTGAACTCGCTGACCTCGCGCTCCGCGCGGTTGCGGTCCCAGCCGTACTGCTCCTGGAGCTTGCCGCTCAGGTACTCGGTGTTGCCTTCGGCGACGTCGAACACGTCGTCTGTGAGGTCGCCCCACTTGGCCTGCGCCTTGCCCTTCAGCTGCTTCCAGTTGCCGGCGATGATGTCCTTGTTCATGCGTGTCCTCCTTGGGGGAAATGTCGCGGCACGCCATGTGCCGTACCGCGGGGACAGCGTGCCAGCGTGGGTGTCAGCGCATCGTCGAAGGTTCGTTAGCGGAAGATTGTGCGGGCGCCCAATGCGGAACGGCGCCCCGAGGGCGCCGTTCGTCCATCGTGCCGCATTCGGTGCGGCTCAGTCGCCCATCAGTTTCTGCGAATGCTCCCAGCGTTCCTGCGCATCGATGGTGCGCTCGGCGGTCAGGCGCGCCTCGAGGCGGTCCAGGCCGATTTCCTCGCCCGTGTCCACGCAGTAGCCGTAGTCGCCCGCGTCCAGCCGCTTCAGCGTGCTGTCGATCTTGCCGATCAGCTTGCGGTAGCGGTCGCGGGTGCGCAGTTCCAGGGAGTTCTCGGTTTCGCGGGTGGCGCGCTCGGCTTCGTCGCCGACGTCGCGCACCTCTTCCTTGAGGTTCTCGATGGTCTGCTTGGATTCTTCCACCAGGTCCGCACGCCAGCCCAGCAGGCGCTGGCGGAAATATTCCAGCTGCAGCGGACTCATGTATTCCTCGTCCGCCGCGGGCTTGTAGCCGGCGGGCACCAGCGGGCGTCCGCTGGCCTCGTCCACGCGGTAGGGCACCACCTTGACCTTGCCCCTGGGCGCGGGCGCGCTGCTCTTGTTGGAGACCACGGCGACCGCGACCTTGCCGGGCTTGCGCGGTGCCGGCGGCGCAACCACCGCCGCGGGCTTCTGCACGCTGGCAGCGGGCTTGGACGCCGACCTGGCGGTGGTCTTCTGCACCGGAGCGGGAGCGGCCTGCCTGGCGGCGGCGGGCGCGGGCTTGGCCACGGCCTTCTTCGCCACCGGTGCCGGCTTCGCGGCGGGCGCCGGCTTCTTGGCGGGCGCCTTTGCAACGGGCGCCGCAGGCTTCGTCGCCGGCCGCTTCGCAGGCGCCGGCCTGGCGGGCGCTTTCTTTGCGACGGGCTTGGGCGCCGGCTTCTTCACCACGGCCTTGGCCACCTTCTTCGCAGGCGCCTTCTTCGTAGGCGCCTTCTTGGCGGCCTTGGACGCAGGCGCGGCCTTCTTCGGCGCGGGCTTCGCGGCCGGCCTGGCCGCGGCCTTCTTCACGGGAGCCTTGGAAGTGGCCTTCTTGGCCGGCTTGACGGCTTTCTTCGCGGGTTTCTTCGCTGCCACGTGCGGGTATTCCTTCGATATTCCCTTGAGACGGGAAAGCGCGCTGTTATACCCTGCCGACAAGGCAGCGGCAACCGCGCCACCCTGCGCCAGGCCGCGTGTCCACCCCGTGATCGACCGATTGCTCATCGCGCTGCTGCGCGGCTACAAGCGCTGGATCAGCCCCCTGCTCGGCACCCGCTGCCGCTTCGTCCCCAGCTGCTCGGAATACGCCATGCAGGCGGTCGGGCGATTCGGCACACTCCGGGGGGGCTGGCTGGCGGTGCGTCGCGTGGCCCGCTGCCATCCCCTGCACCCGGGTGGCCACGACCCGGTGCCACCCTCCAAGGAAACCCGATGACTTCGACCCTGATCGTCAACGCCCGCCTGGTCAACGAAGGCCGCGAGTCCGACGGCGACCTGCGCTTCGCGGACGGCGTGATCCAGGCCATCGGGGCCGGGCTGGCGCCGCGTGCCGGCGAAACCGTGATCGACGCCGCCGGCCGCCGGCTGCTGCCGGGGATGATCGACGACCAGGTGCATTTCCGCGAACCGGGAATGGAATACAAGGCCGACATCGCCAGCGAGTCCGCGGCGGCGGTGGCCGGCGGCCTGACCAGCTTCATGGACATGCCCAATACCAGCCCGCCGACGCTGGACGCCGCGGCGCTGGAGGACAAGTACCGCCGCGCCGCCGGTCGCAGCCACGCCAACTACGGCTTCTACATGGGGGCCAGCAACGACAACCTGGCGGCGGTGCGCGCGATCGACCCGCGCGCCACCCCGGGCCTGAAGGTGTTCATGGGCGCGTCCACCGGCAACATGCTGGTGGACGATCCGGCCACGCTGGACGCGATCTTCCGCGACACCCCGGTGCCCATCATCACCCATTGCGAAGACACGCCCATGATCGAGGCCAACCTGGCCGCGTTCCGGGCGCGCTACGGCGACGACATCCCGGTGGAATGCCACCCGGACATCCGCAGTCGCGAGGCCTGCATCAAGTCGACCCGGCTGGCGCTGGAACTCGCGCGCCGGCACGGCACCCGGCTGCACGTCCTGCACATCTCCACCGCCGACGAACTGGCGCTGTTCGAGCAGGGCCCGCTGGTCCGCGCCGACGGCAGCCGCAAGCGCATCACCGCGGAAACCTGCATCCACTTCACCCGCTTCGCGCGCGGCGATTACGCGCGCCTGGGCAACCTGATCAAGTGCAACCCGGCGATCAAGGACGAGGCCGACCGCCAGGCGATCATCGACGCGCTGGCCGGCGACGTGCTGGACGTGCTGGCCACCGACCACGCGCCGCACACGCTGGAGGAGAAGGCCCGCCCCTACGCCGGGGCGCCCAGCGGCCTGCCGCTGGTGCAGTTCGCGCTGAACGCGGCGCTGGAGCTGGTGCACGAAGGGCGGCTGACCACCGCGCAGGTCGTGCAGAAGTTCGCGCACGCGCCGGCGCAGCTGTTCGACGTGGCGGGCCGCGGCTTCCTGCGCGAGGGCTATGCGGCGGACCTGGTGCTGGTGGACGACACGCCCTTCACCGTGCGCCGCGAGGACGTGCTGAGCAGGTGCGGCTGGTCCCCGTTCGAGGGCACCACCTTCCATTCCCGGATCGCGTCGACCTGGGTCAATGGCGAGCTGGCCTGGAACGGGGCCGCGCTGGCCGGCGCGCCGGCGGGCCAGCGCCTGCGGTTCGAGCGCTGATGGCCGCGCGCTGGGCGATCGCCCTGCTCTGCCTGGGCGCACTCTCCGGCGCGGGCGCGCAGCAGCGCGCCGACGTCGCCCAGCCCCCGCCGCCGACGCTGCGCGACCGCGCGGACGTCCTCGGCATCGTGTTCCCGGCCTCGGTGCCGCAGGGCGCGATGGTCATCGGCAAGGTGCCCGCGGGCAGCACGGCGCGCCACGCCGGCCGCGAACTGCGGGTCACCCCCTACGGCAGCGTGGTGTTCGGGGTGGGCCGCGACGAAACCGGGCCGCTGCAGGTCCAGGTCCAGGCGCCCAGTGCGCGCCTGCACACGCTGTCGATCGCGGTGACGCCACGCGACTGGCCGATCGAGCGCGTCAACGGCGTACCGCCGTCCACGGTCGATCCGCCCCCGGCGATCGCCGAGCGGATCGCCCGCGAGCAGGCCCGCGTGGTGGCCGCGCGCACCCGCGACGATCCGCGCACCGGCTTCGCGCAGGCGTTCATCTGGCCGGTGCGGGGACGCATCAGCGGCCGCTTCGGCAACCAGCGCGTGTACAACGGCTCGCCGCGCGCACCGCACTCGGGCATGGACATCGCGGCGCCCACCGGGACCCCGGTCAGGGCGCCGGCCGACGGCGTGGTCACGTTCGCCGATCCCGGCCTGTACCTCACCGGTGGCACCGTGGTGCTCGACCACGGACACGGCGTCAGCAGCAATTTCCTGCACCTGTCGCGGATCGACGCACAGGTGGGCGATGCGGTGAAGCAAGGCGACGTGATCGCCGCGGTGGGGGCGACCGGTCGCGCGACCGGACCTCACCTGCACTGGGGCATGAACTGGTTCGACGTGCGCATCGATCCGCTGCTGGTGCTCGAACGCGGGAAGTAACCGCCCCGTTGGCGCGGCGCCGCGAGGACTTCAGCCAGGCGCGTTGCGACCATTCACCGACGCGACGGCGTCATGCGCGTGCAGGCTCTCGAAATGCGCCACGCGCACCTCCCAGGCCGCGACCCGGACATCGCGCGCCAGCGCGGCGGCCACCCGCCGCGCGGCGTCCTCGCAGAACATCAGGTTGGCGGCGTTCGCCTCGGCGAAGGCAAGCTCGTCCGCGCGCTTCACCGCGGTCTGCACCGGCGTTCCCAGCGCGGATTCGACCGCATCGACCAGTCCCGCGAGCGGCAGGTCGTCGAACGCCGGGCGCAGCTCCAGGCGCAGGCTGGCGCGGCTGCGCTGGGCGTGCGGGGTCGCGGCCAGGCCGCGTTCGGAGGCCAGCCAGGCGCGCACGGCCTCGTTCGACAGCGGGCGCACCCCGGCGAAATCGTCGGCGAACCGGCGCGCGTTGGCCTGGCGCGACAGCGCCGCCGACGCCGGGCAGGTGCTGGAATAGTCGACCTCGAAGCCCAGCGACAGGGTCAGGTGGCCGTCGCGCAGCACCGCCTCCACCTCCACCGGGTAGCGTTTCCATCCCGCGTGCGGGGTCGCAAGCGCCGGCCGCAGCAACAGGTGGTCGTAGCGCACGCGCAGGCGCGCGGCGGTGGCCAGCCCCCCTTGCGACGCCACCAGCGATTCCAGCAGCCGGCGCAGGGCGGGTGCGCCCAGCGCTTCCCTGGCGAGCGACTCCTGCAGCTGCAGGTACAGGCGCGACATGTGGATGCCGCGCGCGGCGGGGTCGGCCAGGTCCACCGCGATGTCGACGAGCGCGGGCACTTGCAGCGCGCCCTCCCCCTCCGCGCCCAGGCGGATCGGCAATGCAATGCCCTCCATGCCCACCCAGTCGAGCGGGCGCGCCAGGGCCGGGGCATCGGCGGCGACGTCGGGGAGCGGGTCATGGCGTTGGGGCTGCATCGGGGCATTGTACCGATGCGGGGGTAACCACCCCTGCAACGCTGCGGTCCGGCTACGGCGGCACCGCGCTCAGCCGCGGGCGGCGCGCCACGCGGCCAGCAATGCGCGCGGCAGCGGCACCGGGG